>VFJV01000046.1 GCA_009885895.1 Gammaproteobacteria bacterium
CCTATTTGGTCTTGCTCCAGGTGGGGTTTGCCCTGCCACTGTTGTTACCAACAGCGCGGTGCGCTCTTACCGCACCATTTCACCCTTACCGCATTTGCAAGCAAATACGGCGGTATATTTTCTGTGGCACTTTCCGTAGGCTCACGCCTCCCAGGCATTACCTGGCACCTTGCCCTGTGGAGCCCGGACTTTCCTCTGATATTTAAACCAGCGATCACCTAGCCAACTCTTTTGGCAGTATACATCAAAAAGTCACTACAGAGTAGTCAGCTTTTTCTGGTTCTTTTGGATGTGAACTCTACGCTTCTTTTCAACCCGTCTTTGTCGTATGAGCTTAGGATCGGCCGTAATCGATCTGTAGCATTCAATTCTATCGCCTGCAGCAACACTATAATTTAATGGCACTTTTTGACTGAAAATCCCCACGAAGCCTTCTTCTAGGTACAAATCGGGTATTTTTTGTTTCAGATCCGATAATTGGATCGCTTCTGCGACCGTGCTGCCCGCTGGAACACAGCAGTCTATCACCAAAATATGACTCGGCAGCGCATATACCACCTGTATATCCAGCAAAGCTTTATCCATACAGTGCTTTGGCTCTATCGCTAAAGGCATCCACCAATGAATTGGCAATTTGGCTGAAGATAGGCTCAATGGCAAAACTTATCAGCTTATTGGCAAATTCAAATTCCATATCCAGCATAACGTCAGACTGGCCATCTTCGTGTTGCACGAAGCGCCAAAACCCTTGCAAATGACTAAAAGGCCCCGCTAATAATCGAATCTCTACCATTTTATTCTTTTGGAGCCGATTGCACGTTGTAAATGATTTGCGCAAACCGCCCTTTTCCAGGTGCAATGTGGCGCGAATTTCGTCCTCACTTTCACTCAGAATATCCACTTCCTTACACCAAGGTAAAAACAGTGGGTACGAGGCGATGTCGTTGACTAAATTGTACATTTTCTCCGCTGTATGCGGTACACGCGCTTGTTTATGAATATCGGGCATAATTGTTCACCATCAGTAATATATACTCTGTATTCTATCGCAAAAATAGCCGCTTGTACAAAGCAAACAACAATGCCATAGTGGGTCCCTGTTATAACTCAGAGGCGACATCTTTCCTGACA
>VFJV01000109.1 GCA_009885895.1 Gammaproteobacteria bacterium
AGTATATAGAACGAGTATTTTACTGGATTGCCGCGCTGCATTCGTTTAGTGTAGCGTAGCGTAATCATTTCACTGTTTCCGCCGGTCAGATTTTCTATTATACATCCAGTACTCATTTGCTCGCAATGACGAGATCGGCGTGCGAAAGTGGTTGCTGCGGAAGTTTAGTAAAACGGTTTGCCCGCAATGAGGGTGCGGCTATTGTCGCGTTAACAAAAACGCGAGCAGTTAGGCCTTAGGGTTGGGGAAAATAAAATACGTAGAGTATATAAACGGTGTGACATTTAAAACCATTGCCGCGCGGCGCTCACCCCGTCGCGCTAGGCGCCGGGGCAAGCCTTGAGAGCGGCGGGATTAATCTTTGTCGTAATCCTGATTGTCATCCAGCGTTTCAAACTCCAGATCGAATCCCTCTACATTTTCATTTTGAATGCGCTCATAAATTTCCAAGCGGTGCACCGAAATGTCCTTTGGCGCCTCTATGCCCAAACGGACTTTGTTGCCATTGATTTGTCTGACCACAATATGGATATTGTCGCCTATGACGATGGTTTCACCTAGTGAACGGGTTAGTATTAACATGATATCTATCTCCTTAACAGTTTTTAAAAAAATCGGCGAGGGGAAATTCCCCCGCCGATCCCTAAGCAATGGTCCAAAGGTCCGTGTTCCTACACACAAGGCTTTTGATAGAAAACCCAAACACACTAAGCTCTAAGGCAGCTTAGCGCTTTGCTTTCGCGCTATTGTTTTTGCTTGAATACGACATTAGGGTCTTTATGACTAAGCGTGCGTATAAAAGCGCAAACTTAAGCCACTTAACCTGTTTTTCCCCCCGTTTTTCCCATAGACAAAGCCCATGAACGTGCCATGACACACGTTTTAGGGTTTAATCTTGTGGGATAAACGGCATATTGGGATAATAGGCAGACAAAGTGAGTGGGCATGTGTTTTAAAAAAATACAGTCCACTTGTGCGTAGCGGTGATATTGAGTTAAACTTTTCATTAGCCAGACATCCTGTTCCTGTGTTAAGGTTGTTATGGTGAGTGGCCTGTAGGGTGTTCGTTGCACCGTGCAGGCTGCGCTTTCTTATATAATATACTTATACAAGATTGCGCCCCATAAGTGTAGTGATTAGCCGTTTTTTTAAGTCGACCGGCTGTCACTTCCCGTTTTAAATTACTCAGGGCTATGATTATCCTTTTTTAAAGTTTTGTCAAGTATTTTTTTGCGAAAAGGTGATAAAACAAGCCCTTGTGAGAAAGAGCGCGCAATGATCCCCTTTTTTAGGCACTAAGGACTAGTCAATTTATGTTTTATAGTGTATGCTGTGATATATATACGGTGTGCGCGTGTTGAGGTCATTATGTTCAATAAATTTTTAGATCCTAAAAATGATTATGCCTTTAAGCAAATTTTTGGTACGGAAAAAAATAAGGATATCCTGATACACTTTATTAACGATATAGTGTGCTTTCAGGGTGATCAGCAAATTGTAGAGGTTAAGTTTTTAAAAACGGCGCAAGATCCGGAAATTGCTTCTAAAAAACAAAGCATCATTGACGTATTGTGTCATGATGAAAAAGGCCGGCAATGTATCATCGAAATGCAAGTAGCGCGTATGCCGGGTTTTGAAAAGCGCGCACAATATTATGCGTCTAAGGCTTACAGTAGACAGCTCGTGGCGGGAGAGGATTATACCCAGTTAAAGGAAATTATTTTTATAGCCATAACCGACTTTGTGATGTTCAAGGATAAAGTGGAAGGGCATTCAACTCATGTTATTTTGGATAAACAAACCCACACCCATCATTTAAAAGATTTTTCTTTTACTTTTTTGGAACTGCCTAAATACAATAAAACTATAGATGAATTGGGTAACCTCATAGAAAAATGGGCGTATTTTTTTAAACACGCGCAAGAAACAAAAGAAGCGGATATAGATCGTATTGTAGGCAGTGATCACGTTATTTACCGCGCTTATGAAGCCTTAAACCGCTTTTCCTGGACAGATATTGAGTTTAACACCTACGAAGAAGCAGAAAAGCGTGAACGCGATGCCAGAGCTATCCTTAAGCAAAAACTGATGGATGCTGAGGCTAAAGGTCTAAGCAAAGGTCTAAGCAAAGGTCTAAAGAAAGGAATAAGCCAAGGTCTAAAGAAAGGAATAAGCCAAGGTCTAAAGCAAACATTAGAAGCGATAAAATGCATTAAGGCTGGAGAAAGTGACCTTGCTATCCATGAAAAACTGGAGATCCCATTAGAGGCGATAGCAGAACTACGTAAACAAATGGCTGAATAAACCGGTAGGCAGCGCCCCCCTCCCTAAAAGTCAAACAACCCATTCATACAGCACCAATGCCGATAGATCGCATTGTAGACAAGTGCTTTTACAGGGCAGGCGTAAATTCTTTTTGCGTACTTTGCCTTGATGTAGGTAAAAACACACTTGCGTTTCGACTTCTTCCGTTGAAGTGTTACACGCTTTAGCCAAAGCATTCAGAGACAAACATTGTTTAGCGGATAAAAGTTCACGAATGTGTTGTAATAAACTCATATCGCGCTGCCTAAGGCGTTTAACTGCGGCCGTTTAGCCCAATAGCGCAAGCCTAAAAACCCTAGGCATTGGCTTAATAGCAAGCCTAAGATCCAAGCCAAAGCCGAAAGCGGTGCTGCGCTGAGTTGGCTTGCTTGGTAAACAATAACTGCAACCACATAGGCGATGTCAAAGCTCCAAAGGGTGGATAACCAAGCGTAGTGTTTGCCCACTTCGCGATTCAATACGCCCATAGTAGAAATACAAGGAATATACAAAAGCACAAACAGCAAATAACTAAAGGCCGCCATGCTGCTGCCAAAGGCCTCTTGCATGCGCGTCATGGCCTGTTTTCCCATGCTGTGATCCGCTTCGTTGGCCGTGAAAGGATTTAATTTTTCGAAAGACAATACATTGCCTATGCCGCTTAGGGTGGTGGTGACAGCCGTTTTTAATGCGGCACCTAAACTGAATGTGGCATTATTTTCACTTAAGGTTTCTTGGCTGTATAAAGTATTTAAAGTACCCACTACAACTTCTTTGGCCATAGTGCCTGTGATTAAACTCACACTGGCAGGCCAATTGTTTTGTTGTACACCCATGGGCGCTAAGACCGGTGTGATGGCTTTACCCACCCACGATAAAGGCGTGGTATTATCGTTCAAGTGTATGCTGTTTAATCCCCCAATCACAATGCAAACAGGCACAATCATGCGGCCCGCACGCAACACAAAGCCACGCAAACGCTGCCAGGTGAGTAACCACAAGGTGTGTAAATGTGGCGCGTGGTAAATGGGTAATTCTTGAATAAAAGGGCTAGCACTGCGCTTTAACAGCGTTTTTTGTAAGATGAAACCCGTTAACATGGCGACTAGAATGCCTATAACATACAGCGCAAAAATAACCAAGCCACCGTGCTCAGGAAAAAAAGCACTGGCAAAGACCACAAAAATAGCCAGACGCGCGCCGCAAGACATAAAAGGCGCCATTAAGGCCGTAACGATGCGATCGCGCGTGGAATCGAGTGTGCGTGTTGCCATGATGGAAGGCACATTGCACCCAAAACCCACAATGAGTGGAATAAACGATTTTCCAGGCAACCCCACGGCTTGCATGAGTCTATCCATCACAAAAGCAGCGCGCGCCATGTAACCGGAATCTTCCAAAAAAGCCATGAATAAAAACATAAGCCCAATTTGTGGAATAAAGCCCAATACGGTGTTCACGCCTACGCCAAAACCTTGCGCGAAAATGGCGGTAATGCCCCGAGGAATGCCCCATTGTGCGCCCCAATGCAAAGGGCCTTCAATCAATAAGGCACTGGAACTCAGATCGAATAAAGGTTGTAATAAGCCGCCCACATTCATCGATAATTCAAACATTAAATACATCAGCGCAAGAAAAATGGGAATGCCTAAATAACGGTGCATCACCACGGCATCGATGCGCTCGGTGATGGTTTTTGCCGTTGTGCTTTGCGCGGCAACGCAACGCTGGTACAGCGCGTGAATGGTGGCATAACGTTCTTGCGCAAGGAGCACATCGCTAGATTCATTTTCTTGTTGTTCAAGCTGCGTTATATGCTGTTGAATGTTATTTTTTTGAGGTTGATTTTCAAGCCAGCGTTGCGTTAAGAGATCTTTTTCCAATAGGGATAGCGCGCACCATAAGGGCTCTTTGTGCGTGTGGCATAAATCAACCAAGGCTTGGAAGGCGGGCAGTTCTGTGCGGATGTTGGGTTTATGCCGGTTTAAGCTTAGGTTGGAAATTGCCTTTTTTAAGGCACTTAACCCTTTTTTTTCATTTAAACTGAGCGCAATCACGGGAATGCCCAAAGCCTGCGACAATTTTTCGGTGTCGATGCGCAAACGTCGCTTGTAAGCGATGTCCATCATGTTTAATACCAATATACAAGGAATGCCTAAGGCCAATAATTGCAAGGTTAAATACAGATTGCGTTTTAAATTGGCGGCGTCTACGATGTTGATTAAAACATCGGTTTGCTCGCTTAATAGAAAATCCATAGCGATGCGCTCATCGATGCTGTGATCGGCTTTGGCCACGGTTAAAGAATAAACACCCGGCAGGTCGGTGACGCTAAAATCGGTGTGCTCATAACGAAAGGCCCCCGTTTTTTTTTCAACCGTAACGCCAGGCCAATTGCCGATTTTTTGTTTAGCCCCGGTGAGTCGGTTAAATAAGGTGGTTTTGCCACAATTTGGGTTGCCTGCAATGGCAAGGCGTAAGGTCATGGCGCGGCGGCCCTTAATTGAAGCTGCGCCAATTCCCGGGCGCGTAGGCTAAGGGCCGTGCCTTGTATCACTATATGCAGCATATCGCCTAAGGGAGCCTTGCGAATGACCTTAAATTGAGCACCAGGCACAAAGCCCATGGCCAAAAGCTTGAGTTTATAGCCCTTGTCTATTAGATTGTCTAATTTTTCAATGATATACGAATAGCCAGGTTGCAACATAGGGAGCCGCCTTTTTGTTTTGGGTAGACTTAAGGTAAATTATACTAAAGATCGGAGCTAAAGTAAACAGGAATGGTTCTCATTTGGTATATTATAACGCTAGTTGCCGTTACGGCAAATACCGTAATGTTAACTTGCGTAACGGGGGAAAGCGTTATATAATCAAGCATAAGTATTACAATGGTTAAGGGGCAGCTAACTTGATGGAAAAAAGACAATTATTCCCACTTAGGCAAGGCTTATGGGGATGCTTTTTGTAACCGAGAACAAGAAACTCAAAGATTGCTTGGCAATCTCCAACAAGGCAAGCATACGCTGATTATCGCTCCGCGCCGTTATGGAAAATCAAGTTTAGCGGAGAGGGCGATTGAACAGTCTCTACTAGCTTCCGTGAAAATCAATTTTCACTTATGCACATCAGAAGCAGAAGTTTCTCAGCTGGTGCTGGATAGTGTCATCAAATTAATTGGTAAATCAATCGGGCAGGTAGAAAAGCTCATGTCTTCAGTGAAAAAATATATTTCCAATTTAGAACCCTTACTGTCTTTTGAAGGAGATCAGGTAAAACTTAAATTAACACCCAGAAATCAACTTAATCATGCGGTGATTATTTCAGAAGCACTTCTGTTATTAGAAAAATTATTGCTTGAAAAAAACAAAAAAGCGGTCATTTTTCTGGATGAATTCCAAGAAATTGATAAGATCAGTAAACAAAGAGGGCTAGAGGGAGCCTTTAGAACGGCGGCTCAAGAGATGCATTGTTTAGCACTCATTTTTTCTGGCAGTGTGCGCTCTCTTTTATTAAGCCTGTTCGAGGATGAAAATCGGCCGCTTTATAAACTATGCCGTAAAATAAAACTAGATCGTATTGCCGCAGAGGATTATGAAAAACACATTCAGAAAATTGCCCTGAATACGTGGGAGAAACACCTAGAAGAAAGTACTTTTAATAAGATAATGGAACGTTCAAATCGACATCCCTATTATGTCAATTACTTATGTGATGCTGTATGGGAAGCCTCTCTAAAGATCCCCTCAGTACAAGATGTGGAAAATGCTTGGACTAATGTTGTCATTGAAGAATGGAGTGATGCCTTAAGAGAATTATCGGATTTACCCGTTGGGCAAAGACGCGTTATTAAATATCTAGCTAATAACAGGGTGGAAAGCATACATAGCCAAGAAACCTGTATTGCCTTATCAATGCCAACAAGCTCTATAGCGACGGCAGTTCATGTATTAATTGAAAAGGATTATATAGAGCAAAGTAAAAATGGTCATTATAATGTCATTAATCCATTATTGTTGGCCGTTCTACGTGGGGCAGAGGATTCTAGAAACCAATTGCTATGAGCATACTACAAGCCCGCATCTTTATCGGCATTTTCCTCGCTTAATTGCAAATACCGAAGTAAACGCTCATCAATGAGGCCTTCTGCAAATTTACGCTCGGCGTCGACCAACAAAGGCTGACCGTGTTGTTTTAACAATCGGCGCGTAGTGGCGGTGACCTCTTCTAAAGGCGAGGCCAATAAAATGTCGCGTACGTTATCATCGAAAATAAGAAATTCGCGCAAAGGCGTACGCTTGCCATCTACAGTAGGCACTAGACGTTGCCAGATGATCAAACGCACTGTCTCGATGATATCCATTGCTCGACCATGACGTTCATCAGCAGGAAAAGTGGTGATTAAACGGCGCATCACTTCGGCAACACCATTACTGTGTAAAGTGGTGTAAACAGGGTGGCCCGTTAAGGCGGCTTCCATAACCGCGGCAATGGTTTCTTGATCGCGCGCTTCACCTACTAGAATAAGCCTAGGTTTACGCCTTAAGGCATTGCGCACGCCAGCGGCGAAACTAGGTAAATGGCGCGGAATTTCCGCTTGGCTGACTATGGAGGTGGGTTTTAAGACATTGTCGAACACAAATTCTATAGGCGATTCGTAGGTTAATACTTTACGATGACTGTTTTCTTGCTCCACAATGTGGCGAATAATAGATGCCAGCAACGTGCTTTTACCGGAGCCGGTGGCGCCGGTCACGTACACTACGCCTTCATCGGGGGTGAGTGCGGCTAATAGCTTTTCGCCTATTTGAAGTTCGACTACCGTAGGCGGCAAGCCTGGAATGGTGCGCAAGGTGATTTGGATGCCGTCGTGGCCATCGACCAAGCAGCCAGTGCCATTGACCCGAAAACGATAACGCTCCGTACGTGTAGGCCGAACTTCGTAGTGCGTGTCTACATCGCGGCCGCTTAATAATTGTGTGGTGCCGTTTGGGCCATAAATATGGTTTAGCATATCGCTGATTTCGGAGTTATTCAATACGCGTCGGGTTAAGCGGTGTAGCTCGCCGTGGATTTCAGCAAAAACCGGTTCGTTGGTTTGAAAGGTAATGTCGGAGGCACCCGATTTATAGCATTGCACGATGGCAAGGTCCATTTCTTCTGGTGAGAAGCGTTGCGGTTCTTGTTTTAATAAGTACTTGGACATGCCCAGATATACCCCCTTTTTGTGCGCCGAGCTTACCATAAGAATAGCTGGAATGTAAGACTTTGCACTCTATACTCTTCGCATTTGATTTTAGAGGGTGTTGCCTACGCCCATCTCGCCCCAGTCATGTAGAATACTACATTCCTGGAGCTCGAGGACTAGTCTTCAAAAATCAACTGCTGTGAGTATAGTAGACAAGCATGTAAAAGACGCGAAAAATGCAAAAAAGAGCGCATTGCCGTTGCCCTATGTATTTCCGCTCGTATACTACAATGGTGAAAAAGCCTATAAAGGCGAGCGTTATGTGTTTAATCTTTTTGTGAAA
Organism: Gammaproteobacteria bacterium; assembly: GCA_009885895.1. Classification (GTDB taxonomy): domain Bacteria; phylum Pseudomonadota; class Gammaproteobacteria; order UBA1113; family UBA1113; genus VFKP01. The sequence continues at coordinate 7,832 of VFJV01000109.1, forward strand.
TACGCTAAAAAAGTAGAAGCCTTATTTACGGGGCCCTTAAATTTAGTCGATATTTCGGTCGAGGCGGGTATGAATATAGGCAGTCAAAATAGGGCTTCGTTGCTAAACTGGTGTATGCGCTCATACAACGGGAATTTTTGTCGCATTTGCCGGAGTTTGGGCGGTATGTGACCGAATTAATTGCGGTTTCTAGTTGGACAGAAAGCGATAGAGATCGGGCTAAAATCAGGATAGACTATAGACTGAGTTCGTTGAATACCACAGCGAATACTGACGTTTTAGTAGAGGCAATCCACACTGCATTGCCGTCAGAATGGGGGGATACTGTGCCTACATCAGCAGAAAAACTTGTTGAAAAAGACGAACTCAGGGGCGAACTTCGGGGTAAAAAGGCGGTTTTAAAAAAAACAGTCAAAAAACGCGTCAAGTGTTTTCGGGCATTCTTTTCACTTTTTTTAAATTATTTTTTAGATTCTAAAATGAGAGGATTGGGGGGCGCTGTGCTTATATAGGCACGCGGTCGGTTACCCTGGGTTTTGAAAGGAATACGAAGGATATCATAACAGGATACAAAGTTGAACACTTTTTAGCTCAAAAAACAATAAACTTAAGACCCTACTGCGGTGTTCTCACTGCGGGAGTCCAAGTCTTACTTTCTGTGTTCAGCTGAGGCACTGCGGTAATACGCAAGACGGCATCGTTGATGGTGACGTTGTCACCGCCACCGGTGATGCCCAAATCTGCCTTGGCTACAAAAGGTGCGCTGATCATTTTTTGGTTGTAAAGGGAACGATACAAGGCCATGCCCGTATAATCCCGTGTCAAGCGACTTAAATTGTCTGAAAAAATGTTATTGGCTTGAAGACGGCCTTCATCCCAACCTCGTTGTACATATTTTTTCCATTCTACCACTTCAGCCGCATTTTTAGGCAATAGCGTTTTATCGGGCACCTCTGGTTTTTTATAACCCAAAGACAAATAATCACGCCAAGTGGGCGGTACGGTTACAAAATGAGCTTGGGATACTATGGAATAGGTCCTATCGGCAACGCGGATGGTGTTTGGGTCTTGCAGATTTAAGATATTGTTCCCCTCGGTGAGCACCGGAGGCATAACATTGTGGCTTAGCATCATGAGGTTAAAGTTATAAATTTGATCCAAATTTGCAGCTTGAGTATTAAATACACCATTTAACTCTACGCTGCGTTTAGCCAAAGCACCTTGTGCGCCCACGGTGAGCGCCGCTTGACGCAAACCCGCCAAGCGCATGGAATTGATGGTTCCTGAGCCGTCTGTTTTTTCCATTTGAACTTGCCGTAAAACGCGCAATTGCGAAAGATTGGAAGTATCGGCGTGTTTGGGATAAATGGCGGTGTCATAATCGTCGCTGGCGCAACCGGATAAAGCGAGGCAGCCTAGTAGCCACAGGCCAAATAGGCAAGAAAGAGCCGAATTGAAGCGTTGCTTAAGTGTTCGCATACAGCAGCTCAATGACCTTAGAGCGTGGAAAGACCACAATATCGGCCCGATCGCCGCATTGATACCCTGCATCGCGTAAAATTTGACCTAATGGGATATTTTTAGCATTGATGCTCACCAGTACAGGAATAGCGGGGGAAACGCCTGAAACGCGCAATTGATAACCGCTTGCCTTGGCAATTTGAGTGACTAAAGGTTCTATAGGCCCAGACCAATTCATGCTGGTTAGATTGGACATGCCATAATCGGAAGGGTCGGGAGCGTTGTACTGTTTGGGTTTTGGATTAATGGCTTGCTGGTTTTCAGCTAAACTTTGTAGTGATTTGCTAACGCTATCGGCTGCTTCAGCCAATTTGACTTCGGCAGGATCTATGCGCGGACTCTTAGGGATGCTATTGGCATTTTGCGTAGGCAATGAACAGGCTGAAAGGCTAAACGCTATAATCAGTACACTAAGATAAAATCGCATATTGTTAACCTTTCTGAAAAAAGCACTGTCTAACTCAAAGTACTTTATCATAACGCTATATGGATGTATACTCAAGAGGTTCTTACACAAGTACGGGAAGGAAGCAAAGCAAAATGGCATTAAAATTTACCGTTCGGTCGGTATAATGGCTCGCTTAAATGTGCGCGCCCATTGGCGCGACAGTGTGCGTCCAGCGCGCTTTTTTATAATTGATGCGCGCTCAGCGTTGCCATTTTTGGTATTCCTAATGCATATACGCTGGTGGACATTCTGGGTTTTTTTGGCAATAGCCATTTTTTTTGCCATTTTAGAACGATTGGGCTTTACTATGGCGGTATTTGGCCGTGTGTTACGATCTTTCTTGGCTGGGCCGCGTAAATTATGTAGGCCATGGTGGCGAGATGATAAATTAATGTGATGAAAAAATGACAGATTTACAAAAAAGATTAATTGCGGTCATGAAGACCATGAACTTTGGCTTTACATTGAATGGCCGCGAGCTCATGCCCGAAGAAGCGTTTTCCGATGCGGGAATATTTCCTGCTATTGTGCGGCGTGCGGAGCAATTATCGTCCTTATGTCTGGGTTATGGGTTAGGGGCTTCTTTTGAAGAACAAGAAGGCACCTTACTAGGCGTTAAAGTAAGTTTTGATGCCGTAACGCCTGATATTTTACGCATACTGTGCATCACCGATGTCATGAATGAGCTTGCCAAAGCCGCGTCTGATCTACAAGCGGTGGTGTTGGATGAATTGATGTATGATTGAGGCCACTGAAAAATCAGAAAAGAGTCTACACACGACCGGCGAAGCGCTGCAAGCTATAGGGCAGTTGTGTAGGCGCTATATTCCCGTTTTAGAAAAAATCATTGCCATTAAAAATAAACCTCTAGAAGACGGTGAAGCCGTTTTTGGTCGCTCGGGGGTGCAACATCAAAAAGCCAGTTTACAAGAATTAAAAGACGCCGCCAGTATTTTGCTGCAGCACACGGTAGATATTGGGCATCAGTTGGAGCAAAAAAATATGCAGACCTATCAGGTAGAACGCATGGACGATCCTTACCTCAATTATGTGCTGCTGAATATGGTTGCCGAAGCGATTACAAGAATGCAAGCCTGTTATGCGGGGCAAGCGACCAGTTTCGCTATTTTATTAAATGAGTTAATGCGATTAAGCCATGCAGTGCACTCACAACTCGTTATCCAGCAAGATCCTATAGTAGCGGTGCAAAGTATTTCTAAAGCAGACTATCAAAGGCAAAATAAGCCGCAAAGCAAAGATGAAAAAATGGTTTACATTCGTGTGTTTCATCGAGAATTGCCGAAGTTAGGCGAAACAGCGGATGGCATGAATTGTATCCCTATTCTACTGGAAATGGTAAAATTTTGCGAGAAAAATGGCCTGGCTGTTTACGATGAATGGGCTTTAGCCGAAAGAAGTTTACGCAACGACAGTTACGGTTTTTTTAGCGCCTGCATTCAGGTGTCGCAAGATTTAAGCCCTTACACGGCCCCCAAACGCGACCGTTATTTAGATTGCGCGCTTTTAACGGTTCAAAAAATTGAATTATCGCAATTGCGTCAATTTAAGCATAGGGATAAAAGCTACTGGGTACAAAAAGACAAATTAATTGAGGTATAACGATTATGGCACCACAAGGCGGCGGACAAGGACAAGGGCAAAGCGATACCTCGATGGATCTATTGTGGATCATATCGGCCCTTGTGATCGTTTCGGTGGGCTCCTGGTATTTTTTCCATACCGCAATTGTTATGGTCATATTGCAAATAAAGTATTGGGAGGCAAGTTTTGTGGGCTTATTTACGGCACAGGTACTGCCCTTAAAACAGGCCATCCTACAGGCCGCGCCACAAAGCGTCACCGTGGAGCAGTTGATAGCAGTGGCCAACGAAGTAGGGCGTTATTTACGTTACCCTTTAGGTGGTATTCTGGTTTTGTTGGCTATAAGGGTCTATAGGAGCAGTTCTGCAACCCGCTTTTGCCAAATATTTAATATGAAATCTTTATTAAAGCAGGAACTGCAAAACTGGCCCTTTGCGAATGTGGTTTTAGGCCTGGATTTGGTGAAACAAGACATTCAAAAAGGGCCTTGGGCCATGGCCTTAACGGCGATGCAATTTTCTAAGAAATACAAACTATTAGATGTAGAGCGCAAACAATTGGGGGCATCGGGTTTATCCCGTGAAATGGGCTATGAGGCCACAGTGAATAAATATCGTGCTCATAAAGTGTTCATTAAGCAATTGGGTGAACTGTGGCGTTCTGCAGAAGATTTGGCGCCACAGCGCCGTGCCTTATTTACTATTTTTGCGGCCAAAGCTTTAGGCGATAGAGATGTGGCCAATAAATTATTGCGACAAATTGCAACCTCGGCCAAAGATCCCGAGCTTAATTTTAGCGGCATCGATGCCTTATTAAAAAAATACACCAACAATAAGATTGTTCAAACCATTATTTCTCGTCATGCCTTTGAATATGGCGTATTAGCGGCTATGCTGGAATTAGCGCGCAGCGATGGGGTGTTGGCATCGGCCGAATTTCTATGGATAAAACCGCGCGACAGGGTGCTTTGGTATGTATTGAATTCCACCGGTAGACAAACGGTGTTTCCGGAAGTCGCGGGCATTTTTGCCCATTTTTATGCAGAAAAAACCATTGGATACCGTTTGGTGTCGCCTATGATTGAAGAAGCCGTTATTAGTCTGGAAGATGCGATTGATGACTTGGTTTATGTTCCTAACGATGATGAAGCAGCAACGCTGCAATAGAGGAGTAGAGTATGTCTAGAAAAGCCCCCACACAACGGGGATTAGAAAGTCATCAGGAACAAGACTCAAGCCTACTGATACGCGATACGCGTACCTTAGGGCAACGCATCAGCGAATTTTTATCGGACCCCGTATCCGTCACTGCAAGCCTTATTTTCTGTGCCATTATAGGCTTTTTGTTTCCAGCGTATGTAGATCTACTCTTTATTGCAGCCATGTGCATTTATATGTATCAGCGTACCCGAAAAGTGACGCTGCCTTTTCGGTTGCCGCAGGTCTCAGGCCAAATTGATTATGGCGATCTTAAACCCGGTTCTACCGAATATAATCGCGCACGCGGCATTGCCTTTTTTGGCAACGATCGCAAGACCAAAGAAGAACTCTGGTTTTCTAACGACGATCTGCGTACGCACGTACTGATTTTTGGCTCTACGGGTAGTGGTAAGACCGTAGCCCTAGTCTCGATTGCCTATAACGCTTTAATGTATGGTAGTGGATTTATCTATGTGGATGGTAAGGGTGATAACGGATTATTCGCCCAAATATTTTCCATGGCGCGTTCCATGGGGCGTGAAGACGATTTATTGATCATCAACTTTATGACGGGTGCACGCGATATTGTAGGTCGGCAGGAAAAAAAGATTTCCAATACCTTGAACCCTTTTTCGAATGGTTCATCCAGCATGTTATCGCAATTGGTCGTGAGCATGATGGATTCTGCAGGCTCATCTTCCGATGGCGATATGTGGAAAGGACGTGCCATTTCCTTTGTTGAAGCATTGCTGAAAATTTTGGTGTACATGCGCGACCAAGGCAAAATTCTGTTGGATGCCCACGTAATACGATTGTATTTTTCTTTAGAAAAATTGGAAAGTATTGTCATAGATAAATTATTTCCACGCGAACACCAAGAAGCGGTGCCATTGCACAATGTTCCAGAAGTGGTGATGCAGCCTATTTCGCATTATCTAGACAATCTACCTGGTTATGATAAGAGTAAAAAGGGTAAACAGGTTTCGCAGGTATTAGAGCAACATGGTTTTATTACCATGCAATTAACGCGGGTTTTTACCTCTTTAGCTGATACTTACGGTCATATTTTGCGTGTCAAATTGGCCGAAGTGGATCTAAAAGATGTGGTGTTAAATCGACGGATTTTAATCGTGTTACTGCCTGCCTTGGAAAAAGCCCCGGATGAGTTGTCTAATTTAGGTAAAATCATTATTTCCACCTTAAAAGCAATGATGTCGGCCGGTTTGGGCAGTGAAGTGGAAGGCAGTTATCAGGAATTAATTACCAGAAAGCCTACCAATGCCACAACGCCGTTTATGTGTATTTTAGATGAATATGGTTATTATGCAATTGAAGGCTTTGCTGTGGTGCCTGCACAAGCGCGTTCCTTAGGCTTTTCCGCTATCTTTGCCGGACAAGATTTGCCCGCGTTCCAGAAGGCCTCTAAAGAAGAAGCCGCCTCCATTGGCGCAAACACCAACATTAAAATTTGTATGAAATTAGAAGATCCTACCGAAACCTGGGACTTTTTCTCTAAAACGGCAGGCGAATCTTATGTGACTAAGGTGGATGCCTTCCAAACGAATGCGGGTAGTTTAATGAATAACTACATGGATACGCGCAGTTCTTCTGCCGAAAAACGCCAACGGGTGGATTTGTTAGACTTAAAAGAGCAACGCGAAGGCGAAGCGCACATCTTCTTTAAATCGCGTATTGTGCGCGCACAAATGTTTTACGCAGGTCCTGGACCGGTAGAGCACTTGCGCTTAAATCATTTCCTACGCGTAGAAGCACCGCCCACCAGAGTGCTGATTGAACTTGAACAACGAGAAAAGCATTTTACTGAGGCTGTTGCTGAGGTGGATACTATTTTCTCTACGGTCAATATTCCTATAGATGAAGATTTACAGACTATAACCAAAGCGATGAACGATGAAAAAACTCAAAATAATCTTATAAAAGCCGCCATAGAATCGCTGCAATCTTCTCAACGAAAAAGTGCACCTGCTGTGGTAGAAGACGATTTAGACGATATGCCCTTTAATCAAATGAACCTGTTTACGCCATTTCGATTGACGGATCCTTTAGTGCCCATGTTAATGGGTGAGGAATTTGAGGCATTTTCAGAACCCATCGTCTCTAGAAACGAGGTGAAAGCCTGTATAGAACGTTTAGAGCGCTTATTAGGCAAAACCGGACGACATGCGGGCAATATTGCGAATGAGTTATTGGACGATATGATCAGTGCTACATTTTATCCACCAGATAGCGTGCCCTATCAAGAAGGCAGTGAAGTTGCGGCGTTTACGCGTGCATTGGCTGAAAAAGTACAGATGAAGGTTAAGGCTGAGGCAGGGATTGATGGGGCCGAATAAGCCATGGCGTAGCGGCATAACGGTTAACGTATTACAACAACGAGCCGAGGTTTTAAAGCGCATTCGCCATTTTTTTGAGCATCGTGGTGTATTGGAAGTTGAAACGCCGATAGTGTGTCATTCGGGTTCTAGTGATCCCTTTATAAAATCGTGGCGCGCTTATGTGGATGGTGCAAGTACCCAGGAGGCCTGTTATTTACAAACCTCGCCTGAGTATGCCATGAAGCGATTGTTGGCTTGCGGCAGTGGGTCTATTTATCAAATGGGCAAGGCTTTCCGGGGTGATGAACAAGGGCGTTATCATAATCCTGAATTTACGCTGTTAGAATGGTATCGTGTAGAGTGGAGCTATCAACAATTAATGGTTGAGGTGGCCGAATTGATACAGCAATTTTTACCCCGCATCGCGGTAACCCATTACACCTATAGAGACTTGTTTTTAGAATATCTACAGATCGATCCGTGGCAGCTGAGTCTACAGGAATTGCAATCATGTGCGCTGCGGCAAGAGATCAGCGTTCCTGATACGGTGGATGTAAACGATAAGGACATGTGGCTGATGTGGTTAATGGCAATGGTCATTGAACCACAATGGAAGGGACGGGGGCTTGTTTTTGTCTGCGATTACCCGCCCAGTCAAGCGATATTGGCAGAAGTGGTTGAAAAAGAATATGGATTAGTGGCAAAGCGATTTGAAGGCTATCTTGAGGGTATAGAATTGGCCAATGGTTTTCAAGAACTGCAAAATCCTACAGTGCAGCGTAGCCGTTTTATGGCCGACAATGCAAAAAGACAGCATTTGGGTTTGCCTACGGTAACGATAGATGAATTTTTACTGGAGGCACTCGCCGCGGGATTACCAACCTGTGCGGGCGTTGCATTGGGCGTGGATAGATTGCTATTATGCTTGTTTGGACAGGATGAGCTGTCACAAGTGATGACATTTTCGTTTGCAACGGTATAAGGGGATTAAAATGACTAAAAATTACAAAGAAATCACAGAAGGATTATTGCCTTTTGTAACTCAGCTGCATAAAGATTTGCCCGGGGTGATGCAAGCGTTTTCTGGCATGGGCAAAGCGGCTACCGAAGACAAAGCGCTGGATAAAAAAACCAAAGAGTTGATTGCCATTGCTTTAGCGGTTGCCAATCACTGTGAGGGTTGCATCGGTTTTCATGTGCAAACCTTGGTGAAATTAGGGGTGACCCGAGAAGCCTTAGTGGAAGCCTTGGGTATGGCCATCTATATGGGTGGCGGACCGTCCGTTATGTATGCTGCTGAAGCTTTACGTGCCTATGCGGAGTTTTCGAGCTAAGGGGTTAGCCTTGAAATGCTGTCGTCGTAGGCTTAAATTCTTTAGCGCGTTTGGCAGCTTGTTATTGCTACTATCCTGCAGTGGGCAAAAGCCGCATTATCTAGGGTATATAGAAGCCTACTTAGTCTATATTGCTCCACCGGTTTCGGGGCAATTATTCGATTTAGACATTCATCGAGGCGATGCTGTCAAAGCAAATCAAAAGCTGTATCAATTAGACCCAGAGCCGGAGCATTCTTATTTGAACCAAGCGCAATACACCTTGGCGGCAGAGCAAGAAACCTTGTCTGATTTAGAAAAAGGGCAGCGTAGCACTATTTTAGATGCGCTACGGGCCAATGTATTGTCGGCCGAGGCTCAGCTCGCTTTATCTAAAATCACTTTAGAGCGCAATCAACGCTTATACGATAAGCAGGTTGTAAGCAAGGCTGCTCTGGATAATGCAACCGCTGATTATGCCACTCGCTTGCAAGAAGTCAAACAATTACAAGCCAATCTTGCCGAAGCAGAATTGGGCGCGCGCGAACATTTAATTCAAGCACAAACACAAAAAGTAAAAGCCGCCGAATCGGCTATGAACGCCTACGCTTGGCAATTATCAGAAAAAACAGGAATGGCCAGCGATGGCGGCATTATTTTTGATACCTTTTTTAGGCCTGGAGAGTTTATTCCGGCGGGGCAAGCCGTTGTGGCAATTTTAAGCCCTAAACAAATACGGGTTTTATTTTATGTGCCAGAGCCCAATTATAGCGATATTAAATTGGGGCAAACGGTGTGGTTTAAAATAGACGGGGTTAAAAAAGCCAAAGCGGTTAAGGTTCGTTTTATTTCTAAAGACGCTGAATATACGCCGCCCGTTATTTACAGTGCAGAGTCCAAATCAAAATTAGTGTATAGGATAGAAGCCCAATTGCCGGAAGACAGCGCGCTGCAGTTTCATCCCGGTACGCCTGTAAGCGTGTATTTACAGGATCCAAAATGAATACGCCTTGGGCCATCGATGTGAAGGGCTTAACCAAGAAATTTGGCAGCACGACCGTGGTGAATGGGATTGAGTTGCAAGTAAAACAAGGTGGCGTGTTTGGGTTTTTAGGCCCTAATGGCAGCGGTAAAACCACGACGATTCGCATGTTGTGTGGTCTATTAACTCCCGATGGGGGCTCTGGCCAATGCTTGGGTTTGGATGTGATAACGCAATCGCGCGAGATTAAAAAACAGTGCGGCTATATGACTCAAAAATTTAGTTTATATGACGATCTCAACATAGAAGAAAATCTAGATTTTGTAGCCATGATTTATGGCATGGACAAACGCAAAGAACGCGTGCAAAAGGCCTTGCAAGATCTAGGGCTATATGAGCGACGCAAGCAGTTAGTCGAAACTTTATCTGGTGGTTGGAAGCAGCGCGTCGCCTTATCTTGCGCCATTTTACACCAGCCTAAACTATTATTGTTAGATGAGCCCACAGCTGGAGTGGATCCCAAGGCTAGGCGCGAATTTTGGGATCATGTGCATGACTTATCGCAACAGGGCATTACCACCTTGGTGGCAACGCACTACATGGATGAAGCCGAGCGTTGTACCGATTTGGCCTATATTGCTTATGGTAATATTTTGGCGCGTGGCACGCCGCAACACATTGTGCAAGAGGCTAAATTATACACCTGGCAACTCACGGGCAAAAACATTCAAAATTATATATCCGTATTACGGCAATTACCGACTTTGGATCAAGTAGGTAGTTTTGGCGATGCGCTGCACGTAAGCGGTTATGAACACGATAAAATGGCGGAAACCTTGCAACCCTTTGCAACAGCGCATGAACTGCAATTAACAGAAATCCCACCTAGATTGGAAGATGTTTTTATTGCGCTCATTAAAGTTGAACCTAAAGAGGCTGTGCATGGATAAACAGGAGCAATTCAGCGATTCTTTTCTAAATCGTTTAGGGGCTATGTTGAGAAAAGAATTTATACATATGCGCCGTGATAAAGTAACTTTGGGGTTGATTTTATGGATCCCCATTATACAACTCATTATATTTGGCTATGCGATTAACACCAACCCGAAACATTTGCCGGCAGCACTGCTCTTAGGCGACAATAGCCCTTATGTACGCGCTTTTGTAACGGGCCTTGAAAACACGGACTATTTTCGTATTGTGCAGGTATCAAACAGCGAGCAAGAAGCAGAAGATTTGCTGAGAGAAAATAAAGTATTATTTATTTTTTCCATTCCGCCTAATTTTACCCGAGATTTTCTGCGTGGCGATAAGCCTAGCATTTTGGTGGAAGCCGATGCCACCGATGGTGTAGCCATTGGTCCAGCCATGCAAGCTTTAGAGCAATTGTCTAGAAGTGTATTCGATCCTTTACTACTGGGAGGTACACAAAGGCTGCGCTATCAACGGCCGAGTTTCCAAGTGATTAATCATCCCTTGTATAATCCCGAAAATATCACAAGTTATAGCATTATCCCTGGATTATTGGGGGTGATTTTAACCATGTCTATGATTACGGTAACGGCGCAATCGATTACGCGCGAAATTGAAAAAGGCACCATTGAAAGCTTATTGGCTACACCGATTAAGCCTAAAGAAGTGATGCTGGGTAAAATGCTGCCGTATATTCTATTGGGCTACGCACAGAGTATTACGGTTTTGCTGATGGGCAAAGGCTTGTTTCATATCCCTATGCAGGGAAGTATTGCGTTATTATTCCTGTGCATTTTTCCTTTTATTATCGCGAATTTATCGATGGGGTTATTTTTTTCAACCTTGGCGAAAAATCAATTGCAAGGAATGCAGATGACCTTTTTCTTTTTTCTACCCTCGCTTTTATTGTCTGGGTTTATGTTTCCTTTTTACGGTTTACCGCATTGGGCCAGTGTTATAAGCCAAGGGTTGCCATTAACCCATATGATACGCATTGTTCGGGGCATTTTATTAAAAGGCAATGGGATAACACAAGTGTGGGGTGACATTTGGCCCATGTTGCTGTTCGCTTGCGTTATGTTGTCGTTTGCGATGAAGCGGTATAGAAAAACGCTGGATTGATGTTTTTTTTAAAATAGGTTATACTATACTCTTCGCATTTGAATTTTAGGGGTTGTTGCTTTCGCCCATCTCGCAACAGTCATGTAGAATACTACACTCCTGCTGCTCGAGGACTCAGCGCCTACCCTAAAAATCAACTGCTATGAGTATATACCCATTCCACTTCAAGATGCGGATTCTTCCGTAGGGGCAACCCCCTGTGGTTGCCCATCTAGGGCAGGCACGGGGGCCTGCCCCTACGCGCAATCTCGCATCTTCAAGTGGAATGAGTATATGTTCTTATTGTTATAACTTCCGAGGCGACCGTATCATGAAAATATCCTCTTAAACAGCGTCTGTTATCGGCGAAAAATCAAAGCCTTATGGGCTTAGGCTTAACTGTTAAGAAAAGAGGTATTACCATGCATAAACCTATTCAAATTCAAGATCTCAGTGTATCCTTTCCCCATAAAACGTGTTTTGATAATTTCAACGCGCAAATCCATTATGGTAGCCGCATTGCCATCATAGGCCGTAATGGCAGTGGTAAATCGACTTTGCTGAAAGCGTTCATGGGCACAGTTGCAGGGGTTACGGGCGATGTGCTTATACCCAAAGGGGTGATATTGGGTTATGTACCACAAATCATTACGGATTTTTCTAATTTGAGTGGTGGGCAGCGCTTTCAGAAAGCCTTAACACAGGCTTTGAGTGCTGATCCGAATGTGCTATTGCTGGATGAACCCACGAATCATTTAGACCGTCATAATCGTCAGAGCCTACTGCGTTTATTGCGTCATTATTCTGGCACTTTGATTGTGGTGTCTCATGATACGGAACTACTGCGTAATAACATCGATACGCTCTGGCATATCGATAATGGAAAAATCAAAGTATTTTCGGGCCATTATGACGATTATAAACGTGAAATACAGTCTAAGCGTGCCGCTGTAGAGCAAGCAGTATCGCGATTGCATAGACAAAAGAAAGACACCCATCAGGCGTTAATGAAAGAGCAGCATCGCGCAGCCAAAAGTCGTGCCAGGGGAGAAAAAAGCATTGCTGAGCACAAATGGCCTCTAGGCGGTAAAGCCAGTGCGCTTAAGGCCGAGCAAAGCTCAGGGCGCAAGAAAGTGGCCATAGGCGATAAAAAGCAAGCGCTTAGCGAGCAATTAGCAACATTGCGTTTACCCGAAGTGATTGTGCCACAATTTTCTTTAACGGCAAGCGATATAGCAGATAAGATCATTGTCTCTATTACGGACGGTAGTGTAGGCTATTTAGATGCAGAGCCGTTATTGAAAACCATTCATTTAGCACTGCGTTCACAAGAGCGCATCGCTATTTTAGGCGATAATGCCAGTGGTAAATCTACGCTGATTAAAGCTATTTTGCAGGATGCAAGGGTGATGAAAACAGGAAACTGGTTAGTGCCTAAAAGAAAAGATATGGGCTATTTCGACCAACATTACGATACTGTATTGCCTGATAAAAATGTGTGTGAAACCATAGCCGAATGTGTACCCACCTGGTCTCACGCCGAAGTGCGTTGCCACTTGAATGATTTTTTATTTCGAAAAAACGAAGAAGTGAATGCGCTGATTGCTCAATTATCCGGTGGTGAAAAGGTGCGTTTGTGCTTGGCGCAAATGGCCGCAAGGACGCCCGCGCTGTTAATTTTAGATGAAATCACCAATAATCTGGATCTGGAAACGAAAGCCCATGTCATTGAGGTTTTAAAAAGTTATCCTGGAGCGATGATAGTGATTTCCCATGACGAGGATTTTTTAAAGGAAATTGGCATAAAGGATTATTATGAAATTGTAGATGGGATACTGCAAAAGATAGTAATATAAAACTGTGAATGAGAAATATCTACATAATTGTTGAGTTGCGCGATCTCGTCATTGCGAGGAGCGTAGCGACGAAGCAATCCAGGAAGATGTTGAGCGATGAAAGTGAACGTCATATACTATGCGATTCATAAAGAACTGTGGCACTTGTAAATTGAGTATTTTTACCCCTGGATTGCTTCGTCGCTACGCTCCTCGCAATGACGAAACTCAGTCATTTAACAATTCATAGTATCAGTCGGATTCATTTTTTTATTTGGGAGTTATCACCATGCTTGCTGTTATTTATAGAGCTTTTGTTTATCCCCATCGCGATGAAGAATATAGACAGCATTGGAAAACCGTCGTCGATTATTTTGTAACGCATTGTGGCGCAATAGGCTCTACACTGCATCAAACGGCTGAAGGAGAATACATCGCTTACTCGCGTTGACCCAATCGGGAGGCTAGAGATAGGTTTTGGGGCGATGAAGCAACACACCCCTTTGATGAGGATATTCAGAATGTGATTGTAAAACTAAAGTCCTGTCTGGATATGAGCAAACCCTATGATGAGATTGTGATGGAAGTGATAGAGAATTTATAACATGAGTTATTGACATATATGTTAATAATTGTAACTACTCGCCCCATCCTTGCTACGTCGCTGCGCTCCTCACAATGATGGGGCGAGCAAATGAAAATATTTTAAGATTTTCTCAAAAAAAACTTGACAAGGTTTTTCGCCACCCAATTCAGATTAGATAATCTCTATAAAAAACACCGCCATAGAAGCAAAAACAGATCTCCTGAGAAGCGATAATGATTAGCTTGACCTTTTTAAGTGGCATGGTGTATTTTAATGTGTTGTAGCTAACCTAATGGCCTCGAAAAAACCTATGTTATACTATAGAAAGTCAAATTGGCAAAAGCAATCATTACACTATGGGTACTATCAATAAACAGTCTGTTC
>VFJV01000085.1 GCA_009885895.1 Gammaproteobacteria bacterium
AATAGCTGTATATTTCTTGGCAATTGATTTTGTAACATCCGTGTCTATCATGCGCGCATGATAACATACTTTTCAAAGTTGTAAAAGTTATATTTGCGCGCCTCCTTATTGCTTCTATACTTTCAATATATTGATTAATACTACAATCGCTGCTTTTAAAGTTTCTACTTCTCCCAGTCCCTGGAGGGTCTAAGAAAACAAGGTGTTTCTTTGACGTAAGCATTAGGATCGGAGTTACTTTATAATTCTCCATACTTAATCCTGGGCCACCAGGTAAAACAAATATTATTTCGCTCCCGTCATTCATCGTATCATAGTCTGTTACTTCACAATAAATTTCTCCCCCATTAAACGGAATATGAACATTATAGAAACCCACATCAAGCACCCTCTAACCACTCGCGGGGCTTCAAATAGTCGCTGTACAACTCGGCTTCTATCGATCCTTTAGCGGGTGCCCAGTTGTATTGCCAGGCGGCCTGTGGCGGCAAAGACATTAGAATGGATTCCGTACGGCCAGCACTTTGCAAACCAAACAAAGTGCCTCTGTCGTAAATTAAATTAAATTCCACATAACGGCCGCGTCTATAGGCTTGGAAATTTCTTTCTTCCAAACCATACGCTATAGAGTGGCGTTTTTTAACAATAGGTTCATAAGCCAATAAAAAATGATTGCCTATGCTTTTTATAAACGCAAAGGAAGTTTCAAAATCAAACTCGTTAAAGTCATCCAAAAAAAGACCTCCTACACCCCGGGTTTCTTGTCGGTGCGGCAAGTAAAAATAGGTATCGCACCACTTTTTAAACCGTGGGTATAAGGTCTTTCCAAAAGGCACACACGCCGCACGCGCAACAGTATGCCAATGTACACAATCTTCTAAAAAAGGATAATAGGGCGTTAAATCAAAACCGCCACCAAACCACCATTGAGGCTCTCCTTCTGGAGGTGTAGCCACAAACAGGCGTACATTGAAATGCGTGGTAGGCACATAAGGATTTCTAGGATGAAACACCAACGATACGCCTGCCGCTTCAAAAGACGAACCGGCTAAATCTTTACGATGGGCTAAGGCCGATTGCGGCAAGCAATTTCCCATAACATGCGAAAAATTCACACCGCCTTTTTCTAATAAAGAGCCCTCTTCTAGTACATAACTCAGCCCTCCACCACCTTCGGGTCGCGTCCATTTATCCACTTTAAATTTTGAGCCGTCTTCCAAAGATTCCATACGAGCACAAATATCTTTTTGCAATGATAAAAAATAGTCTTTAACCTCCGTCATGTTAATAGTCGTCATGGTTTATTCCTCGCTTAAGTTTAAATCGCCCGCTGGACCCGCTTCAAAATAGGCCTGCACGGCCTCGTTGCTCACGGCAGCTAGTGTCGTGGGTTTCCACTCTGGGGTTTTGTCTTTATCTATAATTTGTGCGCGCACGCCTTCATAAAAATCTTTATCTGCGACAAAATGTTGTGCCAGGCGATATTCCATTTGTAAACATGCGTCTAAGGCTAAGGTTTTGCCCCTACGCAATTGTTCTAAGCTTACTTTAAGGCTAAGCGGTGATTTTTGTTGCAAGCTTAGGGCCAACTCCTGGCACCACGGTGCTGGGTCTAATTGTATGCGTTGGAATATTGCCTCTACACAATCGCTTTGAAAAGAGGGATCTATCACATCGCGTTTGGCCGCTAAGGCAGAAGGCTCACGCTCAAGGGCATACTGCCTTAAAATATCGTCGATAAGACTATTTGCATCTGAAGCTTTACTCCAATTAATGTCCAGCAGTCTGGTTTTTATTGCAGCATGATTGTCTGCGGCAATGCAGTGATCGATTAAGCCGCAATACAAAGCATCGGCGGCACCAATGCTAACACCCGACAAACCTAAATAGGTTCCCAATTCCCCAGGGCAACGCGATAAAAAATAAGACCCTCCTACGTCCGGAAAAAAACCTATGGAACACTCCGGCATGGCAAAACGAAGTGTCTTCGTCGCCACACGATGCCGACCATGTAGAGAGATACCCGCACCGCCGCCCATTGTGATGCCATGGATAAATGAAATCCATGGCTTGGGATACGTGTTAATGCGCTGTATTAAGCGATATTCATCCGCAAAAAAAGCACGCAAAGCCTGTAGATCGCCTTTTTTCCCTGCATCGTATAAAGCGCGTATATCCCCGCCTGCGCAAAAAGCCTTCTCAAAAGAGCTTTGGAGTATTATCGCGAATAAATGCTTATTCATAGACCAACGATTTAACTGCTGCGTAATGTGACAGATCATGTCGTGGCTTAAGGCGTTATAGGCTTGTGGTTTATTAAGGCTAATAATCCCTAGAAAACCATGCTGCGCCTGCTCTTCTGAAAATAAGACCTCAGTGAATACCGTCATTTTATCCCCACACCCATTCTGTGCTAAACTGCTGAAAGTTTAACATAAACAACTGGTTTTTTCATGTCACACTTAAACGATGCGCCCATAGGCGTTTTTGATTCCGGCATAGGGGGATTAACTGTATTAAAGGCCTTATGGGAAAAATTTCCAACAGAGTCTTTTGTTTATTTAGCCGATACCGCACGCATCCCCTATGGAACTAAAAGCCCTGAAGCCGTCACGCAATATGCCCAACAAATTTGTGGGCAGCTTATACGCCATCATCGCATTAAAGCATTGATCGTTGCCTGTAATACCGCCTCAGCCCACGCATTGCCTACCTTGCAACAAGAATTTAGCACTATTCCCGTATTGGGTGTCATTATGCCCAGTGCCATGGCTGCCGTTAGCGCCACACAAAATCAACACATCGCCGTCATTGCCACTGAGGGCACGGTGCGGTCTAGGGCCTACGAACACGCCATTGCTGCTTTGAATAAAAATGTACGGGTCACTACACAAGCGTGTTCCTTGTTGGTGTCCTTGGTAGAAGAGGGCTGGCTTGAAGGGGAGATTACCGATCGCATTATCGAACGCTATTTGCATTCCTTATTTAAAGAAAATAACACTCCGGACACTTTAATTTTAGGTTGCACCCATTTTCCTTTGTTAAAACCACGCATAGAATATTATTTGGGAAAAAGCGTTTTTGTGATAGATTCTGCCAGCAACGTTGCTAACGAAACGCTACACGTATTACAACAACGCGAATTATTGTCTACACAAACCAGGAAATCCACGCAATTTTTAGTCACCGATTCACCAGAGCGTTTTATCGCTACGGCGAATATTTTTCTGGGAGAAACGTTGGCTGAAAATACCGTGCAGCATATTAGTGTGTGAAGAGAATCATAGGGCAGACACGGAGCCTGCCCCTATAGTAGACCTGTGACAAAAGCAATTTAATTACTCGTAAAAAATCTCTTTAAACTTACTTTCAATAGTTTGAACTTCATCCTCGGTTAATGAGGAAAACTCTTTTTCTTTTGCTCGTTTAGAAAAACTACCTTCGTTCTGCTGCAGAAATCCTATTAATAGATTAGCGAGGCGATCGGGTAATTCTATATAGGCGTCTAGAAATTGCTTCATTCTATCGTGTTTTTTTAAATAATCAATTTCATTTGGGAAAACAGTTTCCACCGTCTCCTGAATGCAATAAAATAAAAATTCGGCCTGTTTTGTGGCATCAAAAAAACGATACAGATCTAAAGTATCGTTTGAAACCTCAACATTATTCCTCGCTGTTGGACGCCAATGAATATATTTTAATCGCGGCATGGAAAAATTTTCTAATATTTCTCTGTATTTTTTAAGATGTTTAAGAATAACGTAAGAAATAGGGAAAATAACACCATTCGGAATGAATCCTTTCTCAGCCAATACGTGGTGTATCAAGTAACGATGTATACGTCCATTGCCATCTTCAAAAGGGTGTATGAAAACAAAACCAAAAGCAATAGCTGCTGCGGCTAGAACGGCGTTATAATTTGAATCTTTCAACAAATGGTCCGTTTGAATCAACCCACTCATCAATTTATAAATATCGTCGTGACGGGCAGAAATATGCTCCGGTATAGGTTGTTGAGTTATTCTATCATGCTCACCGATAAAGCCTCCTTCCACACGATAGCCAAGATGGATAAATCTAAAATCTTCAATTACTATTTGTTGTAACCGTAAAAATTCATCGTCAGACAATGCGTATCGTCCAGCCTGACCTATAGCCCTGCCCCAACGCTCCATTCTGGTATAAGGTGCTTGTTCCCCTTCTATAGCATAGGATGCTTTAGAATCTTGTAGTAACAAAAAAGCGGCAGCACGCATCAGAAAATCTGGATGTACTTTCTCCATTATAGCCGCAGCACGCACGTTTAAGTCGCTCGTTATATCATTCTCTAATTGTGCTGTTCTTCTTATCAAGGGACAAAAATAGGGCTCACCAGGAAGATTATTATTTATGCGATGACGTGATGAACGTCGTACGGGTCCAGGATATTGAAGCTTCTCATCCAGCACATCAACATAACTCATTTTTACGTCTTGGATATCGGGAATATCAAGCCGTTTATCCAAAATCCATTCATATAAAAACCAAATCCGCCTACAATACCCCCCCCAGGGGATTAATTGAATTTCTGCAATTAAAATGTTCGGTTCAAGTTTTTTAAATAAGGCACTTAAAACACCTAAATTTACACCTTCATATTTCAAAGCAAAGACCAAATGTCCAAAGAAAGACCCTTCTAGTTTATACTTTGGGCTAAACATCAACCAGTTATCATGCTGATACCGTTGATATTTCTTCCCTATGGCGCAAATGAGATCGGGCAATGGAACTGCTAAATCATAAGCATCAATTAAAGCCGCATAGCCAACCATTACCACATTTGGCTCTGGCGATTGGTGCCCATAAAAAATATTGACTGCTTTTTCAAATTGGCTGTTTTTATTCATATTTGTAGAAAAACACCTGCTGCCCACGAAAAACACCTGCTAATAGACATTTTCACAAAAAAATAGCCGCTAGCAGCTCATTTCATGAATATAGCAGAGATTTCCCCTGTTATCAAAAAATAATGCCTGCTATTGGCTATTTTTGTAAAAAACCTCTGCTTATGGTTGAAAAATAAGCAATAATACTCTAACACGTACCATCTTGTGTACAGGGCGGGCCATCATCACCTTTTTCAATTTGTAAGGTAACGTGTTGAATATGAAACTCATCTAGTAATTGATGGTTAATATGATGAAATTCAGCATCGCTCAAGCCCTCTTTAGGCATTACCAAATGCGCGGTTAATGCCACCTCACGCGTACTTAAGCCCCAGATGTGTAGATCGTGTATTGCGCTAACCCCCGGTAAAGCACTTAAAAAGGCAGACACTTTTTCCGGTGCAATGTGTTTAGGGGCCGCATCCAGCAATAGGCTCAAAGACTGTCTCAAAAGGTCCCAGGTTCCGATTACAATAACCGCAACAATGACCAGACCTATTAACGGATCTAGACGCATCCAGCCCGTGTAATACACGACAATACCGGTAACCAAAACCCCAAAAGATAGTAAGGCATCGGCCATTAAATGTAAAAAAGCACCCCTAATGTTTAAATCACTTTTATTGTTTTTCGCAAACAACATCGCCGTGCTGGCGTTAATGACAATACCAATTGCCGCCACAACGATAATAATGCTTTCTTGAATTTCGCCTGGATGTATTAATTTAACAATTGATTCGTAAGCAATAATGGCTGAAGTTGCCACCAGTAAAAAAGAATTAAACAAAGAGGCTAAAACGCTGCTGCGTTTGTAACCATAGCTGTAGCGATCTTTGGAGGGCTTTGTCATTAGCCAACTAGCACCCCAGGCCAAAAGTAAACCCAGCACATCCCCCAGATTATGACCCGCATCGGCCAATAGTCCCATAGAATTGGCAAAAATCGCGTAACTGCCTTCAATCAAGGTAAAAAGCAAATTGGCACCCACCGCAAGTGCAAAAGAAAGGTTAATCCTGCTGTAGGCGGAATCGTCATGGTGGCGGTGATGATGATGTGCGTGACCCATAAAACATAAACCCGTCTTCTAAAATAGAACCTATTTTAAACTAATTTTTGGCATAAATATACCCGCCCAACGACAGGCTGGCCCTTTTGTACACGCAATGTCACCTGATTATCCAGACTTAAATGCCAGCCTGCGGCCGTTAACCGGTCTAGAATATAGGCTTTAGGATGCTGATAACGACCTGTAGCGGCTAAACGAAACATATTCCCCTCCTCCCCTTCCTCACAGCTAAAGGCTAACCAACCCTTGTTTTTGGTTTGGGCAAAGGCCTTCGCTAATAATAAAGACAGATCTCCAAAATAAATAAAAACATCCGCTGCAATCAGGACATCGGCTGAAAAAGAATGCGTACTAAAGAGATCTAGAAGATCGCCTTCTATCAACTCATGGTAAATACCTTTGTTTTTTGCAATGGCCAACATTCCTGCCGATAAATCAATCCCCATTAAATGCGCGCTACTATCGCGTAAACGCTCACCGCACAAACCCGTACCACAGCCCATATCAAGTACACGTGCGGTATTGATTTGTTCCAACGGTTCTTTTAACAAGGCACACAATAAATCCGGCACTTGATAATGCAAGCTTCCCAGTAAATCCTCATCAAACCGCTCTGCATAGCGGTCAAAAAGAGTTTGAATATATTCTGCGGGTGGTTTAGCGGGATTACCCTCGCCCGAGACTGCGGCCAAACGGAAACTAAAAATAGGATTATCTGGTGCATACTTTACGGCTTGATGTAGATGATACAGTGCCGTTTGCGCAATATTTTGTTTTAACAAGCACGTTGCATAATTATAATGTGCATCAGCATTTTCGGGCAACAAGGCCACCGTTACCTGAAAATGCTCACACGCCATACCATACTCTTCTTTATCCATAAAAATAACGCCCAGATTAAAATGCGCATTAAAATTAACTTTGTCTAATTGTAAAACGAGGCTATAATGTTTGATTGCCAATCTATGATTTTTATCCAATAAATAAATGGCCGCTAAATTCATGTGTATCACGGCATCTTCTGGATCTGTTTGTATTATACGCTTATACAACATAATGGCCTTGTTTTTATTGCCCATTTTTAGATGCGTGGCAGCAAGGTTCATTGCGGTTGGAATATGATGGGCATCTTCTTCAAGACCTTGCTCATAGTAATGCAGCGCTTTGGCTAGCAAATTATCTTCTAAGGCAAAATTACCTAGATGGTAACAAGCCAAAACACTGTGCGGATGAATGCCCTGTGCTTCTTTAAAATATTTTTTCGCCAAAACAAAGTCGTTCTGTTTAAAAAAAAGCAGTGCCAAATGATTGTACGCCTCTACATACGCGGGTTTTATGGCAATGGCTTTTTCATAATGTACGATTGCCTGGTTGATTTTTTGAAGCTGCGCGTATAAATTAGCCAAATTATGGTGCGCCTCTGCATAGTCTGGTTGCAAAGTTAATGCGCGCTGATAATGTTGCAAAGCCAATTCGGGTTGTTTCAACAATTTATAGGTGTTTGCCAAATGAACTTGCACTTGAGGATTGTCTGGCGCAAGGTTTTCGGCGGCTAAAAAATACGTTAAGGCCGTACCGCAGTCATTTTCCTGTATGGATAACATCGCCAATAAAACCAAAGCCTCAAATTCTTGAGGGCTGTTTTTTAAAATAGCGTGATACATTTCTTTTGCGGTACTGAAATCCCCTTTTTGGTGCGCTAAGAATGCAGCACTGAGATCTTTATTCATGTTTTAAATAAGACAACAGTTTTGAAACTGCCACGGCTCTATGGCTCAGCTTATTTTTTTGTAACAAAGACAATTGTGCCATGGTGCATTTTTGTTCTGGCAAATAAAAAATGGGGTCAAAACCAAAACCACTCACTCCGCAGGGCGCCTCTAAAATAAGCCCGCCTAAATGCCCCTCGGCAATAAGCGGTATGGGATCGAGCGGATGTTGCATTAACACAAGCGCGCAATGATAGTACCCTTGGCGCTCATCACCAGAGACAGCGCGCATTTGTTGTAACAAGGCCTGTACTTTTTCATCGTCGCTGGCACCACTGCCCGCAATACGTGCTGAATAAATGCCTGGCGCGCCCTTTAAGGCCTCAACCGACAAACCGGAATCATCGGCCAGAGAAGGCAGCCCAGAATGCGCACACGCATGCCGCGCTTTAATAAGCGCATTCTCAATGAAGCTTAAACCCGTTTCTTCAACAGACTCAATCCCTAACGCCACTTGTGAAATTAACTCTATGCCCAAGGGCGCTAATAAGGGTTGTAGTTCTTCAATTTTGCCTTGATTTCCACTGGCTAAAACTAAACGTGTTAAATGAGCCATAAGGTTATTTCCCCAGCAACATATCAGAATACATAAACTCGCGCTTCAAACCATGTTTCTCAAATAACCGTAAGGCTGCAAAAATCATATCCGGTGGACCACTGGCATAGACTTGAAAACCACTTAAGTCGGGGTGCTGTATGATCACCTGCTCATAAATATAGCCCACTTCTTCTGACCAGGTACCTGCATCCGGTGCAGAAAGCATGGCCTGATAATGAATAAAGGGGTAACGTGCAGCCCATTGTAAGGCTAGCTCATGCGCGTATAAATCCTCACGCTTGCGCGCACCCCAGTATAAATAAAGAGGACTTTCTATAGAAAGGCGTAATGATTCTTCTACGAGCGCTTTCATTTGTGAAAATCCCGTTCCTGCCGCCAACAAAATCGTAGGGACTGGGGGTTGGTGGTGTAGTACGCAATGGCCATGTGGTCCAGATAAGAAGATAGGTTTTTTCTTCTCAGCCCATGTAATCAACTTTTTGGCAAACGCGTTTTCTTCCGTCTGCCGTATATGCAATTCAATACGTTGACTCTCATCCGCTGCATTAGCAATAGAATAAGCCTGTGATTCTTCCTCTTGGTGTACATAAACATACTGACCCGTACGAAAAGACAATGCAGCCTCTTTCTTTTCAGGGTAAAATTCCAGTAAAGCGGTATTAGGCGATAAGCTCTGGTGTGATTTTAACACATACGCTACCGTTTCCCTTGGATTGGCCATCGTGGGCGCTTCCACATGAGCCATTTCTATGACTAAATCGCTCCTAGGCTTTGCGCTACAAAAAAAAGCATAGCCCTCTTTTTTTTCCTCATCGCACAATTCATCTTCGGAGCCATTGGTGTAGTCTATTTTACCGCGCAATACACGCCCCATGCACGTACCACAGACTGCATTTTGACAATTAAAAGGAAAACTAAAGCCTTGGCGAAGCGCTGCTTCCAGCACCGTCTCGCCTGGGTTGACCGGCAGGATGAGGTCATTCGGTTTAATATGAACGATATAAGGAACCAAAGAATTATCCCTTCATCGCTTCAAAAAACTCCGCATTCGTTTTAGTTGACTTCAAACGGTCCGTCAAGAATTCTATTGCCGCCACTTCATCCATAGGGTGCAATAATTTGCGTAAAATCCATGCTTTTTGCAACTCGTCTGGTGTCATAATCAATTCTTCACGACGTGTACCGGAACGATTAATATTAATTGCAGGAAAAACTCGTTTTTCAGCAATGCGTCGATCCAGATGCAACTCCAAGTTACCCGTGCCCTTGAATTCTTCGTAGATAACTTCGTCCATTTTCGAACCCGTGTCTACCATGGCGGTGGCAATAATAGTTAAACTACCGCCTTCTTCAATATTACGAGCGGCACCAAAAAAACGTTTCGGGCGCTGTAGCGCATTCGCATCTACACCCCCGGTTAAAACCTTACCTGAAGAAGGTACTACCGTATTGTAGGCCCGAGCTAAACGCGTAATGGAATCTAATAAAATAACCACATCTCGTTTATGCTCGACCAAGCGTTTTGCTTTTTCAATGACCATTTCGGCTACTTGCACGTGTCGTGCCGCAGGCTCATCGAAAGTACTGGCAACCACTTCACCCCGCACAGAGCGTTCCATTTCGGTTACTTCTTCAGGGCGTTCATCGATCAGCAGAACAATTAAATAGCAGTCTGGATGATTAAACGCAATCGATTGCGCCAAATTTTGCAGTAGCATCGTTTTACCCGCTTTAGGCGGTGCAACAATCAAAGCACGCTGCCCTTTACCAATAGGTGCTATTAAATCAATCGCACGCGACGTTAAATCTTCACTGCTGCCATTGCCCCGCTCCATGCGCAAACGCTCATCTGCAAATAACGGGGTAAGATTTTCAAAGGGAATTTTGTTGCGCGCCATTTCAGGCGATTCGAAGTTAATTTCATCGACCTTCAGCATCGCAAAATAACGTTCACCTTCTTTGGGTGGGCGAATCCTGCCTTTAATGGTATCGCCCGTACGCAAAGAAAAACGGCGAATTTGGCTGGGTGATACATAGATGTCGTCTGGGCCATGCAAATAGGATTCATCTGCATAACGTAAAAAACCAAAACCATCCGGTAAGATTTCTAAAACACCATTACAAAAGATATCTTCCCCATTTTTAGCTTTTGCCGTTAAGATTTGAAAAATAATATCTTGCTTGCGAGCGCGCGCCAAATTCGCTAGATTCATTTCTTCGGCTAAAATCATTAATTCTGCAGGTTTTTTGCGCTTTAATTCTGTTAAATCCATAAATACCCCATTTCTGTAAGATGATAATTCGAGCAGCTTATGAACTGCCCCTACACGCCCATTTCGCATCTTAATCGTGGAAACGCAGTTATATCCTCTACGCAGTTAATTTTTAGAGGTTGTTGCCTTCGCCCATTTCGCCCCAGCCATGTAGAAGACTACACTCCTGGGACTCGCGAGCTCGGCGGCCACCCTAAAAACCAACTGCTATGAATATAGCGAATCGCCACAAAAAATGCGGGTACTCTAAAACAAACACAACGGGGAAATCCCCTCCCCCACACTACCAGAAAGCTGTGTTGCAACATTCAATGAATCGCATCAGTAATTAAACTCTTTATAAACAAGAGGTTATTCTGTTTGCTGCATTTTTGGGGAATTTTGTGGATAGCCCACTAAATGTAAAAAGGTGGAGCGCCACAAGTGTTTCATTGAAGAATAATGGTCATGTGCGTAATCTAGCATATTCTCTTTAACAATGCAACAAGGGGGATGAGATTATTTCGTCGTAACTATACTCCCCTGTCGTAAAAAAAAAATTAACCCCCTGGCATTAAGAAAGAGGCCCCCAAAGCACTATGCATGCTCACTTAGCCAGGCCTTTAAGTCAGTTTGGCTTAACACGCCGGTTTTCGTCGCCACTACACTGCCATTTTTAATCAATAATAGCGTTGGAATTTGTCGGATAGCGAATTTTGCGGGGGTTTCTGATTGCGCATCTATGTCCATTTTAACAAATTTCATTTTATCTGCAAATTGTTCAGCAACCTGCTCTAAAACAGGGGTCAACATGCGGCAAGGACCACACCATTCCGCCCAAAAATCAACCAAAACAGGCTTATCGGCCTGCAAAACCTCACTCTCAAAATCAGCGTCGGTGACACTTGATATCAAATTGCTCATAAAAAACACCTTTTTGTGATTAGGAAGGGAGATCATACGCCAATCTTAGCGCTCCTGCAATAAAGCACCTTCATTAGGGTAGAGCTGATATCTAAAGAATAATAAGGTTCGCTTAAGGTCATATAAAAACGCTCTTTGAAAAAAATAACGCATCTTATCTTTCAAAGCAGTCTCTTTAAACCCGATTTAAAAAAAACAACCTTGCGCAAACCTGCAAAATATTAGAAAGAGAAAACTTTAGGATGCGCGGGCTTTATTTTTAAGCTATAGTTTAGAGATCGTTTTTTATTTTTTAAGGCTAATCCCTTGCTTTAATAGAAAAAACGTGACTATACTATAAAACGATGCTTTTTAAAGCACGCGCTTCACGCAAACACTTTACACTTAAATTATTGGAGGTTAACATCATGACCGTTATAGAGCTACTAAAAAAAGAAACAGCCACCGAGCAAAGTTGGCTTGTGCACAACATCAAAAGGTTGATGGCCACAAAAGGACTCAACGAGGCAAACCTTGCTAAAAAAACAGCCATTCCCCAGCCTACGTTACATAAAATTTTATCTGGGAAAACAGCCGATCCGCGTATATCAACCCTAAAATTAATATCGGAATTTTTTAATATTTCATTAGATGCGGTTATTTATACCCCGCCACACGAGCAATTTGATCTGGGCAGCAACGGCGTTAAAAGACAGACCAAGCATGTTCCTGTCATTTCATGGGAGCAATGCGCCACGGCGCCTGAGTGCTTAAGCAAATTAGCCACCAATAATTGGGACGCCTGGCAAATTGCGACTGTAAAATCAGAACACGTCGTTTCCTTAGTCAGTAAGATCAGCATGGAGCCCAAGTTCCAAAAAGGGACATTGCTCATGCTGGATCTTAATGCGAAAGCCGTGGATGGAGATTTAGTTGTGGTCCATTATCCCAACACGGATGAAACCACATTACGACAATTATTTTTAGACGGTCCGATCAAACGCTTGAAAGCCGTTAACCAAGAACATGAGGGTGATATTCTAGATGATAAAATCCGCATCTTAGGGGTTGTTATCCAAGCGACGCGTGTTTTTCACGACAATTAGCCCGAGCCTTTAATTGAAAAGACAGTGCCGCTAAATTTTTGGCGGTGCTCCTCTTTCTTTTTCACTAAGCTTCACTGTCTTTAATTTTCTGTGCCAGTTCCCGGCAATGTTTTATAGGCTCAAACTCTGTGATCTTATAATGGGCCAAACCCTGTTGATAAAACGGATCGTCTACTATAATTTTTTCTGCCGTTTTTCTATCGGTTAAAGCAACAAGAATCCCCCCATCGCGCGGTAGCTTAGGCCCAGAGGCAATAAATAGCCCTTTATCGTAACCCGTATCTAGCCATTCCCGGTGCGCCACCAGCTGTTTTTCAATTTCAACCAATGGTTTTTGGTAGGTTAATTCTATAATGACCATATAGAGCTCCTTTTTACACGCTTGTTTCATTACAGTGTAACATAGCCGCCCTCTTATTGGGAATATTCAACTGATTTATCAGTGGGAAAACAAAAAGACCTGAGTCTATACAGACAGTGTCCTTGTTTTCAAGTAGAACGCTCTGCGAAAAGCTGTGTTTATCTGCACCTAAAAAAACATAGTAGATATGGCCAGGAATGGGATCGGCCATTTCCATAAACTCTAGGCCTAGAGTTTCCATGCTGTACAAGAACCTGGAGGTGCCGGTGCTATAGTTTGCTTGCCATATCCGCCTGCCATTACGCAGGATAGAAACGCTACCTTTAAATACGCTGGGTAAAGGGTTTACACAAAGCTCGGCACCGATGGCCGACGGCCGCAACTTTGAGGCGGCAAAATGTTGTGCATTCATCCGACGCATCAGTGGATCGGAAAGGTCGTTGCCCATAGCATAGCCTACAATCTCTAGTTCCCTTCTTTTTTTAATGTGAAAAAGCACAACTAATTCCGCCTCCTCGCCTACGCTCTTAGCATCTTTCGGGATGATGATAGGTTCATTATGTGGAAAAAGAGTTGAGCCATCGCCTTTATAAAATCGTTCCGGCTGTGTGGCTTGTTTTTTTTTTAGATTTCTGTTTTTATGAGTATAACCAAAGCCAAAGACATGCGCTGTGCTGAGATCACCCGATAGTGCAGGAACAAGCCATCGTATGGGGGCTTTTAGGTCGTTTAAAAAAAATGGCTTTGTAGACATGCACCTAAGACTATCTAATAGCACATTCTCTTTTTTGAAACAATCGTTTAAAATATCGCGAAAAGCATGGTGCGTTTGGAAAACCTGTATGCATCCTGGGTTTCTAAAGTCCGTGTAACCCATATGCGATTTATTGTCATAAAGAAACTCAACTATTTTCATTGCTTTTTTCATAGTTCAAAGGCATAGTCACTCCTACCTTCTCATGCTTGCTACAAAGATAAATGCCTGCCACAATAAAGACTAAACTGACCAAATGATATTCATGCACCTTGTCACCTAAAAATAGTATACTAAATACCCCGCCAAAAAAAGGAACTAAATGCGTGTAAATTTCACCTTTTACAGCACCTACTTTTGCAATGCCTCTGCTCCAAAACAGATAAGCCAGCCAAGAAGGGAAAATAACCAAGTATAAAAGCCCAAAAAGTAGGGGCCAGCTCAATGCTATTGCATCAAAGCTGTGTTTTTCAGTGAACAGGCTATACAGCGTAAATGGAATAAGAACCATTGCGCCAATGAGGGAAGATATCGTTACAAACACGGTACTTGAAATACTGCTATCTTTTTTTCTCAAAAAAGCGCAATAAAGACCCCAACTTGCCGCCGAACCCATAGCCCATAAATCCCCCTTGTTAAGCTGCGCTAAATGAGCAACGTCCCAAAGGCTTCCCTGCAAAACAAGATACACAACACCCATTAAACTTAAAACAACACCCAGGATGTTTGCTCTGGAAATATAATCATTAAAAAACACTTTGCTAATGCCCAAAACCAAGATCGGCGTAGTGGAGAGATAAATTGCGGCGTTCAATGGCGTGGTATATTGTAAACTGAGGTAAAGGTTTAAGGGGAATAACACTTGACCACACAGGGCTAAGAAAAAGATGATCCAAAATGAGGCTTTGATCTTATGCCAATGGTTGCGCAACGGCTTGTGGTATAAGCACACCAAAAGCAAAGCGGTAAAAAGCCAGCGAAATTCAGACAATATGATTGGCGACAGCTCGCCAACCATAATATGCCCAACTATGTAATTACCACCCCAAAAAGCAGCAGCAAGCGTTAATAGTAAAAAAGCCAAAAATTGTCTCCTTAAATTTTTGAAAAGACCACATAATGCTGGCGTGTTTTTTCATCCACACCCTGTTCGTGCAATGATAACGGTATTTGTTTTGAATACGCAATAAGTTCTTGATAGTCATGCGGTTGTTTTGTACTAAAGAAAATTTTGCCATTCTTATTTGAAACACGGGTGGCTTCGGCTAATAACAGACGAAACTCCTGCGTGGGTATTTTTTTTACATTATTATTCACGACCAAGTCATAACCTGAAGATTTACCCGTAAAAACATTGGTTACAGCATCGGCCAATGGAAGGTTTAAATGGAATGTCCATGGGTCGGCGGTTTTTAATCTAACGGTATAATTACCCGTATTTTGGACCCGTTGTAAAATAATTGCAACCGCCGTATCTGCCACAAAAACACCATCTGCTGTGATACTCCTCGATGCCGCCAAACTGAGAAACTCGCCCTTTTCTGGATGCATATCCAACACTTTACTTCTTTTTGTAGGCAAGCAGGCCAACAATTCTTTCAATTTTTCAGAAAGCACACTGGGAAGACCTTTCTGCTCTAGTTCAAATAACGCATAGGCTTGTAACCAATACCGGTTTATTTTTTCCCAATCGCTTATTTTCAAAACATCTTCCAACGAAGGTTGTAATGATTCCATTATAGCGGCCTTGTAGGGCATGTACTGAATAATTTTCCCATGAGCGCCCGTGATGGAATAATCCCCCACCCACGAATTTAAAAAACTTCGGGTCGCCACAATCGCCGATTTTCCAATATAGTCGGCATCCCAGCCCACCATGGCTTCTCGACCAACCCAAGCAAATTGTGCCAGCGTTATAGGGGGTTGTCGTGTCATCGCCACAGTTCTTGAGGCAACGGAAGGCCGTCCGTAAGGGTCGTGATCTTGACGTAGTAAACAGCTCCCTGGAGATAACCATACACCATCTTCTATCGTAATATTTCCGCCGGCATTAACGGAGGCATTTTTTCCAAAACGCACGTATTTGCCAATTTTAATTTGAGGTATATCTTCAGCCGCCATATCCAGTTGATGGTCTGGATGCGGATGACTTAAATAGGCGCCATTTTCAAAATGGGTAGGCGAAATAACATGTTCACCCAAACCTTCTTTGACGAGCAAGGGTTCACCCGATGTGTCTATACTGAAATGATGCGCGGATAGGCCTAGTGTTGAACTCAGATCATTAAATCTATCTTTAACCCAATGTACAAAATTTATTTCATCGTGAAAAGAGCTAATGCTTTGAGATTTTTTACGCAACTCTTTTAATGCAGCGACGTAGTGAACAATAGGCCTCACCCGCTCCAGGGTCCCCTCACAATGCTGTTTTAACTGTACTTCCAATGCCCCTATGGCCCCGGCCTCTTCTTTATAAGCATGCGACTCCACACTAATTTTCTCATTAATAAACTCACTTTTATCCCAAGAAGTGGGTAAGTATTTTGAAGAAAATGGCCTTACATTAGGTTCAACGATACTATTATAAAATTCTGCGGCCAGCACGTTGTTATTGAGGTAATTCAAATCAACTTGCTTTTCATTTAAACGGCTACTCATGCTCTATACTCCTTAACTATTTGATACTTCTAAATTCAACTTAATCTCCTCTTTTGGGTGCAAAAGCACCTCAGGCGACCTAACCTTAGCCCGGGCATAAATGTTTTTAAAGTTTTTTATAATAGTAATTAGCGCATTATGCCTTAAAGCACAGGCCTCGTCAACCTTTTTGCTCTCTTTTTTTAAACTTTATTGTTTTTTGGGGTTTAAGGCAGAAAACGGATATAGTCATGATGCCTGCGTTGGATGCCGACGTAAATATTCAGCTAAATCCATGACCGGTGAATTCTCATTTCCTAGTAATATCGTTAATGCTGCGCTACATTGACCACGATGGTGTGTGGCATGATTAAAAACGTGGAATAATGCGCCGGAATAAGACAAAGACTCAACCGCATTAGCACTACCATAGCTTAAGACCCCAGCCAATTTATCCGACTCTATAGCGGCACAAAAAGAAACCCAAGCCTCAGCTGTAGTAAAAATAGCTTTTTTAAGCTCTAGACGATTGGAATATATCTCTTGATCTAATCCGGTGAACGAAAACGGCGTGCCATTAAAGCGGCTCAGCCATACATTATCGCCCACGAACAAATGGTTTAAGGTGCCATGAATAGATTTAAAAAAGAGCCCAAAGTCCTTATAATAGAGATCTGGGCTAAGTGTATCAACGACTTCATATAAGCGGTTGTAAGCCCACTGGTGGTATAACGACATATTTTGTAAGGTTATTTTTAGAGTATTCTGCATAAATAGGCTCCTTATACGGTTCTGGAAGAGTCTATACTCTACGCACTTGTAGTTAGGGGGTGTTGCCTACGCCAATCTCGCATCAGTCATGTAGAATAGCACACTCCTGATGCTCGAGGACTAGGCGCCTACCCTAAAAATCAACTGCTATGAGCCTATATTCCAAACATAATCTTTATTTTTATGTAATAATAGGTTATAATTCTAAACATTATTTTCATTTTAACAGGGCCCGCCATGCAGCGCAACAAGGGTAAAATAAAAATACATTGCATACTACACGCCGACTTTGAAACGCCGGGTTATTACGAAACCTGGGCAGAAAAAAATGGCCTGGAGTGTGCTATCACACACATTGCAAAAAACGAAGTATTGCCCACGACAAACGACTTTGACGTGTTGCTTTGCATGGGTGGGCCGCAAAGTCCGCGGCAAATAGAGCTTTATCCCTATCTTAAAGATGAAATTACCCTCATAAAAAACGCCATTGCAAACGGCAAAAAAGTTCTGGGCGTTTGTTTAGGGGCACAACTCATTGCAGAAAGTTATGGTGCAAAAACAGAAAAAAGCCCGCATAAAGAAATAGGCGTCTTTCCCTTGTCCTTAACCGATGATGGCAAAACAGATCCGTTTATCAACCACTTCCCCGAACAATTTCAGTCCAGCCATTGGCATCACGATATGCCTGGCATCCCCCCAGAAGCCAAAATTCTAGCGCAAAGCCAGGGCTGCCCTAGGCAAATCGTTTGCTTTTCACCTAGAGTCTATGGTTTCCAGTGCCATCTTGAATTAAACCAACATAGAATGCATTGGCTTATACAACATTGTCCAGCCGATTTAGCCCCCGCGCGCTATGTACAGGAGCCAGAAACCATATTATCCCAAGATTATGACAGCATAAATCTACACCTGGATATTTTCTTACAAAAATTTATTTTTTCCAGAGAATAAAGACTTTCCTTGCGCTGAACTTTAGTGTAAAATATACGCAAACCAATGCTGCGAGATCTTCTATGCCTTACATGACTGGACTTATCCTAGGTTTTAGCCTCATTATGGTCATAGGAACCCAAAATATTTATATTATTAAACAAGGTATTTTGCGGCAAAATAGCTACTATTGCGCCCTCATATGCGGTTTTTGTGATGCGCTTCTGATCGCCTTAGGCGTTTTAGGCACACAGCAATTAACAGAGCGATTACCCTTACTAAATACCGGCTTACTAATGCTGGGCATTGCTTTCTTGTTAGTGTATGGCGGCTTATCTATTAAGCGAGCATTTGTGGGTAAAACGAGCATGGACAACAATACCCACATTCAGGTTGCACCAGAAACACGATTAAAAACCATTTTAATTGCCTTAGGTTTTAGCTTATTAAATCCGCACGCGTTTATAGACGCTTTTGTCATTCTAGGAGGGGTTGCCAATCACCTAAAACCCGGTGCACGCTGGCAATTTGCCTTAGGCGCCATCAGTGCGAGTTTTGTTTGGTTTTTCGCGCTGGTTACCGCAGCCATCTATTGTTCACCTTTCTTGCAAAAAAAGAAAACGTGGCAATGGATGGAGTTTATCAGCGGCTGCGTAATGCTGTATATTGCGGCTCGGTTTATACTGCAGGCTGTGTATTTGAATTAAAAATTAGGCATCCTGAAAAAACGCAGCTTGAGTCTTAGCATAATACAATTCACGTTTTTGCAGGGCTTTGGCTAAACGCACCGATAGAGGTAAAACCATTAATTCTACACAGACCATAAAAAGCCACGAATCAAACATATGCGTTTTTAAGTCCGTCCAACTCAAAAGACGATGAAAAGCCAAGGGGGCATATAATAGTTCATCTATGGCATAAGCGAATACAGTCGTCAATAAAAATCGGATCCCCATCCAACGGCCGCGAGTCCATTGCTTCATTTTAAATACCCCATAGGCATTTAAGTTTTCCGTGATCAACACATTGACCGATGCCCCCAGTAAAATATCAATATCTATAGCAGAAAAGGCCTGAAAAGAGGTATACAGGGGATCGGCCGTAGACATCGCCGCTGCCACTAACCAACCATACGTCACATAAACAACATAAAAAAACAAACCCAAAAAAATGGTTCTTCTGGCATAACGATATCCATATACTTCGGTGATCACATCGGCTAGAACGTAGGTTAAAGGAAAAGCAATAGATCCCGAAGAAGTGTTCAAACCAAAAACACAAACTTGTCTGGGTTCGCAGACCCCTGCCGCAATCCCTAAAAAAACATATAATGTCACCAACCAAGGCAAATAGACACAACGATTCGGTGTTGTTTTAGCCTTTACAAAAAAGCTGATGCCTTGTTTTCGCAAATAGTGGGCGCGCACAGAAAATACGCTATGACAGAAAATAAACGCCTTATATAAAAAACAATAAACCAGACTATTGAGCGACAATTATCTTTGCCGGTCAGCGACAATTAAGATTGCCGGTTAGGGGGTATTGCCGTATCCTACTCTGTACTATTAAAAAACAGAAGGAAAGAGGCAA
>VFJV01000121.1 GCA_009885895.1 Gammaproteobacteria bacterium
AAAAAAATGCTTACATAGATCACTATGCGCGCATTTTTTTCAAACAAAAACAGTCAAATCTAGCGCCTGCCTGAAAGCCAGATCGGGAAGTTATTTCGCGCATGATCCTAACTGCCTTAAAAAAGCGAAACTTTCCGCATAAATACCGGCGGATTGCGATTCTCTAGGTCCTGCTATGTTCAAAACGCTAATGGCATTTTTTTCTTTAACCTCTAGGATCGTCAACACACTCCCATCCCTAATCTGTTTATTCCCGGGTAAAAAAATTAAGATGCCGCTACGTAAGAAACTCAGAGCTAAAGTAACAGGAGCCCTTAAATCACTCAAAAAAAAGCACTTCCTTTTGAAAAACACCCACAGGTGCAGCCTCGAAATAAATATGCGATAATGCCTCAGAATTAAAACAACGCAAGGGGCGATCAAAAAATGGGCAAGCGTACCGTATTGTATAACACGCATGTGGCCATGGGTGCCAAAATGGTTGATTTCGCGGGCTTTGATATGCCTTTGCACTATGGCTCACAATTAGACGAACATCACCAAGTACGTCAGCATGCAGGCGTTTTTGACGTCTCACATATGGTGGTATTAGAGGTCTTAGGCGCGGGCGCACATGATTATTTGCGCTATCTTTTGGCCAACGACATAGACAAAATGCCTCATCCTGGTAAAGCCTTATACAGCTGCATGTTAAATGAACAGGGTGGTGTCATCGACGATCTTATTGTCTATTTTATAGCTACCCAACACTATCGCATCATCTTAAATGCGGGCAGCGCCGAAAAAGATCTGCAATGGATGCAAAGCCATGTGGGTCATTTTGAGCTAGAACTGTGCCGCCGCGATGATTTAGCCATCTTGGCGGTGCAAGGCCAACAAACCCACACTCTGTTAAAATCCTTGGGTGATGGTTTCATCACCCGCAACGTAGACGCCTTAGGCCGTTTTGAATGCGCCCACAGCCAGGATCTATTCATCGCACGCACAGGCTACACCGGTGAAGATGGTTTTGAATTAATCGTCCCTAATCAAAACGTGCTTAGTTTATGGCGGCAATTGTGTGCGGCGGGATTTAAACCCTGCGGCCTAGGCGCGCGCGATACCTTGCGCCTAGAAGCGGGCTACAATTTGTATGGCCAAGATATGGATGAAGACACATCGCCTTTATGTTCTAATCTAGCATGGACTATAGCATTACAACCCGCAGAACGTTTATTTATAGGCAAAAAAGCTCTGTTGGCCGAAAAAGAACGCGGTGTAGCGCAGCAATTAGTAGGCTTGTTACTCGTAGACAAAGGCGTATTGCGATCGCATCAGCGCGTTATATTAGCCGATGGCCTAGAAGGCATCACCACCAGCGGTTCATTTTCGCCAACCCTAGGGCAAGCCATTGCGCTGGCACGCATTCCCAAAGGCAATTACCCGCACTGTGAGGTGATCATTCGCGACAAAGCACACAAAGCCCAAATCGTTAAACCCCCTTTTATTCCCTTTAACCCTAGCAAAACCCAATAAGGAGCGCCTTATGACCCTACCTCAAGAATTACGTTATACCACCACCCACGAATGGGTACGTGTAGAAAATGACACTGCCACCATAGGCATTAGCGAACACGCCCAATCTTTGTTGGGTGACTTGGTGTTTGTAGATTTACCCGCCCTTGAAAAAACATTGGCTGTAGGCGACGATGCGGCGGTGGTCGAATCCGTTAAAGCCGCTGCCGATGTGTATAGCCCCGTAGACGGTGTAGTGATCGAAGTCAATTCAGCGCTTGCCGACAAACCTGAATTAATCAATCAAGACCCCTATAGCACGGGCTGGTTATTTAAAGTTAAGCTTGTGGGCGAATTGCCCTTAAGTTTATTATCCGCAGCAGAATATCAAGCCATGCTAAACGAAGAAGAATAGGTAGTACTATGCCCTTTATCCCACATACAGAAGATGACGTTAAAACAATGCTACACGCCATTGGTGTAAACAGTATTGAGGATCTATTCGATGAGATCCCACAGGATTTGCGTATTAACAATTTAAACCCTATCGCGCCTGGCTTAACTGAAATGGCTATGGGTCGCGATATGAAAGCCCGTGCTGAGCGCGATGCTGGTTTGGCTTGCTTTGTGGGTGCAGGCGCTTATGAACACCATATTCCTGCAGCGGTGTGGCAAATTACCGGTCGAGGTGAATTTTTAACCGCCTATACGCCCTATCAAGCAGAAGCCAGTCAAGGTACCTTGCAATTGTTATACGAATACCAAAGCATGATGGCCAACCTCATGGGCTTAGAAGTATCCAACGCGTCTTTATACGATGGTGCTTCTGCTTTAGCTGAAGCCGTGTTAATGGCGGTGCGTGCCAATACACACGCCAAAGAACCCCGTATTTTAATCGCGGGAAATTTACATCCACACTATCGCCAAACCATTGAAGCATTGGTACGTCCACAAGGCATTATCTTAGAAACGCTTCCTTATAACGACACAACAGGTTGCTTAGAAACATCACGGCCTAAAATAGACAATGGAGACATCGCCGCTGTTGTGATTGCACAGCCGAATTTTTTTGGCGGCATTGAAGAAGTCGATGGCATTACCGATTGGGCGCATCAACATCTGGCCTTAGTCATTGCGGTGGTTAATCCCATCGCCATGGCCTTATTAAAAGAACCTGGCGCTTGGGGAGAACGCGGTGCCGACATCGTTTGTGGTGAAGGTCAACCCTTAGGCATTCCTTTAGCGAGTGGCGGGCCTTACTTCGGTTTTTTGTGCACTAAAATGGAGTATGTGCGACAAATGCCGGGACGTTTAATCGGCAGAACAGTGGATCAAAACGGAAATCCTGGTTTTAGTTTAACGCTACAAGCACGCGAACAACACATACGCCGTGCCAAAGCCACTTCCAATATTTGCACCAACCAAGGCTTAGCCGTCACTGCGGCAACTATCTATATGAGCCTATTAGGTGCTAGCGGCCTTGCCGATGTGGCCAAAGCCTCGCACGACCATAGCAGCACATTGTGCAAAGCCTTAACGGCCTTGCCCGGGATGCGCTTGCGTTTTAATAGCCCCTGCTTCCATGAATTTGTCATAGAATGCCCCTGCACAGCCAAGGCCTTGATACACACTGTATTAAAAGACAATATTTTAGCAGGTTTGGATTTAAGCCTAATGTCGCCTGAATTAGATCGTTGTTTGCTGATCTGCGTCACCGAAACCAAAACCGCTCAAGACATCAATGCCTATGTGCAGGCGATAAAACGCGCTTTACAGCATTTAACATCGTCCCTTACTGTAGAGGATTAAACCACACCATGCTTATTTTTGAAATCAGTGCCAAAGGACGTAAAAATCACTTACAAGCGCCACGCTTGGCTCCAGAAGCAAAGGATATTCCCGCCCATTTATTGCGACGTACACCTCCGATATTTCCAGAAGTTTCAGAGTTACAAGTGGTGCGTCATTACACACAATTATCGCGTAAAAATTTTTCTATAGACACGCAATTTTATCCCCTAGGCTCTTGTACCATGAAATACAATCCGCGCGGGGTACATCAACTCGCAAGCTTAGAAGGATTTTTGCAACATCATCCGCTCACCCCCATCAGCCACAGCCAAGGTTATTTGCAATCGGCTTATGAGTTACAAGAAATACTTAGCCACATTACAGGCTTAAGTGCCGTCTCCTTAACCCCCATGGCAGGCGCACAAGGCGAATTTGCCGGGGTTGCCATGATACGCGCCTATCATTTATCCCGTGGTGATACCGCGCGCACAGAATTTCTAGTGCCTGATGCCGCACACGGCACAAACCCCGCCACCGCCGTCATGTGTGGTTTTCGCATTAAAGAAATTCCTACCGATAAACACGGCGATGTGGACTTAAATGCCTTACGCGCTGCCGTAGGCCCGCACACGGCAGGCATTATGCTGACCAATCCATCGACCTTAGGTGTCTTTGAACGACACATTAGTGAAATTGCCAAAACCATTCACGACGTAGGCGGCTTATTGTATTATGACGGCGCTAATTTAAATGCCATTTTAGGAAAATGTAGGCCTGGCGATATGGGCTTTGATGTTATGCACATCAACTTACACAAAACCTTTGCTACCCCGCATGGCGGTGGTGGCCCGGGTTCTGGTCCTGTCGCCGCTAATGAACGGTTAAAACCATTTTTACCTATTCCTACTGTAGGCTACGATGGCGATCACTACTATTGGCTCACCGAAAAAGATTGTCCGCAGAGCATCGGTCGTTTATCGGCGTTCATGGGTAATGCGGGCATTATTTTACGCGCCAATATTTACGCGCGCTTATTAGGCCACGAAGGCTTATGCCGCGTTTCTGAATACGCTACTTTAAATGCCAATTATTTAATGGCCAGATTGCAACAAGCCGGGTTTACGCTGGCTTTTGCCGATCGCCGCGCAAGTCATGAGTTTATCATTACCTTCAAAAAAGAAGCCAAAACAATGGGGATCAGCGCGAAAGATATTGCTAAGCGTTTATTGGATTATGGCGTGCACGCGCCTACAACGTATTTCCCCTTACTGGTACCCGAATGCTTCTTGATTGAACCGACCGAAACCGAATCCAAAGAAGAATTGGATAATTTTATAAACATTTTAATGACTATTTTGAAGGAGGCCAAAGAATCTCCTGAGTTGGTCAAACAAGCCCCGCATACTTTGCCGGTACGACGTTTAGATGATTTAAAAGCCGCCAGAGAGTTAGATTTAACCTGGCATAAATCAAAGAAACCAGAAGAGGCATAGAATGGAAAATTTAATTACCGTATTACTTGTAGACGATCACCCACTAATTCGGCATAGCTTAAAAGGCCTGCTTAGTTAGGCTAAAGACATTAAAGTCATTGGTGATGTAAGCACCGGTGAAGATGCCATTGAATTTACTCGGGAGCATCGTCCCAATGTGATCCTCATGGATCTATCTAAGTCCCAAAATAGAAGAGGCGCTACGCTCGAGCGAACCTGGAAGTTCCCCTTTTAATACCTTGTCCAATGAGGAATTAAAGGTAACCTTGATGTTAGTCCAGGGAAAAAAAGGCCCCGACATCGCCGAAAAAATGTTTATAGGTCCCAAAGTCGTGTCGGCTTATCGTTCCCGTATTTATGAAAAGCTGGGGGTGAAAACAGATGTAGCTTTAGCCTTATTGGCAATACGACATGGCATTGCCAATGAAAGCACTTTATTAAATAAAGAATGAGCCTTTATTTACGCAAAGACGGACCCGATTCATTTTTCTTTGTATCCAAAGGCGCGTTCTTTTCTGCTGTCTGATACCAAAGACCATTATGGTTATTCGAAACAGACGGTGCCTTTTGAACGATAACTTTCTTCTCTACTGTGACCGACGGAGACAATACTCTTAGTTCGCGTTCCAATACAGAGCTGCGGTTTTTGATAAGCGCAATACAGGCATCATAATTTTCTATAGCGGCCTTCTTCTCCTCAATGTCACTCAAGAGAGTTTCTGACCCAGAACCTTTTTCTTTTAGCTGTTCCAACTGCACTGCCAATTCCATTTGCATCCGGGTTTTGTCATGCCGTATTCTGCCTATACAGTGGAAAGACTTAGCCTTTTCTTCTTGAACGATTTCGTTAAAAGCATTTGCCAAGTCAGAGAGGGTCATTCTGGATGATTCTACATCAGAAGACTTCCTTTCAACCCGAAGTGGATCATTCCCTGGTACCAAAGCACCACCCAATCCGTCACGTACAACGTTTTTTTGTAACTGGGCTTTCACAACCCCATTTTTCCTTAGAACTGCCATGTATCATTTCCTCAAATTAAGACCCCGCATCCATCACAGAAGAGTAGCGGTCTAGTGAGAGTAGCAAAATAACTGAAAAAGTCAAGTTTCCAGACGTTTTTTTCCTTTTAAAACTCATTTTTGTCCATTTAATGTGCTGAAAACCTTTTAAACGCCTTTCTTCCTGAAATAATTTCCTCGTAGCGATCCTTCGGGCCTTATGTTAAAATGCTTACTCTTCATTATAAAACAAGATCGCACGAGCTAATTTGAATATTTTTTAACCAAACTAACTGAAACCATAGGTTGTTTATGACACCATTAGACCCCTCTCTTTTTAAAAAAGCGCATTCGGCGCTAAGCTATTCTTATTCTCCTTACTCCCGCTTCCCCGTAAGTTGTTGCATCAAAACAGCTTCTGGACAATACTATAGCGGTGCTAACGTAGAAAACGCCTCTTATTCCCTATGCCTATGCGCCGAGGCCGTGGCTATAGGGCATATGGTCCATGAAGGCGAACAGAAAATTGCTGAAATTTTTATCATCGGCACCGGCGATGCCTTATGCACCCCCTGCGGCGCGTGTAGGCAGCGCATTCGTGAATTTGCCAGCGACGATGCCCTTATTCATATAGGCGACCCTAAGGGCCATCGCGCCACATTTACTTTAGCCGAATTATTA
This sequence comes from Gammaproteobacteria bacterium, assembly GCA_009885895.1. GTDB lineage: Bacteria > Pseudomonadota > Gammaproteobacteria > UBA1113 > UBA1113 > VFKP01. The sequence continues at coordinate 6,459 of VFJV01000121.1, forward strand.
CCCCATTCCTTTGGCCCTCACAATTTGGAGCAACCCCATGACTGAAGCTGCTTTTAAGGCTAAAACCTTTATCCAACAACAAAAGCCCAATTTCACCCCCAAACTAGGCTTAATTTTAGGCTCTGGATTAAGCGAGATTGCAAACAGTCTAGAAGACGCCACCACTATCTCTTATGGCGACATCCCAGGCTTCATACAAACCACCATCAGCGGACACGCGGGTGTATTGTCCCTAGGTTATCTCAATGGTGTGCCCACGGTTTGTTTACAAGGACGCAAACATTATTATGAGGGATTTAACGATGAGGCCATTAAAACCTACATACGCACTTTAAAATTATTGGGCGTAGACATTTTATTCCTCACCAATGCGGCAGGCTCTTTACATCAAGATGTTCCTGCGGGCAGCCTCATGATGATAACCGATCACATGAACTTTCAGGGCCATAACCCCTTAATCGGCCCTAATGATGAAGCCTTCGGACCACGTTTTTTTGGTATGGAAGAAGCCTACGACGTAGATCTACGGGAAATATTAACGTCTGTTGCTCAAGATTTATCGATACATTTAACACAGGGGGTTTATGTCTCCGTATTAGGCCCTATGTTTGAAACGCCCGCCGAAATTCGTGCGTTTCGTTCATTGGGCGCAGATGCCGTTGGCATGTCTACCGTTTCCGAGGTCATTGTGGCACGCCATTGCGGGTTGCGCATCGTGGCCGTTTCAGCCATCACCAATTTAGCAGCGGGAATGAACAATGAAGCCTTAACCCATGAAGATACCTTATATCACGGCCAAAAAGCGGCAATCGTATTACAAAAATTGATAGTGGGCTTTACTCAGGAATTACCCTAATGCACAACATACAAAACATTGAGACTGCGCGTACTGCACCTTTAGAGCCAGGCCTTAGCGCCCTGCTACGCGGCTTAATTGACTTAACCTATCTAGGTGAGGACGACAATAACGCTATAGACGAATTGTGCGCCAAGGCTAAGGGTGTCGCAGCCGTTTGTGTTTATCCACAGGCTATTGCGCGGGTTAAAGAGCAACTTTCGGATAAAAAAACAAAAATAGCGACCGTCGTTAATTTTCCTAAAGGCAATTCTAGTCTAGATATAGTCCTACAAGAAATTGACAGCGCCATCGCCTTGCATGCCGATGAAATCGATGTGGTCCTACCCTACCACGACTTTATAAATGGGCAATTTCATGAAGTGAATCAATTTTTAACTGCGGTGCGTAAACGTTGCGGGTCTAAAGTGTTAAAAATAATTATTGAATCAGGGGCATTGCATAAACCTGCACTCATTCGTTTGGCAGGGCAAATGGTCATAGACAACGGCGCTGATTTTATTAAAACATCGACGGGTAAAATTGAAGTGGGCGCTACCTTAGACGCGGCGTATACTTTATTAACTTTAATTGAGCAAAGCAAAAATCCCGCCATAGGATTAAAATTATCCGGCGGTATACGCACGGTTGCCGATGCACATGCGTATGTCTATTTGGCGCGCGCCGTTATGGGCGAAACCTGGTTAAACGCGCGTACACTACGAATTGGTGCAAGCCGTTTAATTGACGATTTAGAATGAAAAACGTTATAGATGGCTAGATGAAGCACATAGGGATAGTAGCGGTCACAACCGTTGGCGCTTGCATTTGTGCCAATGAGATTGTGACTAAGTATATAGAGATAAATGAAACAGAAATGCACCCGGAATTTACAATTCACGCATTTCCTTTTGCCCTCTATAAAGAATATGTCTTATCACAAGATTGGGTTAGTTTAGCCAATCTTGTTTTGGAATCGATTAACAAGCTGTATACTTCCGGGTGTAAATTCATTATCATTCCATCGAATACGCCGCATTATGCAATTAAGGATGTTATTGCCAGGTCACCTATCCCTGTTCTAAACATGATAGAGCTAGTGTCTAATGAGTGTGTGGCCAAAGGTTATAGAAAAGTTGCTGTTCTAGGAACGAAAATAACGATGCAGGGGGGGCTTTACAAAGAGTATCTTCGTGAAAGGGGAATTGTGGCAATCTCGCCAGATGAAAATGGTTGTGACTTAATAAACAATTTGATTTTCGACTATATTATTCCTCTAAAAAAGGATAGACATGACTTCGCAGATATAGTCGCAAAGTCCGTAGTAACGCGAGTTATGTTTAAGCGGCCATAGTCGTAAGTAGTAGTCTTTAAAAATCTCAGTAAAATAATGACTTTCGACGCCATCTATGATTTCGCGCATTTGC
>VFJV01000078.1 GCA_009885895.1 Gammaproteobacteria bacterium
AAAAAGCTTGGTGTGGGCTTAGATGCGCCACCTCAGCCAAACCCTCAATGTTAGAATCTATCCAAAGACCACCATCTGGGTTTAACATGATTTCGTGTACGTCAGAGCGCGCTAAGTAGGACAACACCACACCAAAATCATGATGCAATTTAGAATATAGCCGCTCTAGGCTTACGGTTAAGGCGATAGGCTCTTTTTTAAGGGGCGAAACAACTTCCATATACCGTCCTAATCAGACTAGACACAATGTAAGGATTCTGTAAAACAAAACCCAATCCCTTACCTATTCGCCGCTATACTGCTTCTTCTTATTCAAACACCTTCCCTCTGGCATGGGGCAAAAGAACGCCTGCCCCATATCACAGACCTTCGTTACTGAGGTGAAGGAGCCTCAAAACACACATCTAGGGTACTGCCCTACTTTCTTTATTCTCCTTGCCGCCTTCTTTAGTAGAATGACAGGCGGGGCCTTGAGAATTGGAAGGCCCTACCAGTCAAACACCATCGTCCAGGGCAGGGTTTTGGTTCTTTTATGTTCAGTTCATTTTGCTTTGCTTCTCTTAAAGTGCCGGGCAGAACTTTCAAGCTCTACCCGCCAAGTTCCTTCTTTTTAAGTCGGGCGGAAGGAGCCCCTTCTCTGCTGCAAATATTTACCTTATCAGTGTTACTAGCTGTTCTAACTTGTCAAGAAAAATGATAAAATTAATTAACGTGGGTAGTGGAGTCAACTGCATACTCACGTTAATTCATTCGCACCGTTACCACGATAAGGGTTAATTTATCATTTTTTTATTATATTGTCAACCCTTTTCGGGGTAAAAAGGAAAATTATTTTGCCTTCTTTTTGCGCAGAAATTGAACGAGGAAAACGAATTAAACGATGCCGCAATATGGCAAATCTTTCTCGTGCTGAAATGTGTGATGATGCTAAATTAAACATAAACACACTAAAGGGTTGGGAACTTGGTAAGCATGGTGGTTTAACGGAGAATGGCGCAAAAAAAATAGTAATGCGCCTGGCGAGAAATTTTGTTAACTGTTCATTCGGTTGGTTAATGAGCGGTATAGGACCTCCACCAACATTAATGCAAGAGAAAAAAAGTCTTTTTGCAAGCGCTGAAAATGAGCTTTCGGAAGAATTTTTTATACAAAACGAACTTTTCTGTTTTACAACTTCTTGCGCAAACAAGCAGATTAACTTTTTGAAAGTAAGTGACGCCGCTATGCTCCCAACTTTTGCCCCTAATGATTATGTTGCTGGGATAAAGTATTTTGATCAACATATGGAGTATCTATTGGGCATGAGCGGAATTGTGGAGCTAAACAATAACATTTCCTTATTAAGGAAATTAGTAAAAAACTCAAAAACCAAACTATATAACTTAGTACCTATAAATCCAATTTATCTTGAAGACAATGGGATTATACTTGATGTTAATGTTAGTTCTTTCACTCCTATTCTTTGGCATAGAAAACCTGAAGTTTTTATACCATCTCAACAAGATCAGTATTAGTAATTACCGAACAGTAGAATCCTTCACTAATTATTTCAGCTTCATATAAGTAATTTTTCCATAAAGATACAGGGGAATTTATGCTGGAGTCAGCTAAAAGAAACAAAATTTTCTTCTTGTTTCTTAATGTTTGTATAAAAGTACTATCCGCTTCATTATCTATTGCAATACCAATATATTTTTCAATATCCGCATCATTTTGGCAAGCCAAAATTGTGACGCGTCCGATGGGGTCAATAAAAACACAGCTCCCTTTATGATCTATCATGTAATATTCAATTGCTTCTGACTTTTTTAACAAATCATTAAACTTCTTGAAATATTCTCTGTTATTGACTGTCAGATTAGTATCGCTAAAAAAATAAGGGATAATTTTACTATGAAGATTTTCAAAGAAAGACATCTTCTCTTCCTCAACAATTCTATTGAGAGTTAAAAACAAATTTTCTTCATGTTTAGAAACAAATCTATCTATTATTCCCTCATTAAATGCATTAACCGCCACCTTATCTGTCGCAATCCCTGTCAACATAATCACTCTCAAACCAATTGACTTAGCAATCCGGCAAAAATCTAAACTATCTTCGCATGACAAGCTGTAATCAACAATAACAACTGAAATTAGTTTATTTTTTTCTTTATCTTTTGCATAACTCAACGAGTTTCTTAAGGAAAGTTCAAATAGCTCCCCATTAAAATCTATTTCCGTAGCCTCTACTTTCGTGATAATTTTACAAACTGAGTTCGAATGAAAAAAACTGCCCATCCGATTTAACACGTTCAATGCATCCCTGGCACTAGAAAATGTAATAATTTCGGATATGTTGGCAAAGTTTTTTTTAGCGATTTCGAGAAAGTTTATGTCATCATCTATTAGAATTATTGACGTCTGGAAATACATGACGGCAGGAAAATATTTAGTCATTTCTCGTCCCCAAAATTTATTATAAACACCAATTTGCCAGTTTCATTTTTATATGCCGAAAGGCTATATCCATATTCCATTAAAAGAAATTTAATGTCTGACAATCCCCAAAATATATTTTCTTTTTCTTTTCTTGGAAGAACAAGATCAAAAAGATTATCTGTTTTTCTATATGATGAAACAAATGCAGTAATAATAATCTTTTCCTCTCCTTGTTTCGAGAAAAAGATAATGCTTTCTGAGGCAAGTTCAGATATAGAGAAAAAAGATATCACATAAAATATGCGTTTAATAATATATGAAAAATCAGTAAATGACATGGTAACGCAAAAATTTTTTACATTAAGTTTTGCGTTAGATATGTATTTATCAGTTTTGCTCTTTATTGGATATGTAGAAATAATTTTTTCAATGGCCTCTTCAATAAATATATTTTCACCATCTCCACTTCGTGAGCAAAAAAACCATCGTGACATAAGCTTAGAATAGTTCAATAAAAACCCCAGTTCGGTTTTTATAAAATATACTTGTTTTAAAAGACTCTCCTTATCTTCACTATTTTCTAAAATGGCATTTTTAATTGTTTCAACAGATGCGTCCGCGTTTATCAGTGCAGTTACCATTTTATGTGAAATATCCTGTAATGAGAATGAAAGCCATTTCGTTAGAAGCTTTTTCTGGTTAATGCGAATAAAATCAAACATTGAGATTCCTTACAATGATAAACCTAAAATTTTTCCTTTATCTTCGGGGAAAATCCTTCAAACAACTCTGTCGTTGATCATCCCTTTATCCTCCTCATTATCTCCGATAGATTCGTCAATGGTTGCATTGACACCAATATTTGTATGTGATCTTTGATCACTATACCACGGATTATTTCTATCTCAAAGGCATTACACGTTTGCATCAGCTATTCTCGGGAAAGGATAAAAAAAGAGCAAAAACCCAGTCCATGTTCAAATAATAGCCTTGTTCAAAAAAACAGGCTCCGTCCTAAGCAATAAACCCACCCTAAAACTGATGTGGCTACACTTTCCCGGACAGAGAAGTTACAATAGT
>VFJV01000066.1 GCA_009885895.1 Gammaproteobacteria bacterium
AAATCGCTTCGTTAATGCCGCCGTCAACGTCGTCTTACCATGGTCTACGTGCCCTATAGTCCCTACGTTTATATGCGGTTTCGTTCGTTCAAATTTCTCTTTTCCCATGATAATTCCCCTAACAATTGTTTACAAATAACGTTTATTTACCCGTTTTACTAATAACCTGTTCAGCAATAGCCGCTGGCGTTTCGCTGTATTTTAAAAATTCCATGGTATACGTCGCACGGCCTTGACTCATGGAACGCACGCTCGTAGAATAGCCGAACATTTCAGCCAAAGGCACTTCGGCACGGATTACTTTACCAGAAGGAGAATCCCCCATTCCTTGCAACATTCCGCGACGGCGACTTAAATCACCCATAATGTCACCCATGTATTCTTCAGGGGTTACCACTTCTACTTTCATAATAGGCTCTAAAAGTACAGGGCTAGCATTCAATGCCCCCTCCTTAAAACCTTTAGACCCGGCCAATTTAAATGCCATTTCATTAGAATCCACATCATGATAGGAACCATCAAAAAGGGTGACCTTGACGTCAACAACTGGATAGCCGCCCAAAACACCGCTACCCATTTGCTCCTTAATACCAGCATCCACCGCTGGGATATATTCTTTAGGAACCGTACCACCTACAATACCATTAACAAATTGATACCCCGCACCACGCTCCAAAGGTTCCAAACGCAGCCAAACGTGACCATATTGACCACGACCACCCGATTGGCGAATAAACTTGCCTTCTTGCTCTACCAATTTACGAATAGTTTCGCGGTATGCCACTTGTGGATTACCCACATTGGCTTCCACGCTAAATTCACGTTTCATACGATCGACGATGATTTCCAAGTGCAACTCGCCCATCCCTTGAATAATCGTCTGACCCGTTTCCTCATCGGTATGCATACGGAAGGAAGGATCTTCTTGCGCAAGCTTACTCAAAGCAATACCCATTTTTTCTTGGTCTTGTTTCGTCTTAGGCTCAACCGCTACAGAAATAACGGGATCGGGGAAGTCCATACGCTCTAGTGTAATGACCTGATTCAGATCGCATAAAGTATCACCCGTAGTGACATCCTTAAGACCCACTGCAGCGATAATATCGCCCGCACGCGCTTCTTTAATTTCTTCACGGCTATTGGCATGCATTTGCAATAAACGACCTACGCGTTCTTTTCTGCTTTTTACCGGATTATACACTGAATCGCCCGATTTCAATACACCAGAATAGATACGGACATACGTTAAAGATCCCACAAAAGGATCGGTGGCTATTTTAAAGGCCAATGCGGCAAAGGGTTCATCGTCGCTAGAATGACGCACCGCTTCGGTCTCAGCCGCATCGTCTAAAACCCCCTTAATAGATTCCACATCGTCTGGCGCAGGCATATACTCGACCACACCATCTAATACGGCTTGCACACCCTTATTTTTAAAGGCTGACCCACAAAATACAGGTACAATTTCACCCGCTATAGTGCGTATACGCAAACCTTTTTTGATCTCTTCATTACTTAAAACACCATTGTCTAAATATTTTTCCATCAGCTCTTCATTGGCTTCTGCAGCGGCTTCTGTCATTGTTTCACGCAAAGCATCGCATTCGGCTTTGAGATTAGCGGGAATTTCTTTAGCTACATACTCCACGCCCTTAGAAGCGTCATCCCAATAGATGGCTTGCATGCGGATTAAATCGACCACACCTTCAAGATTTTCTTCGGCGCCTATAGCGCATTGCATCTGAATAGGGTTTGCACCCAAACGATCTTTAATTTGTTCTATTACGCGATTAAGATCAGCGCCTATACGATCCATCTTGTTGACGAAGGCCATACGAGGCACCTTGTAGCGGTTGGCTTGACGCCATACCGTTTCAGATTGTGGCTCTACACCGTCTACAGCAGAAAATACGGCGACTGCGCCATCCAATACGCGCAATGAACGTTCTACTTCAATGGTAAAATCCACGTGTCCTGGGGTATCGATGATATTGATGCGATGCGGTGAATATTGCTTATCCATTCCACTCCAATAGCAGGTGGTTGCAGCAGAGGTAATGGTAATACCACGCTCTCTTTCTTGTTCCATCCAATCCATAACGGCAGCACCATCGTGCACTTCACCGATTTTATACGATACACCTGTGTAAAAAAGAATACGCTCTGTGGTCGTTGTTTTGCCCGCATCAATATGGGCGATAATGCCTATATTTCTAACATGATTTAAAGGGGTAGTTCTAGCCACAACGATATCCTCATTTCTATAAAATAATTAATTCCAACGATAATGTGCGAAAGCCTGGTTGGCTTTTGCCATACGGTGCACATCTTCACGTTTTTTCACGGCATCGCCACGTCCTGCTAAAGCATCGCGCATTTCACCCGCCAATCGACGCATCATACCCTTCTCAGAGCGCTTACGTGCCGCTTGAATCATCCAGCGCATACCCAAAGCGATACGACGATGAGGCGCAACTTCAACCGGGATTTGATAGGTGGCACCACCGACTCGGCGCGAACGCACTTCTACCGTAGGACAAACCTGATCTAGAACACGACCAAATACATCCACTGTTGTCGTAGCTTCGCTGGCATCGCCAGCTTCGGCCTCGGCAGTTTTTTGGTTTTTAGACAACTCTTCCAAAGCACCATACACAATACGCTCTGCTAGTGATTTTTTACCACTTAACATGACCACATTAATAAATCGCGAGATCAGTTCATCACCGAACTTGGGATCTGGCACTACAGGTCTTTTCTCTGCCGCTCTACGTCGCATAATATTATCTTCCTACCGTCATTAAACTATTCATCTCTTAATAAAACTACTTAGCCTTAGGCCGTTTTTCACCGTACTTGGAACGGGATTGTTTACGACCTTTTACTCCAGCCGTATCCAAGCTACCACGCACGATATGATAACGCACACCGGGTAAATCCTTTACTCGACCGCCGCGGATTAATACCACGGAGTGCTCTTGTAAATTGTGTCCTTCACCACCAATATAGGCCGTGACTTCATAACCGCTGGTAAGCTTAACCCTGGCAACCTTACGCAAAGCCGAGTTAGGCTTTTTAGGGGTTGTTGTATACACGCGCGTACAGACACCGCGTCGTTGCGGACACTGCTTTAAAGCAGGGTTTTTGCTTTTTACCTTACGTTTAATACGCTTCGTGCTTGATGAGGCACGCACCAACTGACTAATTCTTGCCATATAATTAAAGCTCCACACGCTTGTCACATTCTAATTCGGATATATACTCTTCGCATTTGCTTCTTAGGCTTTGTTGCCTTCACCCATCCCGCCCCAGTCATGTAGAGTACTACACTCCTGCGGCTCGAGAGTTCGGCGCCTCGCCTAAAAACCAACTGCTATGAGCTATCATTTTGGTAACCATTCAGCCTAATCATAAGTGGCGTATATTTTGCTCACTTAGCTTGGCTTTTCAGCCCATTCCGCCTCAAAATATGCTCTTTATATGCGCAACTTGAATCTGGTACTAAACAGTTACTCATTTTGCTTTGCGTTTTTATTATGCTAAACAGGCTCAGACACAAATCGCAAACATGCAAAACGAGGCCGGATTGTAGAAAGGTTTTGCCTCTGTGTCAAGTGTTATAAGAGAAATTTTGCCTTTTTCTCATTAAATGCCCGTTTTCTGGCAAAAAAGAGTCTAATTACTTCACTACAGCTAATAAGACGATGCTAATCAAAAATAGTGTGGGTACTTCGTTCAGAATACGATAAAACCGCTGGCTATGTTGGTTTCTATCTTTTGCAAAATCCCGTAAAAGCAATGCCAAATAGGCATGATATACCCAAAGACACAGCACCAAGGCTAGTTTAACATGCAGCCACATCGCATGGATATAATAGTGATGACGCGCAAACATCAGTATTAGTCCAAAGATCGTCGTTAAAATGGCCCCAGGCGTGGTAATACACCAATATAGGCGCCATTCCATCACCTTAAAACGCTCTAGACTGATCCTATCGCTACTTGCTGCATGATAAACAAATAAGCGTGGCAGATAGAATAGGCCGGCAAACCAGGTCACTATAAAAATAAGGTGGAAGGCTTTAATCCATAACATGGTGGTTACTTTTTCCTTTTAGCTAAACGCTGTTGCACAAAAGCAACCCCAACGGGTAGGAGTGAAACCAGAATAATCCCAATGACTATCCATGAAAAATGCGCCTTTATCCAGGGCAACTGCCCAAAGGCATAGCTTAAATACAAAATACCGCCTATCCAAACAAGTGCTGCCAATCCATTGAAAAATATGAATTTTTTAAAATCCATTCGCGCAACCCCCGCCACAAAGGGCACAAAAGTTCTAATAATGGGTACAAACCGGGTGACGACTATGGCGCCCCAACCATAGCGTTCAAAAAAGTCATGGGCACGATGTATGTGTTCTGGATTAAACCAAATAGTCTTGGGTCTATTAAATATTTTTGGCCCTATAAAGGCACCTATGGCATAGTTGAACAGTGCTCCGGCGATAGCCGCCACGATCAGCAGTATCACCAATACATGGATATTCAAGGCGCTGACCGCAGCAATGCTACCAGCCGCAAACAATAGCGAGTCTCCCGGTAAAAACGGCGTTAGGATAACCCCAGACTCCAAAAAGATGATGGCAAACAGTAAGGCATAGATCCACAGGCCATATTGCAGGAAGAAGCTTTGCAAATAAAGGTCTAGATGCAACACGATGTGTACAAACTGATCGATCATGGCGAGCCTATTTTGTCTTTTGAAAAATGAATCATATCCTATTGTGGGGGGGTTGCCTACGCCCATCTCGCAACAGTCATGCCTATTTTTACCCTTGTTGCGCTAGAGCTCAGCGCCTACCCTAAAAAGCAACTGCTATGAAACTATACCCATCGTACGTGAAGATGCGAGATTGCGCGTAGGGGCAGGCCCCTGTACCTGCCACCTGCCCTAGAGGGGGCAACCACAGGGCGGCTTATGCAAAGCTTTGCATAAGCCTCCTTGTGGTGTCCCCTTATCGCGCATAATGGTGTTTCCCGCTTCATCTTGCATCGGTGCTTTTAACCACCGGCCAACATATAACAGGATCCATTTGCAATCACAGTGTCGTCTCAATGCTTTTATTAGTAACTCATGATTGATATTGTCGAATAATCCTTTGATATCAAATTCAACAACCCAATCACGTTCCCAGCACCGTTTCCTCGTCACTGCAATTGCATCATGCGCCGATCTCCCGGGGCGATAACCAAAAGAGTTTTCAGAAAATACAGGCTCCAACATCGGTTCAAGTACCATCTTCACCACCGTTTGGGCAACCCTATCGCCAACTGTTGGAACACCTAACAAGCGCGTTCCTCCTGATTTCTTTGGAATAGGCACGCCTTTCACGGCTGGTGGAAAATAGCTCCCTGATACCATGCGATTCCAAATTCGGTACAGGTTCGGTTTTAAATTTCGCTCAAAATCTTCGAGCGATTCTTTATCAACCCCGCCACTACCTCTTTTGGATTTCACTTCTTTCCACGCATCCATAACCAATTGTTTGGAAATTTCAAATGGCTTTGCTGTTTTCAATAGTTCCTCCTAAAAAAAAACTTTAGTTGACATATTGTCAACAGCTAAGTGGCCAAATCTCTTCGCTCCACGTCCATTACAGACCTTTCATCACTACTACAGATTTGTCCGCCTCTGCATTGCACTTCGATACTATCAGCCTCGCAGGTTCTCTGCTTGTACCTTTCTCTTAACATTGCAATGCAGATTCCCGCAGTTCCACATAAGAGCCCAGAACAAGATCACGCCACCTCTATGCCGGATGCCATCTAGCCAGTAAACAGGTTTCCGCTAGACTTATCCCAGAGCAATATCACCTCTCTGGTTCTGACATCATCTATCAATTTCGACACTTGAACGGTGATTCACGTTTGTTCGTCTTCTTGTCCCATACCTGACACATCTTTGTGCCTTTTCTGTAACGCTCACGACATTGGCTTTTGTCCAACGCCGCTTACAGTGGTTTGCAATCCACTCCTGTAAGTCGATTGCGGAGGGTCTACCTCCATCTCTCGTGCAGCTTGCTGCGGCACACTGATATCCCAAGACCAGAGTGCATTTGGTTTTGTGGCGCTCAATTCGGCCGGTTTTCGGTGCGCGTTAGGGGCCGCGCCGCGTTTCGGTGAGACAACAGTTTTTCTGCACGTAAAATTCGGTATATCGTTGATTCAGAGCCTATATATTCACCTTTATCCGCTAAAGCT
>VFJV01000024.1 GCA_009885895.1 Gammaproteobacteria bacterium
ATTTTCTTGAAAACTTCAATCGCCAAAATAGCGACTAAAGACTATAGGGCAAGGACTTTTATGGCTTTTCGGTCAGGCACTAAATAGGGGGGTTGACAAAGATGGGGAAATACCCTTAAAATTGCACAGAACAGTATGTAATAAATAAAAACATTAGTAGAGGTAAATAAATTATGGCTAGTAGTAATAGTGATCTGATTGAAGAAATATCCCCTGGGGAAACTCATAACTCTTTTAGAGTCACATTGTTCAATTCTCCTGAACTACAACAGGAACTTGCCCCTATAGACGCACTTAATTTGTTTAGCGCACAGGGGTTGCTATCAGGTAATGAAGACCAAGATATCGCTAGGAATTTACATAGGTTACTGACTCTTTATTGTCAGAACACTAAAGGCAAAGCCCTGTCTAGTGAGCAGGATAACTTCGGATTGGAAATGCTTAAAAAACTTATTTCCGTGTTACCTGCGCAAGGAAGTGATGTTGAGTCGCTGCAAACTAACCCATCAATACAAGCTTTAATTTTAAAGCTACCTCGAGAAGATTATAAAAAAGCCATTACGCTGAATATAGCCAGTGCAGAAACTATAGATCACTTTATTCTGTCTTTTGGCGCAGCAGAGTACAAGCATGAAAATCCTAACTATTTACTTGAATTAGCGGGGTTTCTCAATGAAATTAAATTATCAGAAGATCGTATCAATGCTATACTGAGCTTAAACAAAATCAAAAATCACCCTTCTAAGGAACTTCTTGGGATATTGTTTTCTGCCCTGTATGACCGATCATTGCCTACAAAGGTAGAACTGCTTTTGGCACTAGAACATTACTATCGTGATAATGCCGAAATTTTTAAAGAGGGTGCTGCTATTGAAAAAAGTAAAATAATTGAGATCCCCGCAAATGCTCGTAGCGAAAGCTCTATGATGCCTGGCAAGAATCAAGAAATAATAAGCCTAGGTGAATCGCGATTTGGAAAAATTGATACTAAGGAAAAGTTACAGGGGTTGATTAATCAAATCGGTGACGCATTGGTTTTGCTTGAAGCCTCACGGGATGCAATAAATCCCAACAGTGCAGATGAACGCAAAATGGTATTGAAGGAAAAAACAAAAAATTCTCTGGTTTTCAACGAACAAGACATCGCGCGTTATCACACAGTATTAAGACTTTTATTTAAAGATGACTCTGAGGGGAGCTATAAGCCCCACAGCGCAAACGGTTTTGATGCGGCGGTTGCTTATTGTTATTTGATGTCTACGTCTGGGGAAGATAGCTTTGATCTCTTTATGGCTACCTTGTTTGATGTGAGAACAGCCCATGATAATGATGAAAGTAGCCAAGATAATACAACAGATGATTTTCCATCATGTCCTGCGGGCGCGGAAGGGCGGTTATATACTTATTACGTTAGGCAACATAATCTGATATGCATCGAAGAAGAAAAGTCTTCGCGGAAAAAATCTTTTCATACGTTTACTGACGACTTAATCCAGGAGACTATCGAATCTTTTTTGTACGCCGCATTGCTTCGGTTGTGGAGAATGGATGAGGGAGCTAAAGCAATAGTTAGTTTGGTTTATTTCTACCAAAAAGGTATAGACCTAGCCGGGGAGGAGATTCCCGCTTCGATAAGAGAAAGGGCCGAAGCGGCAGTTGATACTATCGTTGAAAAACATATAGACTATTCCGCTCTTTATAATATTCTTTTTAACAAAAAAGAATCTGTTATTTCAAAGGATGTAAGGGAGGATCTTAAAAGTTTTGTCAAAAATAAATTATTATGTGTTTTTAGCTTAGAAGAACAGGAAGGGATGCAAGAGGTTTGGTTTCAGTTATATCCTAAAGTAATACAAAGTATCTATCCTAATGCGCTGGTACGTGTAATAAATTGCGCAATAACCGATGAATCACATGAAAAAGATATAGGCCCTATGATGAATCGTGTGGGTAATCCTGCTCATGGTGTAAGCAACCACTGGTACAGTGATGAGGAAATAATAGTCTTGCTTACGCACTATATAGGTAAGCATCCTGAAGTAGCTTTCTTGGATCCAATGTTAGGAACCGATTGGGGAGACGGTAATAACACTTTGCAGGAAAATATGGCGGCTTATCATCAAAAGCGTGGAGAAAGTCCCTTAGGTGAGTTTGTCAAGCGAAGAGTTATTATTCCTGTTAACTTAGGGGGAGGGCACTGGGTTTTGGTTTATGCTATTTATCCTGAGGATAAAACTAAAGCGCCAGCAGTATATTACTTTAATTCGACGGGAGCGCTGCTGTCTAGTAATCAAAATTTAAATTCGGTCATGCGCACTGTTTTTCCAAAGGTTGAAATAGTGGAAATTGTTCAAGAGTGCTTACAATTTAATGACGATGATTGTGGCCCCTGGATTGTGGAAGCCGCTCGCAGTATTGCTGACAATGGTTCGATACCTGAACAGGGCCATGATATAGCTAATGCAAGGAGTGAGCATTATTGTATATTGAATCCTCAGCAGTCTAATCTACCTGCCGAGGAGATTAATTTGGATGGATTAGATTTCAAGAAACTTTGTACCAGAGCTGAAGCAGTTATAAAAGATATTCCGGATAAGGATGAACAAAAAAAACAGTTGCAGACGCTGGAAGGGAACTATAGAAAATTCTTGGAAGAGGAGTTAATTCCGGAGGAAGTTGAAAAGTGTGAACAGTTGCGGGGTTGGATTAAGGCCTTGCTTGAAGAGCAGGCTCAGAGCCGAAATAAGGTAGCTAACCCACTCAATTCTTCACAGAGCCATAATACACTAACGGATTGTGTGATGCAATCCATGCGGAGAAATCCTATTCCACAGGGTTACCGTAGACGGGCGGTTCCCGAATAGTCCTGTGCTATAACCGACCATTACTGTAATGTAGTACGATTCCATGTCTTAGGATCGGGAATAGCTTTCTCTGCTTGCTGCATATTAGCACTAAAACTGGCTTGATCTTTTAACGCAGGTTTTGGTTTTGTAAAAAATAGCGTATGGGGCAACGATTCACCTCGTATTAATATCTTAAGCTGTTGAATGGTATTTTCATGCATGCTAATTTCTTCAGCACATTCTTCTAAGCGCTGAGAACTGATCCTAAATCTTTCATATATATTCCGGTCTTTTAGCTCTTTTTTAAAGCGAGGCAAAGTATGGTTAACGTAGTGCCTATTACGATAATATAGGAACACTGTTACAGTATCTGCGTCTCCTAAAACAGCTCTGAGTTCAGTTAACAACTCAAACTTATTCATTCTGAATTGAAGATACGCTCTAGGTGCAAAAATTTTGTTTAGCGCGCTACGATATTCTAGAAATTGCGCACAACACTGCCTGGTTCTCTCAGCTTTTTGTATTACTTTGTCTCGTTCATCTATAGCATAGCGCATCATGTCTTCTATACCTCTATCCTGTCCTAATTTAGGAAACTCCGTAAAACCAACGGGATCAATAGTTCTTAATTCTGACAAAAAGGGGGTTATTTTAGTATCAATAAAAGCTTCTGAGAAAACATCTACGGGTCCATCGCTTAAGGTTATCATTTTAGACCAAGGCGATCCCATCGCTTTATATGCTTTTTTTGCTACATTGAGTAAGTGTATAATGCTAAGCAAGAGTTCCCTTGTTTTTTTATTTTCAGCAATACATTTTTCCATGATGGCTATTTTAACAAAATTTTGCGACAAGCCTTCATTTTCAACACTAAGTGCTGCATAATGCTGTTTGGTACCAGTGAGATTGCGCTCTTCTTGCGTTAGCACGGCTTGTAGTAAAGGCGGACTAAAAATTGTTTGTAGTGCAGAAATCCAAAAGTTTTCTACCGCTCGATCTGGAGTATGCCACATTTGAATAGGTCCAGGCATTTTACTGTTTCCTTATATTTGGTGGTAATATCTATAATCACAGCCAACTTGGCTTAAGTGCTATTTTAACCTAAAAAAAAATCCCCCGCAAATGCGAGGGAGAACTGAATTTAAGCTTATATTTCTATGGTTAATGGCATTCCATTCCTACTTCATGGCCGCGCGTCTCTGTGGGAATCCTCTTGTCGCTACGGGTGTGCCCACTACCGCCGTATTGGAAGAAAGTTTGACTGTTGCCCTGCTGCCCTGCTGCTCTGCTGCCCTGCTGCCCTGCTGCTCTGCTGCTCTGTTATAGCAGGATCAACAACAGCAGGAGCAAGATCAACAACAGCATCAGCAAAAACTGTAAACGCCTTCTCAGCACCAAACACACGACGAACAAATTTCTCAACCTTTTCAACGTCTTTCCTACGCGAGTAAGCAAGGCCTACGCTCATACCAATTGAGCTGGCCGCAACGACTCCCACCGCTGCTGCGGCTATGGTGGGTGAAACTACTGAACCTACAGCAACACCCACAGCAGCTAAAGGAACAGCGCCCAAACCACCCGTTGCTACTAGAAACCCAGCAGCCAATGCAGCACCAAAGCCTACCGCTAAAACTATCCCTACTCCCATCAATATACGAGATGCCCATTTCTTTTTAGGAGAAGCGGCCTTCATGGCGTCATTAGCAATCTCATTCCAGTCTTTTTTTTCCGTAACAGGTCTAAATGCTCCTTGAGGCAACGCAAGATATCTCGTGCAATTTATCAATTCCTGATTTACCTTATGCAAGGTTTCTGCGGCGACTTTATACGTGATATGCCCTTGTTCTATAGCCTCTTTTGTACTCTTTCTTATTTCTTCCATCGCTTCGACAATGGGGTTAGCAGAATCGGAATCAGCTATAGTGTTTGCTGAATAATTTTTTGTAAACCCTTCATTTGCTTGAACAGCACATTCATAGGCAGCTTGGAAAGCAGCTTCATAGGCAGCTTGAACAGCACATTCATAGGCAGCTTGGAAAGCAGCTTCATAGGCAGCTTGGAAAGCAGCTTCATAGGCAGCTTGGAAAGCAGCTTCATAGGCAGCAGCAGTTTCACCAGCGAAGCCATTAACATGCGAATCGATTAAACCGTCTTGGCCAGGCTCATGCATGATATGGCCTTGTTCTATATCCTTTTTTTTACTCTCTCTTATTTCTTCCATCGCCTTGACAATGGGGCCCTCCTCATCCGCACTAGTGATTTCTGAACAATTTTTTGTAAACCTTTCATTTTCTTGAATAGCATCCAAAGTAAACTGCGCTAAATCCGCAGTGTCATCACCAACGCCATACGCTAGCCCCAGGCGCTTAAATCTATCTTGGTCTGCGTCTATGACGTCTTGCAAAGCTTCTTTTATTGCAGCAGACAACTCAGGGACACCACACCAAACCATGGCATTGAGCAGTGCTGGACAAGCTGCTATATCCTTTTTATTTTCAAGTACTAACGGCAAATCACGGAAAATAGCAATAGCCATAGCTGAGTCTATAGTAGCAACATTGAGAGATTCTCGCTCTTCCTGGTCGCGCGCAGCTATATCCCCTTTTTTAGCTACTTCACGGGCTCTTGGAATAAGGTGAGCCTGTGTTAATTCCAGAATACGTCTTAATTTTGGGTTATTGCAAAATTCTCTCATCACTAATTCTAATTGTTTTTCCGCAGCGTTTTCTTCCTGTCTAGAATATTTAATTGCTTCTTTTAGATTATTATAATTAACACTTCCGCTTGTATCAATAATCTCAAGCCCGTAAATCACTAAAGGACTAAATTTTAGCGTACTATTTCCTGCGTCAGAACTACCATGATCTCTAATTGGAGTATATTCAAGAAGCCCCTTTAGAAGCTGATTGCTAACGCGCACTGATTTAATTTCAGTGCCAATATTAGGTAGGAACGCAGCTCGAACAAAGATTTCGCCTGGAACCGTCGCCGCAGGAAGACCAGAACCCTGTTTAGTAAAGCCAGCCTTATTTTTTGTAAACTCCAACCTCACGCCTTGAGCAACGCCTGTAAGGCCTAATTGACCGTCTTCAAAACGAAATACCGTTCCTCTAGAAAATTTCGCTTTGCTCTGGCACAAATCTTCTCCAACCTTAACCTTAGCAAAAAGGGTCTTGTTTGATAAATGTGACGTTAGGTCGCAGACATCCTGAGAGTAACCGGGGCGCAGGGGATCATATACCGAAGAATGTTCGGTGACTCCTCTTTTCCCGTCAAAAATCAAGGACCGTCGAGAATAATCAAAATCCGGATTAACCTCAGTAGAAGGTAGGCCGGTTTCTTCATCCAAACTAACAACTCGCAAGAGCTTTATACTGTCCGGTAAATTCTCTTCAACCTTACGCAAAGCATCCATACTAACCGGAAATATTATACCTTTATCTGCACTCATTTTTCAACCCTCACTTTAAAATTAAATGATTCAACTTACCGCCATTATACCGACCGAACCTTAAGGAAGTATGAGGAAATCGAAGAAAATGATGTTTTTTTCACGATAAGCACATTTAAATTTTGAACAGATGCGACAAGTATGGACGATAATAAATCTATTTTTGTTTGTTTAATGCTCAGAACAGCCTTTTTAAACACTTTCCTCCCGGAAAAAGTATTTTAAATCAGATAGATATCTCTTGGAGTATAAAAAAGAGCTCGGTTTGGGGCCATGACCCCCAAACCGAACAAGATACGATAGCATGGATTGGCTAGCCAAACTTCTTTGCCTGCCAAAGCATACTCGCACTGCGACGGCTCATCTTTTCGCTAAGGGCAAATCCGGGCGGGATTTAAGATTGCACCTCAGAATAAGCTCTACGCTACCCATGGCAATCGCATGAGAGGAAGTGATTGATATTAAAATAGATTCATGTAGAATGTTCACATTGAGAGCATTTTAAAGCAAGGATTAGCCATGGATCTAACAGAGATGTTTCTTTCTCATTTTGATGCTCTTGAAGACCCTAGAGAAGATAGCCACAAGGTCCTGCATCGATTCCACGACATTTTAGTGATAGCCATTCTGGGCACTATCTGTGGCGCCGATGGCTGGACAGAAATCTGTCAATTTGCAGAAGCAAAGATAGAATGGCTAGAAACTTTTTTAGAACTGCCTAATGGCATTCCTTCTCATGATACCTTTGGTCGGATTTTTTCCTTATTAACGCGAGTTATGTTTAAGCGGCCATAAGAACCTTCCTATCCTCGTCAGAGAATTGTAATGTTGGTTTGTTTGGGTGAAAGATATAGGCAGTAATAGCAGAGAGCATG
>VFJV01000145.1 GCA_009885895.1 Gammaproteobacteria bacterium
ACGCCATTTTAACCGCTGAGATTAGCAAAGCAGCCTTTGGTATGACGCCGAGTGAATATAAGCAGCATAAAAATTTAAAGCGGGAAAATCTAAGAGATCACATGACAGATCTAGAACTTATTTTTTCCATGTTAGGTGAAGCGTCTACTACGGAAATCGCTCGCAATAAAGATGCACAAGGCTTTGATGAAAACCGCGATGCGGCCAGAGAGGGCGGTAGCGTTGCGGGTAATGCCAGAAAAGAATTGGAATCTAAAAGTGGCAGGCCGGTGATCAGTAAAGATAATTATTTATCGTTGGAAGCGTCGGATCGTAAAGCCGTAACAAATCAAGAAGGAAAATAAGATGGATAAAGTTCCTGCGGGGTGGAAAGTCGGCTCAATTGAGGAGTTCGGAATAACTATTATTGACGGAGATCGCGGGGAAAATTATCCCAAAGATTATGAATTATTAGATACAGGCTATTGCCTTTTTCTAAGTGCAAAAAATGTCACAAAACAAGGCTTTAAGTTTGATGAAGTAAAGTTTATATCGGAAGATAAACATAGCAAATTACGAAAAGGTATAGTAAAAGAAGGACATGTAGTATTAACAACTCGTGGAAGTGTTGGTCAGGTAGCATATTTTAATTATTCTATACCGTACAAAATAATGAGGGTTAATTCTGGTATGGTGGTTTTGGATTGTAGCAATACGAATATAATATCAGAGTATTTGTATATAATGGCGACATCAAAGATAATTCAGAAGCAAATTGATTCAACAGCATTTGGATCAGCACAACCACAATTAACAGTAAAGATTATTAAAAATTTTAGAATACCTTTACCTCCATTAAATGAGCAAAAAAAAATCGCCAAAATAATTTCAACCTGGGACAAAGCGATTAGCACGACACAAGCACTTATTGATGTGAGCAAACAGCAAAAAAAAGCGCTCATGCAACAACTTCTTACGGGTAAAAAACGATTTTCTGGATTTGAGGGGAAGTGGGTACAAACATCGGTTAAAAAGATTATGCAAATAAAGAAAGGGGAACAAATTAATAAGAGCACTTTGTCTGATTGTGGTCCATTTCCTGTTATTAATGGGGGAATTAGCCCATCAGGATATACCGAGAGATCAAATTGTTCGGGTAATACAATTACGATTAGCGAGGGGGGTAATTCTTGTGGTTACATTTCTTTTCAAAAAGAGGATTTTTGGTGTGGTGGCCATTGTTATACTCTATCTAATCTTAAAATATCAATAGGATTTACTTACCAATTTCTGAAATATAATGAGAGTAAAATAATGAAATTAAGAGTAGGATCTGGGCTGCCGAATATCCAAAAAAGGGATATCGAAAATATAAAAGTTACATTCCCCCCATCTTACGAGGAGCAGGAGAAAATAGCATCCGTTTTATCCAATGCTGACAACGGGATTGAAGTATTACAAAAAAAACTTGCTTACCTAAAACAAGAGAAAAAAGCTCTGATGCAACAATTATTGACAGGAAAGCAAAGGGTAAAAGTAAAGGGAAAGATAGGAATAGAGAATGATAAGAACCTCCCTAATCTTTTTGAAGTAGACGGTAATGACAAGATTTACCAATATATAAAAAATGAGGAGGCTCCTTATTGTGCGCCTGCAAAGCAATATTGGCAAGCACTCTATGGTAAACATCATGAATATTTAGATAATGATTTTGTGACAAGGTTACGAAATAATTGTCAAGAGCGCTTATGGGAATTAACGCAAATATCATTTATAGCTAATAACCTGAAAGATAAGGATAGGCTCGTTAAACACCAGAGAAAAAATGGGAAGTGCCCCGATTTTTGTATGGAGATTAATGGAATACGATATTACTGGGAAGCAACTGCTCCAGGACCAGGTAAAGTTGTTGAATTAAATGAAAAATGGGAAGATATTCAAGGAAAAGCAAGAACGCCACCAAGCGTACAATGGAAAGAAAGATTATGCGGTGCGTTTAGGGAAAAGGCACATAATATCTACTTTGATGGAAAATCCACTGGCTATCAATCCCATATGGAGACAAATTCAGGTCTGATAGTTGCCATCTCAATGGCCAATATCCCTTTTTACCATTCGCCAGTAGATCATATCTCGACTGCTGCGAACTGTCTAGATGATCCACAGGGCTTTATAAAAACAAATACAACATCACTTATTAAAACGGATTATTTTTGCGATGATAAGTATAGTCATGTTAGTGCAGTTTTAATTTCTTATAGTGGCTGGGTATTTTTCCCAGATGCAGATAAGTATGGCGCAACTATATTTTGGCAGGATGAATGCCGTAATGATTATCTTTTAATTTATAATCCTTTTGCTAAAGTTGAATTGCCTAGAAATTATTTTTCAGTAGAAAAAGAGATAAATCCCGTGATTCATGGTTAGAAATCTATGCAATAATATCTGAGGCATAAATCGATTAAAAACTTCAATAAAATAAAAACAATGGTGATTTAAATAAGGACAAAAAACAGTTAGAATAGAGGAAAAAAATGTTATCCCCCAAATTTCAAGAAGAATACAGCGCTAAAATTCCAGCATTAGCGTTGCTTTGTAATCTAGGCTGGCAGTTTATATCCCCCGAAGAAGCGTTGTCGGCGCGTAATGGCAATACTCGTGATGTTGTTTTGCGGGACGTTTTGCGAGATGAACTGCGTAAACGTCGCTTTACGCAGGGCGACAGTGAACGGCCTTTTTCGGAAAGTACGATTGACTATGTGATTTCGGTCCTTTGTACACCGTCCTTAAATGAAGGCTTAGATGTCGCTAATGAGAAAATTTATAACCACCTACTCTATGGCATATCCGTCAAAGATTTTGTGGATGGGAAAAAGGTAACGCCAACCATGCAAATTATTGATTGGAACAATATTAAGAATAATAGCTTTATTGTTACTGAAGAATTTACCGTTCAAAGAACGAATGGACTTGGTAGTCGGCGCCCTGATATGGTTTGTTTTGTGAATGGTCTACCTTTGGCAGTGATTGAGGCAAAGCGACCGGATGCCTATGCGCAGAAAGGCCCAACCATACAAGAAGGGATTTCTCAAAATATTCGTAACCAGTATAACGATGAAATTCCACATTTATTTGCGTACGCACAGCTATTGTTTTCCATCAATGGATCCGATGGCCGTTATGGCACGCAAAAAACACCCTTAAAATTCTGGGCACCTTGGTGTGAAGAAGATATTTCTGAAACAGAATTTTATAAGCATAAAAACAAAGTATTGTCTCTTGAAGCAAAAACACAATTGTTTTCTCATAGAAATCCACAGGATAAGCAATGGTATGAAAGCCTCGTTGCAGGCGGAAACCTTGCGGTGACCCATCAGGATAGGCTTTTAATGAGTTTGCTGTCTCCAGAGCGATTACTAGAAATGACGCGGTTTTATATTTTATTTGATAAAAAAGCAGGTAAAGTGGTTGCTAGGCATCAACAGTTTTTTGGCGTTAAACGTCTCATGGAGCGAGTCAATACTAAAGATAAAGAAGGTGCACGGCAAGGAGGGGTAATTTGGCACACGACTGGATCGGGAAAATCATTCACTATGGTTTTTTTGTCAAAATCCTTGATCCTGGATCCAGCTTTAAAACAGTGTAAGTTCGTTATTGTAACCGATCGCGTTGCTCTAGAAGATCAGCTGAGTAAGACTTTCTGTACTACGGGCGAATTTGTTAGCAAAAAGGATAGAGAGGCTGCAATGGCGACCTCAGGTAAACATTTGGCTCAGCAAATAGCCAAAGGCAATGAGCGTATTATCTTTTCTATTATCAACAAGTTTGCTGTGGCGGCTAAAATGCCTGAATGCTATAATCCAAGCGCCGATATCATTGTTTTAGTGGATGAAGGGCATCGTTCTCAGGGGGGAGAAAATTATGAGCGTATGCGTTTGGCGCTGCCTAATGCGGCTTTTATTGCTTTTACTGGCACGCCTCTACTAAAGGAAGATAAAACCACCCATAAATTTGGCCCTATTGTGCATGCCTATACGATGCAACAAGCGGTAGCGGATAAAAGCGTAGCGCCACTCTTATACGAAGAGCGTATTCCCGATCTGGATGTGAATGAGCGGGCCATTGACTGTTGGTTCGACCGTATCACAGAAGGCATAACAGAACAACAAAAAACAGATCTCAAAAGGAAATATGCCCAAAAAGGATCTATTTATCAAGCAGAAGATCGCATTCGTTTGATTGCCTACGATATAGCCAATCACTTTGTAAAAAATATAGATGAGGAACTTAAAGGGCAAATAGCATGCGAGAGCAAATTAGCGGCTATTCAATATAAACAATATTTAGATGAAATGAATCTATTTGAGTCTGCAATTGTGATGTCGGCGCCAGACTCTAGAGAAGGGAATACGGAGGTTGATGAAGCTACTATTCCTCTCGTCACAAAGTGGTGGCAAGATAACGTGGGGACTGAAAATGAAAAAAAATACACAAAAAGAATCGTAGAGCGATTTGAGAACGATGATAATCTTAAAATGCTCATCGTCGTTGATAAATTGCTTACCGGTTTTGATGAACCACAAAATGCCGTTCTTTACATCGATAAACCTTTGAAACGGCACAATCTGATCCAAGCCATAGCGCGCGTCAATCGCTTGCATTCTCAAAAGAAATTTGGCCTTTTGATCGACTATAGGGGTATTCTCTCAGAGCTAGACACCACTATCGCTCAGTATCAAGATTTGGCAAGTCGTACTCAAGGCGGATTTGATAGGGATGATTTACAAGGCCTTTATCACCCAATGAGTACGGAATATAAAAAATTGCCAGGACTATATAAAGAGCTATGGGCAACATTCAAAGATGTTAAAAATACGCGTGATATTGAACAGCTTCGACAAGTGATTATTCCTAAAATGCAAGAGCAAAAGGGTGAAATGATAGATGTCAATCTAAAAACTCGTGATGATTTTTATGAGCGCTTAAGCGCCTTTGCAATTTGTCTCAAGGTAGCTTTGCAATCAGCTGGTTTTTACACAGACAAAAGCTTTAGTGAGGCGGACAGATTACACTATAAGGAAACCGTGAAGCAGCTGAGTTTTCTTCGTCAACTTGCTAAAGAAGATGCAGGTGAGACCGTGGATTACGATGAATATAAGGAGCAAATCAAAAAATTAATGGACAAGCATGTTGTAGGGGTACAAGTCAAAGAGCCTGATGGTGTTTACGAAGTAAGCAAAATGGGCAAAAACACAGATCCCAAGGATTGGTCAATGGATAAGCTTCGAAATGAAACCGATATTATCAAAACACGTGCAACTCGTATGATTGAACAAAGTCTGCGAGACGATCCCTATGCGCAGGATTTTTTTTCCACATTGTTAAAACAAGTGATTAAAGAGGCCGAAGCACAATTTGAACATCCGCTCAAACACTACATGCTTTTTAGAGAGTTTGAAGAAAAGGTTGAGAAGCGAGCCGTTGACGATTTACCGAACTGTTTTAATGGTAATAAACACGCTCAGGCCTACTACGGGATATTGAAACTTGATATTGGCGGAAATATCTATATTATAAGTGATGAGATATCAAGCAGATGGGTTGATATTTCTTTTAAAATAGATAATATTATTACGGATGCGATTGCAGAGCTTTCTATCAATCCTCAAAATATTGAAGCAGCCATTCGAAAAAATATGCTTCCCATGATATTTTCTGAGTGTAAAAAAATAGGC
>VFJV01000163.1 GCA_009885895.1 Gammaproteobacteria bacterium
AGAGAGAGGGATTCGAACCCTCGATGAGGCTATAAACCCCATACTCCCTTAGCAGGGGAGCGCCTTCGACCACTCGGCCATCTCTCCTCGTGAAGAGCTTCGGAGTATAACACTGTTATTTTGGTAATGGGAAGGGATTTGTTATAATGAATTGTATTTATTGCCTAAGATGCTGCATTTTTTTATTGAAAGATTGGTATTTAGGCTATTTTTCAGAAAAAATTGCAAAAAAAATGCGCCATATAGACGCATTAATAGTTTCGCTCTAGAAAAGTTGCTTTATTTGTCCAAATCTTCGCCTTCAACTTCACTTTCACCAGGCGCTTTTTTTTCTTGTTGGATCCGTAAATAGATCTCTTCGCGGTGCACAGAAACATCTTTGGGGGCATTGACACCAATCCGTACTTGGTTGCCTTTGACACCCAGTACAGTTACAGTAACATCGTCACCAATGATCAGCGTCTCGCCGACGCGTCTAGTTAAAATTAACATTCCAGAAACCTCCTTTTCTGTGCCTAACGGCACATTATGTTTTAAAACTCTAAAATATGCTTACCGGTCGATTACAACCAATAAACACCCCAACATTATACACCTTAATTATTAAGGTATTCTTAAGGATGGGATGATAACACAAATTCTCATTTTTTCCGAGAAGGCCGTTTTTATTATTTATTGATATAGATCAAGATGTTATAAATTTTAGCTCAAAATAACACCCATTCAAGTTACATCTTAGGATCAAACTCTTCACTAGCCTCTTTATCCAAGCCAAATGCGGCGTGTAAAGCCCTCACACCCAGTTCTAAGTATTTCTCATCTACGATAACGGATATTTTGATTTCCGATGTGGCAATAAGCTGAATGTTAATCCCCGCATCGCCCAGAACTTCAAACATTTTTTGAGCAACACCCGAATGGGAACGCATTCCCACCCCCACTAAAGAAATTTTAGCTATTTTGGCATCACTACTAATGCCCTTAGCACCGAGCATTTTCGCCACCTGCTCTAATATGTCCACGGCCTTTTGATAATCCTCACGCCCAACGGTAAAAGACAAATCGGTTAAATCATCGGTGATCTTGTTTTGAACTATCATATCTACATCAATATTGCCCTCACCTATAGGACCCAATATTTTCGCAGCAACCCCGGCTTGATCAGGCACGCCAATGATGGATAGTTTTGCCTCGCTGCGATTAAAAGCAATTCCAGATACTAATGGACGTTCCATAGCGACTTCCTCATACGTTATTAATGTTCCAGGGCCATCGTGAAAGCTCGATAAAACTCGCAAGGGCACCTTATATTTTCCGATTAATTCGACTGACCGTTTCTGCAATACCTTCGCACCCAAACTAGCCAGCTCTAACATTTCTTCAAAAGTAATATGGGTTAATTGTCTGGCCTCAGGAACCATACGCGGATCGGCGGTATAAACACCGTCTACATCCGTATAGATCTGGCATTCATCTGCACCTAAACTTGCCGCCAACGCCACTGCCGTTGTATCTGAGCCCCCACGCCCCAAAGTAGTAATATTGCCATAGCTGTCCACGCCTTGAAAACCCGCCACAATGGGAATGATCCCATCTTGCAAGGCTTGTTTTAAAGTATGCGGTTCTATACGTTCAATGCGCGCCTTCACGCATTTATTTTCAGTAAAAATTTGCGCCTGTGCGCCGGTATAGGATCGTGCAGGAAAACCTTGGGCCGTTAAATACATCGCCAAAAGCGACATAGCCACCATTTCCCCCGTAGATACCAGCACAGAATATTCACGTGGGTCAGGAGACGGTACCAAAGACTCAACTAGACCGACCAATCGGTTAGTTTCACCGCTCATAGCTGAAACTACAACCACCACTTCATGGCCATTTTGCCGTGTTTCTATAATTTTTTCAGCCACATGGCGTATGCGATCAAGGCTACCAACCGAGGTCCCACCATATTTTTGCACTAATAAACTCATAGGGGGTCCTATACTGGATTATCAATATCGATAAAATGATGTCTTAGCTCAAAACGTTGCGCCAAATGTTCACCCAATGCCATCACACCGTAACGCTCCGTTGCATGATGACCGCAGGCAAAATAATGAACCCCCGTTTCGCGCGCACTGTGTACGGTGCGCTCTGAAATTTCACCGCTTAAAAAAGCATCTACACCTAAATCGGCCGCCACATCAATGTACTCTTGTGCAGCACCCGTACACCAGGCTACAGTCGAAATAAGTTCCGATTGACCGGCAATATGCAGCGGTTTTTGACCTAATTTATCCTGCAAAAGACACGCCAGTGCAGCAGCTGTGATGGGTGTATCTAAACGGCCGTGAAATACCAAACTTCCCCGTGCTACAGGCCCTAGACAGGTTATATTCAATCTTTGCGCTAAACGCACATTATTGCCGAGCTCTTCATGCGCATCTAAGGGCAAATGATACGCCAATAAATTCATGTCTTCTTTTAATAAAAAAGCCAAGCGCCGTTTCATCATTCCTGTAATAACAACGGAATCTGTACGCCAAAAATAGCCGTGATGCACCAAAAGCAAGTCTGCTTTCTGCTCTTTTGCCGCTTCCAATAAGGCAAAACTGGCCGTTACGCCAGAAACAATACAACGGATAGTCTCTCGCCCTTCCACCTGCAACCCGTTAGGACAATAATCGTTAAAAGGACGCGTTAATAACAAATCATTGCAATAATTAACCAATATTTGCCTCGATACGCTCATCACTAGCTGTGCTCTCGATAAATTTTAGCACCCAATTGCGACAATTTTTCTTCAATGACTTCATAGCCCCTATCAATATGATAAATACGATCAATAATCGTTTCACCTTCTGCCGCTAAACCCGCTAACACTAAGCTTGCTGAGGCGCGTAGATCTGTAGCCATCACCGGGGCTCCCGTTAAACGCTCCTTACCCGTAATAATGGCCGTATTTCCTTCTAAGACAATCGCCGCGCCCATGCGCTGCATTTCTTGCACATGCATAAAGCGATTCTCAAAAATGGTTTCTACCACATGGCCGACGCCTTCGGCAACCGTATTTAAGGCCATAATTTGGGCTTGCATATCGGTAGGAAACCCGGGATAAGGCGCAGTGCTTACACGCACCGCTTTAGGACGTCTACCCTGCATATCTAAGCTAATGCTGTTCTTATCCATTTGAATTTCAGCACCCGCCTCAGTCAGCTTATGGATAATTTGTAGCATGCTCTCAGGAGCAACCTGCTTTAATTTTATTTTTCCGCGTGTAATTGCAGCCGCTGCTAAAAATGTACCCGCTTCTATCCTATCCGGCATTACGGCATACTGACCACCGCCTAACTCTTTAACCCCAGTAATCACAATGGTGTCGCTACCCGCACCACTTACTTTAGCGCCTAAGGTATTCAGATAATCAGCCAAATCAACCACTTCCGGTTCACGCGCTGCATGATGCAATGTGGTTACACCTTTGGCTAAAACAGCCGCCATCATTAAATTTTCAGTTCCTGTCACCGTCACCGTGTCGAATGAAATATCACAGCCTTGCAAGCCATTAGGTGCTTTAGCCTTAATATAACCATTGTCGATGGTGATTTTCGCACCTAACTTTTCCATCCCTTTTAGATGCAAATCTACAGGCCTCGCGCCTATAGCACAGCCTCCAGGAAAAGAAATCTGCGCAGAACCAAAGCGCGTCAATAAAGGCCCTAAAACTAAAATAGACGCACGCATGGTTTTAACCAGCTCATAAGGGGCCTCAAAACGCTGGATATCGTCTGCATACACTTCCACGCCCATTTGGTCATCTAAAACAAAGCGCGCACCCATACCCCCGGTTAATTCCATCATAGTGGTGATATCGCGTAAATGCGGCATATTGGTAATTTTAACCGGCGCAGTGGCTAATAATGAGGCCGCCAAAATGGGTAGGGCTGCATTCTTGGCGCCCGATATGCGCACTTCCCCTTTCAGAACGTGGCCGCCTTGAATAATTAATTTATCCATTTTTTAAATACTTTCCTCTGGTAAATTTAAGATTTTATCCACCCGCGTCAGCGCAGCAATGCGGGCCAACTGCGGTGGTACCGAACCAAATTGCAATGTAATCCCTTTCTTTTGAGCCTTCTTAAAGCAGTCTATTAGCAACGCCATACCCGCACTGTTACTATGGGTGAGCCCAGACATATCCAGTGAAAGCTCAGTCCTTTTAGTCGTCAAATAGGTATCAAATTGCAGCGCCAAGGAGGGGGCATTATCGTAATCGATAGCCCCGAATAAGCTCAATTTTCCTTCCGTAGACGAGATTAATTGCGCCTTACTCATTTTTCAACTCATCATTATGTTTATTGAGTGCAGCCAACAACTGATCCATACCCCCTTGACTGAGTTGACTGGCAAATTGTGATCTAAAACTTTGGATTAAGCTAACACCATCTACAGTAATGTCATAGACTCTCCAAGAATCACCTTGTTTCAATACGCGATAATTAACGGGAATTGCTGGGCCCCCCGTCTGCAGGACCTCGCTTTTGATTTGCACCCGATTGCCATCGGTATCGCCAGGACGCAAAGGATAGAATTTTACAGTTTCATCGGTGTATGCCGAAAAGGCACCCGCATAGGTACGTATCATGAGGGTTGTAAACCCCTTGGTAAAATCGGTGCGCTGTGGGCCGGAAGCATTATTCCAACCATCGCGCCCTAGTGCTAATTTAGCCATTAAGTCTATATTTACTTCTGGCAGCAAAATCTTCCGCGCCAAGCTTTCTACCAAGCCAGGATTGCTCTTAATCTCTGTTTTATTGCTTTTTAAGGCCGAAATCATTTGATCGGCGGTTTGGCTCAACTGAACGACTGGATCTCCCGACGCAAGTATAACACCCAAAAAACAAAGCCCTAAAACAGCAATAATGCTACGCTGCAGATATCTTGATATGCTCATTTCTCACCCCTATAATAATCTATAAATATGCGGAATAGTATGCCATAATTAAGCCATAAAGTCAGTATGCCCACCCTTAAAATAGGGGAAGAAGCTCTATTTTCGTTCAAAGATCGGCATTTTTTAACTTGATTTTTAAGTGTATTTAGGCCTATACTGCTCGTTTAAGGGCCAGCATGTAAAAAGCATCCACTTCAAAGGTACAAATGATGACACTAATGATAAGCAGGGAGATATCCATATGTTTCAGGTAGACAGGGTCGCCGCTGTTGTACGCCCTACGGAAAAAATGATGAATTTCTTAAAAAAACAGTCTGGGTATCGTGAAACCAGCGGCATAGGCCCGCAAAAAGATTGCACCATCTTGCTAATCCCCCAATTTGAAGGACCTGGCCAGGCTACCGCCTACATCAAGGGCATGGCGCAAGCTGTTTTCGAAGGTGAACTTGCCTCTTGGGATATAGATCCTAGCCTATGGCCTAAGGATCGCAGTTATGCCGCCTTTAGCCAGTGGTTTTCTGTGGAATACCACTCACTCATTTACGATTTGGTCTTGCTAGAAGCCCATTTAGCGGAAATGGGATAGTTTAGGCTCATACCCGACTACGCAATTGCTTCCGTAAAATCTTGCCCACAGCAGTTTTCGGCAAGGCATCACAAAATTCAATTACGTGGGGCCTTTTATAGCCGGTTAAGTTTTTCTTACAGTGTTCCATTATGCTCTCCACAGTCAAATGGGGATCTTTTTTCACGATAAAGGCTTTCACCTGTTCGCCACTGCTGTCGCTAGGAATACCAATCACGGCACTTTCTAAAATCCCAGGGTGCATCGCCAGCACCGCTTCAATTTCAGTAGGATATACGTTAAAACCAGATACTAAAATCATATCTTTACTACGTTCTAATAGATAGATTTGCCCTTGTTTATCTACTCGTGCAATATCTCCCGTACGCAGCCATTCATCGTCCCAAAAAACCAAACGTGTTTCATTCTCATTACGCCAATAACCGCGCATGACTTGCGGCCCACGTATGCATAATTCACCTTCGGCTCCAAGCGCTAATTCGCTGCCTTTATCGTCGCGTATAGATATCTCGGTTGAAGAGAGAGGTAAACCCACGGAGCGATTATATTCCTTGGCTGTCAGAGGGGTAATGCTAACCGCCGGGGATGTTTCTGTTAAACCATAAGCAGATAACAACGGCACACCCGTTTTAAGTACCCACTGTTTTGCGACTTCTTCTTGTATGGCCGTCCCTCCGCCTAAACAAAACAACAAGGGCGAAAAATTAATTTTTTCAAATCCTGGCGTATTGAGTAAGGAATTAAATAAGCTATTTACCCCAGTAATGGCATGAAATTCTTCTTTTTGCAAACGTTTTGTGAATTTCTTAAAATCCCTAGGATCCAATATCAACAGATTCTTTCCCCCTAACACCATAAACAATAAGGCATTAGCCATCAATGAAAAAATATGGTACAGGGGAATTGCAGTAACCACAACCAACTGTTTTTTAAAATCGTGCGCATCTAAAACGGGTTGAACCCAGGCTTTAGCCTGCAACAAATTGGATAATACATTAAAATGGGTTAATTCAGCACCCTTGGCCACACCGGTTGTCCCACCCGTATATTGTAAAAAAGCCACATCGTGTTTATCTATATTGACAGTGTCTAAGATTTTAGTTTTACCTATTGCCAAGGCCTGCTGTAGACTAACATAATCCGGTAAATGCCAAGCGGGAATTTTGCGAATAACATATTTTAAAAAAATTTGTAACGCTGTGTTTTTCCACGGCGCACAAAAATCGCCGATTTGCGTCACCATGACTTTGGCAATATGCCCTTCTTGTACGCTGTCCATCACCGTATGGGCAAATTTATCCAATACCACTACATGCTGACAGGCCGCATCGGTTAACTGATGCACCAATTCTCTTTGTGTATACAATGGATTGATATTAACCACGAGCAAGCCTGCACGTAAGGCTCCCAATAGGGCTATGGGATAGGCTAAAACATTAGGCAACATAATGCCAAAACGCATACCCTTTTTTAAGCCCCAAACTTGCTGCAAAAAAGCGGCAAAGGCCAAGCTTTTTATATCTAATTCTGCATAAGTTAGGCTGCCAAATTCGCTTTTAAACGCAACCCGATCCGCATGGTCGTAACAAGAGGTTAAGAGCACATCAACCAACGTGCCTAAATGGCTGGCGTCGATCGTTTTAGGCACTCCAGCCGGATACTGTTTAAGCCATATTTTTTCCATAACCCCGCCCCTACTCTAACGCATTTGCAGTCGCTACGCCGCTTTGATAGCACTCATCAAATACTGCTGATAGGACAGCGGCATCTCTTTATGCCCTTCAAAGCCAGCCTCGTCTATAACGGCATAATAATACGTATTATCTCCCTCTGGCAGCACATTAGCATCGCACAATGTCCATTCTTGGGCGGGTGCTAAGCCATCTTCCCCACCGATCAAACCCGGCATTTTCTTTCCATCGGCAATAGCCTCGGCCATAGATTCCATTCCATCATTTTCAGCTAATTCTGCAAAAAAACGCATATCGTCTTCGGCTCTTAATATCAATTGCCCTACACGGCCTTTTGCATCCAGAAAAATATAACTGCCCATATCGTCGGCCAGATAAAATTCAACAATACCGCGCTCTACTACAATTTCATTAAATTTGTGAATGAAAGCACTACTGTGCAAAACATCCTGCCCTTTTTGGCCCAGCATACCCAACATGCTTTGGGATAATCCATTGAAATAGGCAATATTGAGTTCTTGAATATACGTCTGTATTTTTGTGAGATAATTTTCTTCGGTTTTTTTGACAAAGCGATCGAACTTGCCCAAATTAAAGGCTTCTACAGCAAAATCATAATCGGCCTCGCCCGTTAACATTATCTTTTTGTAGGGCAAATCGGCTAGTGCCGCACAAAATTCTAAGCCATTCATGCCTGGCATGGCATAATCTACAACCAACACAACAGGAAGATCGAATCGAATAGGTTGCGTATACAATTCCTCATGCAAAGAAGCCACATGTACATCCACCGTAACAGCAGAAGGGCTATACTGTTCTTCTGATACGCAAATATATTTGTTAAGCAGCGTCTTAGCCAATTCACCGTTATCTCTAAGATACGTTAAAGCGGCAGTGGGTGAAGCAAATCGCTCGGAATGAAACTTTTTGTTAAGCGCAAAAGACAAGTGGTTGGAAAATTCTTTATTGTCATCTATAATGATGACTTTGGTGGGAAAATAACAGCAAGGGATGCTTTCTTTGAACATGATCATTACTCCTTAATAACTAAACAAAAACTTATGCCTAGGCAAGTGTCTATTTTATTCTTTATTATTTGCTAAATCAAGCGCCGGAAAGTTGACTATAAATCGAGCATAACACCCCTCTTCAGACTCACACAAAATCTCTCCACCATGTTCTGCTATACACATCTTACAAAAAGCAAGTCCAATGCCCGTGCCATGGCTCGTCTTCTTGGTGTAGAATTTATCAAAAATATACGGCAAAACCTCTGCACTGATACCACGGGCCGTGTCTTCAATAATGAGCCTATTATCTTCTAAGCCTATTTTTAGTCTGCCACGATTTACCGACGCTATAGAATATAAGGCATTTTTAATTATATTGAGTATCACCCGTATAATGAGCGTATTAGAACCTAAAAATTGAAAATCTCCCTCCCTAGAAAAATGGATCAGTGCTTTTTCCTCAGGGTGAAAAGGATAGATGCCTAGTGCTTCTTCCACACAATCCGCAATGGAATACACCTTAAATTGATGCTTATCCACTTTATTGAAAGATAAATTGGTTAAGAGCATATCAATCACCAAGGAGGCATGATCCACCTGCCTATAAACCGAGGCTATACCGTTTTTCATAATCTCTAGGCTATCCTTATCCACAAACGGAAGATCTAAACTGGCCTGCCTAGCCAGCTCGTAGCTTTGTATTAAATCTGGCAAAAAAGACTCTAGCCCAGATGCAAATAATCGTATGGATTGTAAAGGCGTTCTTAATTCATGCGCAATGCTGGCACTCACCAAGCGCATACTCTCAACGCGTTCATTGGCAAGCACGAGTTCCGCTTCGGCTTTTTTCTTGTCTGTGATATCGATTGAAACGCCTAAAAGACCCATTACTTTTTTGTCGCTGTCGTATAAGGGGGCTTTTTTTGTTAAGAAAATGCCTTCATCCCCGTTTGCACGAAGCCCAACTTCTTCTAGGGTAATGGTTTGTTCTTGCTCTAAAACCAGCCTGTCGTTTTCTAATAGCTTTTCAGCTTCGGCTTGGGGTAAATCAAAATAAGCCTTTTTATCTCTAATTTCATCGCGTGTTTTAAACCCCAGCGTAAGTGCTTGTTCATTATTACAGCCCAAATAATTATCATGCTTATCTCTCCAATAAACGTGGCCGGGAACCAAGTCAATAATTGAGCTTAAAAATCGCACCCCAAAAGCCAATAGTTCATCAACTGAGTGTGAGGGACTTTTTAGTTCATCTGCAATGTTGATACTCATCAATCTTATATTTTCAATATTGTCTTTTGCGGAAGAAAGTTCGGCCTCCATGATTTTCCGATCAGTAATGTCAAATGACATGCCAATAACCCCCACTATTTCACCTTTTTTATTGCGCAGAGGCATTTTTTTAGATATGAAAATAGCTCTTCTACCATCCAGCAATATAACAGGTTCCTCTAGAATCGTTGCTTCTCCAGATGAAATAATTTTCCGATCTGCTTTTACAATATCTTCCGCCTGTTCTTTTTCATAGAAATCATAATCTGTTTTTCCGAAAACCTCCTTAGCACTAGCCAACTTAAAAGTTCTTGCTTGTTCATCATTGCATCCCATGAAGAAACCGCTTCTATTTTTCCAATAAATATGGCCAGGGGCAATGGATATGATCGTTTCAAAATATTCGGCATTATTTTCATTTTCAGTCATAACCTTTCACCCCCTTTTGCTACTTCTGGCTTGCAGTCATTCGACCAAGAAGTCTTCTTCAAGAAAGTCAAATTTTTGTGGCTTTGCCGACCCATCTTTTCTAAATTGTATATCTATTGGATATATTTTTTTTGCATCATCCAAAATAAATCTTTTGTATGTTTCAATCATCGCGGCATTTCTGCGCACAGGGTATAACTCAAAATCACAGCCAGTCTCCGGCCACAAGCAATAAGCAGCGCATTCTTCATGTACATATGAAAAACAAATTTTATAGGCCCTATCTCGATTAAACATCATGGGATTTCGAACTCGTAACCTATATCTATCAAGATAAAAGTTGATCGTTTTGTCAAAAAGAGCTTTGTAAGTTTCATCTTGTTCCAATTCGGTTTTAACAAGATTATGAAAATACTGATATTGAGTATGTTTTAACCAAAAATCCCAGCGAACAACTTCGGCAAGGCAGTTTAATTCCGAATAATATTTTTTGTTCCGTAACAGCCACGAGTCGCCTTCTTTTAAAGAATGAACATAAAAATCATCCGACATCATTTCACTGTCAAGGGACATTGTATAACGCTGCAAGGTATCTACAACCAATATTTTACATGACTTAAAATTCTCATTAGCCAATTCAACCGTTGAGATAAACCTTTCATTTTCATGATAGTCCTGTCCTACACTAATAGTCAACAAACAGCTGCCTGAACTGAACTCTTGGATGCTCTTTTCCTTGAAAACCATTTTTAATTTTAATTTTCTTGACATAAACCACCTCCCCCACTGTATTTTATTCTTTTGTGTTTTTATCTGATAAAAACACAGTTCAGGGATCTCATCCGTTCTGATGCCTCCCCCTCAATTTTAAATTTATTCATTTTATAAAAAAGCAACTGCACCGTTACCAAACCGCAGGCTAAAAAACTAACCCCTTGGCCTACGATAAGCGCATAATCTTGATGGTAAACTCTATCAAAAAAACCGAAGAGTTGAATTAAATTGAATCCAAAAAAAGTAATAAGATCCGTTTCTTCTGCGCTTTTACGTTTAAAAATTCTCCACGCTTGTGGAATAAACAATGCCGCATTACAAAAAAGAGCAATCCCGTAAAGTAGAGTTGAAATGACCTTTGCATCCATGAAAATTTCCCTCACCGAATGCGAACTTTAATCTAAGTCTGTGCAGGATAAATCAATCGCCGCCATAATGCAATAGACATTCCGTAAAAAAAATAATTTTTCAGAGATTATGGGCAGACTTTTAATCCTGCACGATGATCCTATATAGCCCCCAAAAAAATGCTACACGCATCGCGTACCCTAATGCGTTACCAGTGGCTTTGCGCTTTCTAGTAGTTTACGTAATTGCTCAACGGCCTCTAATGGAATTCCCGCTTTTTTGCTGGTACTTTGGTCATCTAGACCCGCCCTGATATAGGCTGCCGCATTTAAAAGTTTTTGGGCCGCTTCGGCAAACGGACCCTTCTTCAGTAGCCAGTTCATCCCTACTTTAAACCCATTTTTAAAGATCTGTTCATTTGATGCACTCATTATTTTCCCCTTATACTCTGTATCCAGCAAACGTATTATAGTTTATTATATATTGATAATTATAACCATGAGGACCCTGCATCATGACCGCAACCCTAGCCCAAGATCCGTTGCAATTACGCGCCAGCTTGTTTCCATTGACTATATTGCCTTTAAAAAACAATGACTTAGATTATTTAGCGCAAGCATTGGATGCTAAAATACGCCAAGTCCCTCAATTTTTTAATGGAACGCCTATCGTATTGGACCTACATGCTTACGCCCTAGAGACCTTACCCCCTTTTGCAGACATCAAAATTTTATTAAATATCAGGGGGTTAAAGCTAGTAGGAATTGCCACCAATAATGAATTGTATAAAAAAGAGGCCTCTTCTCAGGGCTTGGCCTCGATGGATCCCAAAAAAACCTCTACCAATAACCCAAAAACACCTTCTCATACAAAAAGCAACTTACCCGCAGCACAGAGCAAAACCATCCTACAATCCATACGTTCGGGGCAACAAGTCTATGCGGAAAATGATTTAATTATCCTAGGCATGGTTAGCCCAGGGGCTGAAATCATTGCTGGCGGCAATATTCATGTTTATGGTCGATTGTGCGGTCGGGCCCTGGCTGGAACAGAACAGCCTGAGGCACGTATTTTTTGCCGCGAATTTGATGCGGAATTGGTGGCCATTGCCGGCGTCTACCAGGTAAAAGAAGATTTTGACTTAGCTAAATTAGGGCCTGGTGCCACACAAATTTATCTAGAAAATAGCCATTTAAAAATAGTATCCCTCTAGTCAGAATCCATTTTTTGTGCTAAAATAGGGCAGAGGTTCGTAGCTAAATATCATAGGTCATTGAATAAATGGAAAAAAATTTTTGCACTGCCGCTAAATTAGTCATTGACCTAGAATGCCAGGCTATACAGAAGCTGGTTGATTATATCGATGCAGGCTTTGTGCGCGCCTGTGAGGCCATCCTTTCCTGCCAGGGGCGTGTGATTGTCATCGGTATGGGTAAATCTGGGCATATAGCGGCTAAAATTGCCGCCACCTTAGCCAGCACGGGTACACCCGCATTTTGTGTGCACCCTGGCGATGCCAGCCATGGGGATTTAGGCATGATTACCCAGCTGGATGTAGTCTTAGCGATTTCAAACTCAGGTGAAACCAGCGAAATTTTAACGTTATTGCCTCTATTAAAAGAATTGAAAGTAACCTTAATTGCTCTTTGCGGGCATGATAAATCCACTTTGGCACGTTCGGCCGATATACTCTTAAATACACATATAGACAAAGAAGCTTGCCCGTTGGGCTTAGCCCCCACCACCAGCACTACAGCTGCTTTGGTTATGGGCGATGCCCTGGCCGTAGCCATATTAGATGCTCGTGGTTTTACGAAAGAAGACTTTGCACGCTCGCACCCCAGTGGCTCTCTAGGGCGGCGTTTATTGACGCGCGTAAGCGATATTATGCGCACAGGCGATAAAATTCCACGCATTTTAAACTCTGCCATGGTAAGTCACGCATTATTAGAAATGACACAAAAATTATTAGGTATGACGGCTATCGTTGATAATCAAGGCCACATCCTGGGTATTTATACCGATGGCGATTTAAGGCGTACGTTGAATGAAGGCATTTCTATTCATGAAACACCCTTAAAAGAAGTCATGACCACGACATTCAAAACCATCACGCCCGATTTACTGGCTGCTGAAGCCCTGGATATCATGGAAACCTTTAAAATCACCTCGTTATTGGTGGTTGATGAGGGCGCTATGTTAGTGGGTGCCATCAATATCCACGATCTCATGCAGGCAGGGTTATAAAACAACAATAATGAGGACTATCATGACAGACACCCTAACAGAGGCCGCAAAAAAAATTCGTTTAGCTATCTTTGATATTGATGGTGTACTCACCGATGGGAAGCTCTATTTAATGGACGATGGGCAGAATCTTAAAGCCTTTCATTGTCACGATGGCCTAGGAATAAAATTATTGGCCAAAGCAGGCATTCATACGGCCATCATTACCTCTCATTGCTCCCCTTTAATCGATAAACGCATGGCGCAATTGCAGATTGAACATGTCTATCAAGGCATTGAAACCAAAATAACGGCCTATGAAGACTTAGTTTCCAAGCTAAATATATGCGATGATGAAGTTGCTTATATGGGAGACGACTTACCCGATATCGCGATTATTCGTCGCGTAGGTTTGGGCATAGCCGTTGCCAATGCGGTTGATAGCGTAAAACAGTACGCGCGTTACACTACACGTCGCAATGGAGGCGAAGGCGCCGTACGCGAAGTGTGCGAATTTATTCTGAAGGCGCAAGGCACTTTTAACGATGTACACGAGGACTTCTTATGACAGTCACCAAAAAATACTATTTTTTAAATGCTCTATTATTGCTTTTAGCCATTGTTTCTTTTTTTGGGTGGTATCAATTCACAGCTAACCCCAATACAAAAAAAGAAACCTCCGGGGTTGATGCTTTTGCCATCGACATACACGGCGTGCAATTTGATGTCTTAGGTCAAAAACAAGCAGAATTGAAAAGCCCTAAACTACTGCATTTTGTTAGCGAAGATTCCAGCCTATTAACAACACCCAATCTCACGCTCTATTCAAAAGACAATAAAATGCCCTGGAATATTTCATCAAAAACGGGAAAAACATTTAATGGCACTAAAAGAATAGATTTAATAGACAATGTTGTCATTCATCAACCTTCAGGCGCGCTGAATCAAGACACGGTTATTAACACTTCTTTATTGCATTTTTTCCCAAAACAACAACTAGCCAATACAGATAAATCAGTCACATTGGTGCAATCTGGTGTTAAAATAACGTCCGTAGGCATGACGGCCCATTTGGAGCAAAAGCACGTTACATTACTATCACAAGCACGAGGTTCATATGATCCAATTAAAGCCACTCCTATTCCTTCTCTGTCTTAGCAGCCTTGTCTCTATAGGCTATGCGCTAGACAGCGATCAACAAAAACCATTGTTGATTTCTGCCGAGACGGCTGATTTAAACAGTCAAACCGGTGTCGGTGTTTATACGGGGAATGTCACCATAGACCAAGGCACCACGCACGTGCGCGGCGATAAAGTCACCTCCTACAGTGAAAATAATAAAATAACACAGGTGGTGGTTGTAGGCGATAAAAAAAAGCAAGCCCATTATGAAAGCGTTTTAGACGTAGGCAAACCCCCGTTGGTCGCTACCGCCGATATCATTAAATTTTTCCCGGAAAAAAATTACGCCATTTTGTTAGGCCATGCCTATGTGCAGCAAGGAAAAAATAGCATTATGGGTGAACACTTAGAATATGATATTGCTCATAAAAATTTAAAATCACTGACCGTTCCTAATGCAAAAGCTGCACGCACACAAATTGTCATTGATCCTAATAACCTTCCTAAAACGGACTAAAAACAACCATGAATCAAAAAACATTACGCGCTGTTGCTTTAGAAAAAAGCTACAAGAAACGCACCGTGGTTAAAAATGTTTCCATGGAAATTAACAGCGGAGAAATCGTTGGTTTATTAGGGCCAAACGGCGCAGGAAAAACAACGAGTTTTTACATGATAGTTGGCTTAGTTAGCCCTGACCGCGGACAAATTTTTATAGATGAAGAAGAAATCACGCATTTGCCCATCCACGAGCGTGCTCATAAAGGCCTAAGCTATTTGCCCCAAGAAGCCTCTGTTTTTAGAAAACTAACCGTGTCACAAAATATTCTAGCCATACTAGAATTGCAAAAACATTTAACCGATGAAGAGCGAAAACATCGCCTACATGAATTATTGCAAGAATTCCATATTTATCATATACGAGACAATTTAGGCATCAGTCTATCGGGTGGTGAAAGACGCCGCGTTGAAATTGCGCGAGCACTGGCAACCAGCCCCGCTTTCGTCTTATTGGACGAACCCTTCGCAGGTGTAGATCCCATTTCTGTGGTCGACATTAAACGCATTATCACCCATTTGTGCAGTAAAAAAATTGGAATTTTAATTACGGACCACAACGTACGTGAAACTTTGGACATTTGCGAACGCGCTTACATCGTCAATGAAGGTGAAATCATTTGCCAAGGTTCCCCACAGCTTATTTTATCCGATCAAAAAGTCCGAGAAGTGTATTTGGGCGATGAGTTTGATTTGTGATCGCTCGATTTATTTCTGGGGCGGATATATCATGCGCTCAGTAAAGTAACACGCTTTGCTTCACGCGACAACTATCCTGTCAGTCACTGGCTATTTTAACTCA
>VFJV01000115.1 GCA_009885895.1 Gammaproteobacteria bacterium
TCCTGGTGGGCAGCTGGTTTTCTTAGATGCAGAGGGATTTGTATGGTTGGCATTTAAAATGATTAAGCGTTAATCATTTGATCCGAATTGTTTTCAGGTAACCCTGATAGTATCAGCGCCAACCCTACGGTATTCGCTGCTTTAACAACTGGAATATCTTGTAAACTTGCTAGACCGCCTAAAGATAACTGTTTTGCATTCACGTTTAGTGTTGCCGAGATTGGTAATATTGTATTCATGGCTATGTTTTCTCCCATAATGTTAATTATTAAACGCCGTCCTCATTGTAACTCAAAGTGTATAGGATGACAAGTTTTAAATAGCGACATTAATCCAGCAGGGCGATCCGAATACAAGCCCGGGTAAAAGGGCTGGTTTCTGGGAAATCTCTACTACCAAACTTCTTTGCGCATTGTATTAAAGTTTTATCTTCCTTAGGCATGTCACTGTTAGGACGAATGCCTTTAAGGATTAATCTAAGTCATAGTCATTTTGTCTTGTGTGTTTTCAATTAGCGCAGCCAGTGGGCCTACTAAGGCCATAGAAAATTTTTCCTCACCACCAGAATCTTCTTGTAAAATTATTATGCTTCTTAAAGACAATATTTTTACATTTGAGCTTACCTTTGCAATCAACTTTAACGTTGATGTTATATTCATAACCCCCCCTAAATATGAAGTCACCCATCTATAAATCTTTATTTAGTTATCTTTTTTAAAAGTTACGATCTATAAGCCGTATGACTATTGTATATATCCCGGTCGATAAGGCATGTTCGTTCAAATAAAACACTAACTTACTTATCACAGACCGTAATTCTAACACAGCCTCGGCTAAAAGGGCTAACTTCTGAAAATGTCCTACGACCAAATTTCTTTTCACACAGTATTAAAGTTTTATCTTCTTTAGGCATTTCGCTATTTCGACGAATACCTTCGTCACCATCACTATCGCTATGAAAAAAATCAAACTGCGATTTTTTAATGAATTCATAGAAAGGTGCAGTTGAAATTATTAGAATTTTACCGTTTATAACAGCTTCGCGAAACCTTTCCAGCAAAATTTTCACCGCTTTTAAATCATCTACTATGCGGCTTCCTTTTTTAGGTTTTGGTGTGGACTCAAAGTAACTCGGAAATTGTAATGACCAATAAACAGATCTGCCATCCGTGGCAGAATAGTGTTTAGGCACCATGATAGTTGGCGCAAAATTTTTAAGTCCATAAATCTCTGTCAATCACTACCGGCTAAAGCCGGTAGCTTGGTAAACGCTTACAAAGCGGATTATTAGCTTAAAAGCTAGTACTCTGATATCTTGAAATTATCATCCTTATGATGCA
>VFJV01000136.1 GCA_009885895.1 Gammaproteobacteria bacterium
GGAAATTAATTTGGATGGATTAGATTTCAAGAAACTTTGTACCCGAGCTGAAGCAGTTATAAAAAATATTCCGGATAAGGATGAACAAAAAAAACAGTTGCAGACGCTGGAAGGGAACTATAGAAAATTCTTGGAAGAGGAGTTAACCCCGGAGGAAGATGAAAAGTGTGGACAGTTGCGGGGTTGGATTAAGTTCTTGCTTGAAGAGCAGGCTAAGAGCCGAAATAAGGTAGCTAACCCACTCAATTCTTCACAGAGCCAAGATATAAAAGAGATTTTAGAGATGGCCATCATGATCGCTGCCGAGCAAAAAAAAATATTTGTAGAGACTCTAATTCCGGAGTTGACAAGTATGATGGACCATTATACACGTAAGCCTAGTGAAGACAATCAGTTTATCGAAAAGATATTAACGTTGATTGGTTTCGTTCGTGAAAACGAAATCTTAGCACAATGTGAAATTAATGCTTTATTCGAAAAACTTTTTTTATGCTACTCAACTAAAGCCAATTACGAAGAACGAATCCTTAAGTTTTTTGAAGGGCTTGAAGCTGTAGACGAACCGAAATTCATCACAACTGCAGTTGAATTAGCTGTTTTAAAATTTATTGTCGAGTCTATTTTGAAATATAAACTCACTAATTATCATGAGCTGGAAAATCTTATTCGAAAAGCTAAAGAAAATAAAATATTTACGGTTGAAAAATTAACTGAGAGTATTATGTCGATTATAGAGAGCGACTACAAAGCAGGTTCGTATAATAACTGTTTGCGGCTAACAGCTTTCTTAGGGAAGATGACTGAAAAAGAAGTAAATTTTACTTTCGACTTGAGAGAATTAAAACAAGAGGCCGAAAGTCTCCACCTAACATATGAAGACTTACAAAAAAAATCTGCTGCCGGAAACCCATACGCATCACTTCAATGCGCCAAGAAATCGTTTGCACCAGGAGGAATGTCTTCTAAGGTATCTAAGGTATATAGGGCTATTGCTTACCGACAGGCAATGGCGATAAGCGCTGAAGATTTGTGCGCTGAAATGGACGGAGAACATTCATCTTTCTTCAATCCAACTCCTCTGAAAAATCTTGCCGAAGACTTGTATTATGGATATCTTGCCGAATTATTATCTAAAGATCCATCAAAG
Organism: Gammaproteobacteria bacterium; assembly: GCA_009885895.1. Taxonomy (GTDB): domain Bacteria; phylum Pseudomonadota; class Gammaproteobacteria; order UBA1113; family UBA1113; genus VFKP01. The sequence goes on from VFJV01000136.1 coordinate 1,148, forward strand.
ACTAAAGAGTGCTTGTCACAGTTTTTGACAATAGCTACATCGATAGATTTAAATGAAATTTCAACAAGCGAGTATACATCTGCTAACAAGAAAAAAGTATTATTATTAATATCTCAATATAGTGCAGGTAACATAGAAGAAGGATCCATAGCTGATAGGATTATTTATGTCTTCGAGGCTATGGAAAAGGCTAATTGCTTTGTTCTTTCTCCAGAACAGTCTCCTAAAGCTATAGTGGCCGCCGTAAAATATCAAATGATTGGGGGGAAAATAGAAGGTATTTTAAGAGCTGTGGCACAAGAATATAGTAATTCAGTTTGGTACGATACCTTATTGCGGGCACTTTTAAGCGGAACAAAGTTCCCTAAATCACACTTGAAAGCTAACTTACAAGAGATGCATTTCCTTTTGACTAGAAAAATGACTTTTATAGGTAATATTAATGAAGAGGACCTAAAACACCTGATCGAGGAGATAATAAAGCTCCGTAAGATTGACTTAGAGTTTCTAGTTCTAGGAGACAAATTAAAATTAAGGAGCCTTCCTAAACAACCCAAGGGCTGTTTAGACCCACAAGCAGCAGAAAAGAATGAAGGCCTCTTTCTTTCACCACACTACAGCTTTCTAAGTAGTAGCCTACCATCAGCGGGTAATGCGAGCCCCCAGTCTCAACTTGTACAGCCAACAACAAGGGTACTACCTGCTGATGCCGTATATGAGCATTACGATAACTATAAGATTTCACTTATCGGTGATATCGGTGTAGGAAAGAGCTCTCTGCTACTTCGTTTTTCTGATGACTTCTATACTGAGAATTATATATCAACCATTGGAGTCGATTTTAAATCCCGAACGGTCAACACTAATGGAAAATGTGTAAGATTAGAGATATGGGATACTACGGGTCAAGAACGATTTCAAAGAACAGTAACTGCTTATTATAAGCCAGATGATGCTGTAATTCTCGCTTTTGACAGCACTGATGGGCATTCATTCGAGAGAGTGCCGCTCTTTCTGGAGCAGATAACGAATCAGCCCAGGAATATTATCAAAATACTTGTAGTGACTAAATGGGATGATGTTCGCAATCGTGAAATATCTGAGGAAATTATTAACAGCTTTGCGGCAGGGCACGGCATGCGTGTATTTTACACAAGTGCTAGAGAGAACCTTAATGTTGATGAACCTTTTAAAGCCGCTGCTGAAGAAATCTACAAACAGAAGCATCCGCAAGAAGAAGAATCAAGTAGGCAAGATAGTAGCCCCCCCGCTGCCAGAGGATCATGCCTTATATGTTAAGAAAAGGGTTGGCACATCAACGGTCGGTCTGGCATCCGGGTCGATCTTGATATGGTGCGAAATCGCTTTTGCGAAATGGCCCGCTGACTAGTGATCAGAATTCCCTAAATTGCGAGCCTCGTATTCAACACTATAATGGCATCGACTTCGACTAAAGCGCCTTTGGGTAAACGCGATACTTCTACCGTAGTACGTGCCGGAAAAGGGGGCGATAGGTATTCTTGCATGATTTTATTGATCAATGGAAAATGATTTAAATCAATTAAATAAACGGTAAACTTAACGCAATCTTGCAAGGTAGCACCACAGGCCTTGGCCACATTGTCTAAGTTAAGAAATACCTGGCGTATTTGGGTCACAACATCCTCTCCTGCCATTTCACCTGTTTGTGGAATTAAACCGATTTGCCCGGAAGAATAGATTGTTTGCCCAATTTTCAAAGCTTGCGAATAAATGCCTATGGGTTTTGGCGCGTAATCTGTGTAAATGGCTTTGCGTTCGCTGTGTTCTGTCATAGTCTGTACTCCTAAGTTCTAAGGACTCGTATGGTTGGTTCCAAGGCGCGTATACGCCTCATGACTTGCGCTAAGTGTTTTCTGTCGCGCACTATCACCAGCATCAATATTTCACTGTAACGACCATCTTTATCTTTGACTTGCACATCTTCAATATCTGCCGAAGAATGCGAAATGGTTGCGGCTAATTCTGCTAAAACACCGCGTCGATTATAAACATCGGCTACAATTTCAACATAAAAATCTCCTGCCGTTTCTTCTTGCCAGCTTAAATAAATGCAGGTGGGTGTCCCATGTAAATGCGCAACTTTTTTGCATTGTTCGCGATGAATCACCATGCCGCGGCCAGACGATAAAATACCCACTATGACATCCCCCGGAATGGGTCTGCAACAGTCTGCAAAGGTCACAACCAAGCCTTCACTACCCTTGATGATCAACGGTTGTTTTTCTAAAATGCGCGTTGCTTTTTGTTTTTCTTGTTCTTCTTCCGCCCCTTCGTCTTTAACGACAAAAGCCAGTCGACGCGCAACGGCCAAAGGAATTTGAGATCCTAGACCCATAGATCCTAACAAGGCATCTAAAGTATCGAACTTGGACTCCTTCAATACGTACTTTAAATTTTCTGGCGAAATATCTTCTAAGCGCAACGATAAAGTACTCAATGCCCGCTCTAATAAGCGCCGTCCTAATTCAATGGATTCACTCAATTTTTGTTTTTGAACCGATTGTCTGATTTCACTGCGCGCCTTGGCTGTAACCACAAAATTAAGCCAGGCAGGATTGGGCCTTGCGCCGGGTGCTGTCATAATTTCCACCGTTTGCCCGCTTAATAATTGGCTGCTTAACGGTGCTAAGCGTCGATTCACTTTGGCCGCAACACATGCATTGCCTATATCCGTATGAATGGCGTACGCAAAATCAATAGGACAAGCGCCGCGCGGTAATTCTAAAATAGTTCCCTTAGGGGTAAAAACATAGACTTCATCCGGAAATAAATCTATTTTAACATTTTCAATAAATTCCAAGGAGCTGTCACCGCCTTTTTGCATCTCCACTAAACCTTGCAACCAGGCTTGGGCACGTAAATGCGCGCGATCTTTGCCTTTGGTTGACGTTTTATATAGCCAATGGGCGGCAATACCACTTTCTGCCGTTGCATCCATGTCTTCGGTGCGAATTTGAATTTCAATGGGCACACCATAAGGCCCAAACAAAACCGTATGTAAAGATTGATAACCATTCGCCTTCGGGATCGCAATATAATCCTTAAAGCGTTCTGGCACCGGTTTAAATGAAGTGTGCATTGCACCCAAGGCACGATAACAACTGTCTACGGAGCTCACAATAATACGAAAAGCATACATATCCATTATTTCAGAAAAAGAAATGCGTTTGTTCACCATTTTTTTATAAATGCTATAAAGGTGTTTTTCTCGCCCAAGTACACTAATACTAGAAATGCCAGAACGTCCTAAAGCCCGTTGCACCGTGCTTTCAATTTCGGCTAAAATTTCCTTACGATTACCGCGTGCTTTGGCCACAGATTCTTTTAACACTCTATAGCGCAAGGGATACAGTGCTACAAAACCCAATTCTTCAAATTCAATGCGAAAACTATGCATCCCTAAACGGTTGGCGATAGGGGCGTAAATTTCTAGGGTTTCTCGTGAAATGCGTGTGCGTTTAGCTTCTGGAAATACCCCTAGCGTACGCATATTGTGCAGCCTATCGGCTAATTTAATAATAACCACACGTATGTCTTTGGCCATAGCTAAAATCATTTTACGAAAATTTTCCGCTTGCGCTTCGGCTTTATTTTCAAATTTAATTTGCGTTAACTTGCTGACGCCATCCACCAATTCAGCGACATCCTGGCCAAACAATTTGGCGATAGTTTGCTTATCAACTTTCGTATCTTCAATAACATCGTGTAATAAGGCGGCTTGTAAAGTAGGTGCATCCAAGTGCATTTGCGCCAGAATGCCGGCGACTGCAACGGGGTGGGTGATATAAGGTTCGCCGCTATAACGGGACTGGCCTTCGTGGGCTTCGCGACCTAGAAGGTAGGCCTTGTGTACAGACTCTATTTCGGATGAAGTGTAGTGGGCTGATAAAATTTTAGCTAACGGAGCAAAGTAGTCATCGGCCATCTCATCCCCTCATCCATAATCCTACATAAGCTTGTTTAGATAATGTCATCGTCCATGGGGATCTGGTGATTTTGCGCCATCTGCTGAGCCATAGGTATGGGCTGATACAGCTTATCCCATTCATTTAATTTATCAATATTAATTTCCCCTACCGCCACTTCACGCAAAGCCACAACGGTGTTTTTGTCATTTTCAGCTTCGACGAAGGGTTGCATCGCCGTCATCGATAATTGGCGAGCACGTCTTGCCGCCAATAAAACCAGACTAAAACGATTATCGGTGTGCTTTAAACAATCTTCTACGGTAACGCGGGCCATATTGAACTCCTGATTAAATCTTTAAAAACCGAGTCCATTATAACAGGATTTCATCCAAAATGCCCTTATTTCTGGCCAGTTGGCGTTGTGTTTTTAGGCTATTTGCGGTAAAAATGGCGCAAAGCTCGGTTAGGGCGCAAGAAAAATCATCGTTGATCACAATATAGTCATATTCATGGCTATGGGAGACTTCTTTGCTGGCCTCTCCCATCCGCCGCTGAATAACCTCTACACTGTCTAGGCTTCTGGCCTCCAATCGCTGCTGTAATACCGCTTTTGACGGCGGCAATATAAAAATCAGTAGGCTATCCGGATGAAACATACGACATTGTCTTGCCCCCTGCCAATCAATTTCCAAAATAACATCGATGCCATGTGCAAGTCTCTGCTCCACCCACTCGTGGGACGTGCCATAGTGATAACCAAAGACGGAGGCATATTCCATGAAACTTTGGGCCTCTACCATTTCTGAAAAAGTATCTTCATCCACAAAAAAATAATTCGCCCCGTCCACTTCCCCCGCCCGTGCAGGCCGTGTAGTGTAAGAAATAGACAGCTGTGCATTGCTGAGCTGCGGCAACAAGGCCTTTACTAAGCTCGTTTTGCCTGCCCCAGAGGGTGCGGAAATAATGTATAAAGTTCCTTGTTGTGTCATCAGCACCTACTCGATATTTTGGACTTGTTCACGCATTTGTTCTATGAGCACTTTTAAATCAACCGTCGCCTTAGACACCTGGCTGTCTAAGGACTTTGAGGCCATGGTATTCGCCTCACGATTGAGCTCTTGCATCATGAAATCTAAGGTTTTACCCACGCTGCCGCTTTGCTGTAAAATACGCCGTACTTCGGCTACATGCGCTAAGAGCCTATCGACTTCTTCGCTATTATCAACCTTTTGCGCCCAAAATACCAATTCTTGCTCTAAACGCTGTGCATCGCCCTGTACCGGGCTTTGTTGTAAGCGCTCTAGTAACTTTGCTTGCTGGCGTTGTAATAATTCGGGTTGACGCAACCCTACTTCTTTAGCCAAGGCTTCCACCTTATGCAAACGTTCAATAATCGCGTGTTTTAACGCATCCCCTTCTCGCTGACGACTATCATTTAGACTGGCTAAACCTTGTTCTAAAGCCCTTACGGCCTCGGCTTCGATCTGAGTAACCTCCATTTCCACATCCTTAATAATGCCTGGATACGTCAGTAAACAATCTAAAGAAGGCGCGCTATGTGAAAAAGGAGATAGGATTTCAATACGCTCTACTACGGCCAATAAGGCTTTAAGGCGCACTTCATCGCATTGTAAAGCGCCTGTTTTATCTAGTGACCATTGTAATTTTAGCGTTGCATCGATACGACCTCGTTCAACCTGTAGTCGTATCACTTCACGAAAGCGCATTTCCAGCGCACGCATAGCATCGGGTAGACGAAATTGAATATCTAAGAAACGGTGGTTCACCGCTCTTATTTCCCAAGACAAAATGCCCTGTGGATGCGCCGATTCATGGCGCGCAAAACCTGTCATACTGCGTATCATAGCTATACCTTAAATTTTTTTGCTAACATAGCAGACATTGGTTTTTAAATCCAGCAACCGAAATGCTGGCTTTCTATATGCACACTTGTGTATAATGCAGTCATTTTCATTAATGAGGTTATCCATGCGCACCAATAATCGCTCTCACGATGAGCTACGCCCGATCCGCTTTACCCGTTCTTACACCAAGCATGCCGAAGGCTCCGTATTGGTTGAATATGGCGACACCAAAGTATTGTGCAATGCCAGTATCATCCGCGGTGTGCCACGATTCTTAAAAGGCAGTGGCAAGGGCTGGTTAAGCGCCGAATATGGCTTATTGCCTAGAGCAACCCATGAACGCAATGATCGTGAAGCAGCCAGGGGCAAACAAAGTGCCCGCACGGTGGAAATCCAACGTTTAATCGGGCGCGCTCTGCGTCCAGCCATTAATTTATCGTTATTGGGTGAAAACACCCTACAATTGGATTGCGATGTCATTCAAGCCGATGGCGGCACACGCACGGCGGCCATCAGCGGCAGTTGTGTGGCCTTACACGATGCCATCTCACTCTTGCGCAAACGTCAAATTTTAAGCGAATCGCCGCTTACCCATTGGGTCGCTGCCATATCCGTAGGATTGCACCATCAACAAGCCCTGCTTGATTTGGACTACAGCGAAGACAGCCAGGCTGAAACCGATTTAAATGTGGTCATGGATGAAAACGGCCGCTTTATCGAAATTCAAGGTACCGCCGAAGAGAAAGCCTTTAGCCGCAGTGAATTAGACCAAATGCTACTCTTAGCTGAAAAAGGCATCCAAGAAATTATTGCATTACAAAAAAGCGCTGTGGCCTAAACACACGCGGAGACCAGTACCACTATGTCGGAAAAATTTGACATCAATACACTGTTTAAAACTCATTTTTCGCCAGGATGCGTAAGCTATGGCCGACAACTGTTTTTAAGCAAACAAATTTCTAAATTAACGTTTCGTAGCGGGCAAGCGGTAGGCGCAACGGTGCAGGGTAATGGCCTGCAAACCTATCGCGTTAATATTGTACTAGACCCTTCAAAGCACACGCGCAGCAACATCATTGGCACCTGCTCTTGTTCCATGGGCTTTAATTGCCGGCACGTAGCCGCAGCATTGTACCAATTAGAAGCCAATATGGATAAAGCCGTACGTAATTATGCGGGTTTTGAAAAAAACCGCTATAACGTCTGGGAAACTTGGCTAGATGAAACGTACACGCCCAATTTAGAGGCACCATTAAGCCACGCTGTTAGGGATGAAGTGCTGCTGTATGTCTTGTCTTTTGGTTTTGATGAAGAACAGCCACGATACCTATTCATTGATTTATATCAAAGCAAAGCCCTTAAAAAAGGGGGTTATAGTCCGAGTGCCCTTAAAACCGCTAAACTTGTGGATATGCGCGATTTGGAATTATTAAGCAGCCCCGATATTTACGCCTTACAACAATTACGACGTTACCACCTCTACAACCCAGAAGATCTAGGCGAACGCTATCGCTTACATCCTGAAACTCCCATAGACCTCATCAGCACCTTGATTAAAACGGGACGTGCTTTTTGGCAAGCCAGCACCAAACCCTTAATTTGGGAAGAGTCTGCTGAAAAAATACACTTAGATTGGGAGCGTTTAAGCCACGGCGGTTTTAAGTATTGCGCACACACGGCTAAAAACGCGATCGTTTCGCTCTGGCCAGTAAAACCATTTCTGTATTACAACATGGCAACACAACAAGTCGGTCCTATTAGCACTACCCTATCGGCTAAAACCTTAGCGCAGTGTTTAGCTATGCCCACTTATTACCCCGATCAAGGCGGATTTTTGAAAACCGCCTTTGACGCTTGGGCAATCGCGCGTTCTCTCCCCCCTCTACCTGTAGCCGGCACGATTGAAGAACGCGCCATAACCCCCACGGCAACGCTCACCTTATACAGCGCAGACAGTTCGCGAGTGTTATTATCCAAATCTACTGTCGCACGGTATCATCGCTATGAATCCAATTACAGTTATGCCACCATCACCTTTCATTATGAGGCCGCTTCCTGCCAACCCGATAACTATGAACAGAATTTATATGATTTATGCGATGACACCCTTTTTGTATACCCTAGACAATGGTCTGTTGAAAAAAATTATCTACTACAGTTAAACGATCGTGGCGTATATCGTTTTGATGAGAAAAGCCCCGTTTTCGTCAAGCGCGATTACATACGCTATTATCATCTGGGCGATGCCAAAGCGGATGTAGCCCATTTCTTAGCCTCAGCAGAGCAAGAACTGCCGGCATTAGGTTGGGACATCGTTTACGATGCCAGTTTTATCTATGCCCCCGCCCCTATTTACGACGATTGGTATGGCGAAATTAAAAACGACGATAAAAAGGACTGGTTTTCTCTAGAAGTCGGCATTATGGTCGATGATGAAAAAATAAATTTAATCCCCTTATTAGCGCAGCTGTTGCAAAATGATTATGCAAACTTAAGTCTTTCAGCTATTTTAGACTTAGATCCAAATGGTTTATTGAATCTCACCTTAGAAAATGGAAAAAAAATAGCAATTCCCATGCACCGCTTTCAAAATATTTTGCTCACCCTAACCGAGATTTATGACAAAACCAGTTTAAAAGAAAATGATTTTCCTATCAATGCACTCTTTGCCTCGCAACTCATAGGCCACAAAGAAAATTTTTCCCTACCGGATATACAATGGCAGATACCTCCTGAATTAGAGTATCTCAGTCAAAAATGGAATGCTTTTCCCTTATCTAAAGACATTTTAAAGCCCACAGATAGTTTTAAAGGAGAGCTTAGACATTATCAATTAGAAGGCTTAACTTGGTTGCAATTCTTAAGAACACATAACTTAGCCGGCATTCTGGCCGACGATATGGGTTTGGGCAAAACGGTGCAAACGCTGGCGCACTTGGCCATGGAAAAAGACCGCGGGCGTTTCCAAAAACCAGTTCTCATTATCGCACCCACAAGTTTGGTCACCAATTGGCACAGTGAAATCAAAAAATTTACCCCCGACCTAACGGTGTTAATACTGCAAGGAGCCGATCGCCCTAACGAAAAAGATTTATTGCAACAACATGACATCATTTTAAGCACCTACGCTGTTATCTTACATGACCAACCCCTACTAGAACAATTATCCTATTATTATATTATTTTAGATGAGGCACAATGGATCAAAAACTCCAACACCAAGGCTTTTTCCATTGTCACACAATTAGAAACCGAACACCGCTTATGTTTAACGGGCACACCCATGGAAAACCATTTGGGCGAGTTGTGGTCTTTATTCCACTTTTTGTTACCCGGCTATTTGGGCAATCAAAAATCGTTTAATAAACTATTTAGGTATCCTATTGAAAAGGAGGGCGATGGGGCTCGAAAATTAGCCTTGCAAAAACGCATCGCGCCCTTTTTATTGCGTCGCGCCAAAAGTGTAGTCGCCTCTGATTTGCCACCCAAAAATGAAATGATACAACTAATCGACATGAATGAAGAACAAGCTATTCTTTATGAAAGTATACGTCTGAGTGTAGGCAATAAAATACAAAAAATATTGACTCAAAAAGGCTTTGCTCAAAGCCATATTGAGATCTTAGATGCACTATTAAAATTACGTCAAGCCTGTTGTGATCCGCGTTTGGTTAAATTAGAATCGGCGCAATCTATTGCACAATCCGCTAAATTAGAATATTTGCTATCTGTCTTGCCTGAAATGATAGAAGAGGGGCGGAAAATATTATTATTTTCCACCTTCACCAGCATGTTAAGTTTAATTGAACCCGAATTAAAAGCCCTAGATATTCCCTATGTGTTGCTAACCGGCAGCACTAAAGACAGGCAAACCCCAGTGAGCCGATTTCAAAATGGCGAAGTGCCTTTATTCTTATTGAGTTTAAAAGCCGGTGGCACAGGCTTAAATTTAACCGCCGCGGATACCGTTATCCATTACGACCCCTGGTGGAACCCCGCCGCCGAAAACCAAGCCAGCGATCGGGCCCATCGTATAGGGCAAAATAAAGCCGTCTTTATCTATAAATTGATTACACGAGGCTCGGTGGAAGAAAAAATCATTCACCTGCAACAAAAAAAGCAAACTTTATTAAACGATATTTTCGCCAACGACGTCTCTACTGGCGGCCGTTTAGAAGCGGATGATCTTCAGTATTTGCTGACCCCTATGGGCAATATAGAATAAAAGATGGCCTGAGCTCAACACACTTGAAGATCCCTTTCAAATAGGCTAACCTAGGCAAATGGATCCCCGCTACACAAAAAGGCCCCAAATGAAACGACTCGTTATCTTTGCTTTTTTACTCCTGATTTTACCCGCCATTATAGTCCTAATGATGTGGTTTCCCCTAAAGTTCATTATCGTTGCTGGAATATTTTTCATCATTGTGGGTACTTATGACTTGCTGCAGACCAAACACGCTATTTTGCGTAATTTTCCCATCTTGGGTCATATACGCTTTATGCTGGAGTTAATTCGCCCCGAAATACAGCAATATTTTATCGCATCAAACCAAAGTGAGCGCCCCTTTAACCGCGAAATCCGCGCCTTGGTCTACCAGCGAGCCAAAAATCAACGCGATACTCAACCCTTTGGCACGCAAAATGACGTGCGTGCACCGGGTTATTTTTCCATACGCCATTCATTATGCCCAACAATATTAAGTCATGATGAAAGTTATATTATGGTCGGTGGACCACAATGCAGCCAACCTTACCACTCTTCGCGTTTAAATGTCTCAGCATTAAGCTTTGGTGCTTTAAGCCCTAATGCCATCATGGCGCTAAACAAAGGCGCTAAACTGGGCGGTTTTGCCCATAATACCGGTGAAGGTGGCTTAAGCCCTTACCATCTGCAAGGCGGCGATATTATTTTTCAATTGGGCACGGGCTTATTTGGTGCTAGAACCCATGAGGGCCGTTTTTGCCCCAAAGAATTCACCCAAAAAGCCACCTTAGACGTGGTTAAAATGATAGAAATTAAATTATCTCAAGGTGCTAAACCTTCACATGGAGGGATTTTACCTGCCGCTAAGGTAAATCAAGAAATCGCCACCATTCGCGGTATCCCGCTTGGAAAAGATTGCATTTCCCCCCCTACGCACCCCGAATTTTCAACCCCCGAAGGCCTGCTACAGTTTGTAGCGCAATTGCGCGAATTATCAGGTGGCAAACCGGTGGGTTTTAAATTGTGCATAGGCATACGGTCAGAATTTTTAAGTATCTGTAAAGCCATGCTTAAAACCGGCATTTTTCCCGATTTTATTGCAGTAGATGGCTCCGAAGGCGGAACAGGCGCGGCACCTTTAGAATTTGCCGATCATTTAGGCGAACCTTTATTTCCGGCGTTGCGCTTTGTACGCAATGCTTTGGTCGGCACTAAGCTTAAGGATAAAATTCGCATCATTTGTAGCGGTAAGGTGGCCACTGGTTTTGATATCATCGATAAATTTTGTTTAGGTGCTGATATCTGTAATTCAGCCCGTGCTATGATGTTCGCCCTAGGTTGCCTGCAATCTTTGCAATGCAATGCCAATACTTGTCCTGTAGGGGTTGCAACACAAAATCCACGTTTGACCAAAGGTTTGGTTGTCAGCGATAAATCGGTGCGTGTTAACAATTATCATGCCGCCACCATTGAGAGCATGTTGGAGTTGGCCGGTGCTATGGGCGTTAAAAGCATTGCCGATTTAAGCCCTAAACATTTATTCCGACAAACCAGCGGTTTTACCGCTAAAACCTACGCCGAATTGTATGAATTTCTAGAACCCGGTGCTCTCTTGGGTGAAATGATTCCAGACAGTTTCGCCGAGGCGTGGGCTAATGCCAGCGCAGAGCGATTTTAATTATCACGCCTAACCACAAAACAGAGCAGTTCTTGCAATTGCGCGGTATCCAACTCTATAGACTCTAAAGCCTTTATGCCATGCTGATATAATTCTTCACGCATTTCATAGGCTTTGTCTAAACCGACCACTGCGGGGTATGTCATTTTATTCAACTCAGCATCGCGGCCTTGTGGTTTACCTAAATTACCGGCCACACTCACTACATCGAGTATGTCGTCTTGAATTTGATAGGCAAGACCTAAGGCTTTGCTATACTCACTGATGCTTTTTCTTATCAAGGCAGCACTTAATCCCGCACAATCGCAGCCCATCAAAATACTGGCTTCCAACAAGGCCCCGGTTTTTAAACGGTGCATTTGTTGTAATTCGGCTAAAGAAGGTTTTTCTACGCTACCCGTATAGATTAAATCGATCATTTGCCCACCCGCCATACCTTGCAAACCGCTGGCTTTCGCTAAGCGTTGCACCAATTTTAATCGCGTAACCACCAAGAGTTGCTCATCATTGGCTAATACTTCAAATGCTAAGGCTTGCAAGGCATCGCCCGCTAAAATAGCTGTGGCTTCATCGTAAGCAATATGGCAAGAAGCGATACCTCGGCGCAGAGGACTATCGTCCATAGCCGGCAAATCATCGTGAATTAAAGAATAGGCATGCACAAATTCCACTGCCACGGCGGCAGCATCGGCATGTGCTAAAGGCGCGCCAAAGGTCTTAGCAGCAGCATACACCAAAGCCGCGCGTAAACGTTTACCTCCTTCCAAATTGGCATAAGACATAGCGGATAATAAACGTCGCGCCGCCATAGGTGCTTCTTGTAGATAGCGCGTTAACTGTGGAAGCACGCGTTCTTGTGCTGCGCGTAAGCAATCAGGTGCTAGCATCGTCATTGGCATCAAAGGCTTCTAATTCGGCACTGTTGTTTTTTTCAATTAAAATCTGTACTTTTTGTTCTGCTTGTTTTAAAGCGCTTTGGCATTGCTTGGTTAGTGTGGTTCCTTTTTCAAATAAATCTAGAGATTCCTCCAGGCCCAATTGGCCTTTTTCCAGGGTATCGACGATGTCGGTTAATTGCTGTAAGGCTGTTTCAAATTGAAAGGCTGCTGTCTGTTTTTTGCTCATGTTATCCTCTGATCCTATGCTTCTTCTAAGTACATCATACTACGCTTTTATAGCGCATTCGGTGGCTTCTTCTGATACTAAGGACAAGCCCTTAAAAAAGCCCAAAGCCACCCATGGCACTAAAAATAATAATCGCCACCAGCTTATAAAAAATATACCCCGTGATTGCATTGGCTGCCACAATCAGATAGAAGCTATCAATAAGCCCAGACTCCGTATTCAGCGGATATTGAAGCATCAGTACATTAAGGCCTATAAAGACAAACAGATACGCTACTGCCAAAAAGAAGGACGAAAACAACAATAATCCCGTCAATAACAAAACAATCGCCAACACTAACGCAACAATGGAAGGAACCAGAAGGCTGGCGAAGCGATTGACTAATAATTTTGGCTCAATAGTGATTTTTTCGATGCGCAGAACGCCGTAGCTTAAACCGCAGGCCACAAAAAGACCTAAGGCGGTTAATAATAGGGGCTTTAAAAATCCTAAGCCAAAGGGCGATATTAAACCCAATTTACAAAACCAAGTAAAACAATATAAAGCGGATAATAGTGCCACCAGGCCCATGGTGATAGATGCATTCAACAACGGTGTACTTTGTGTCGATTTCAGCGCACGGTAAGGATGCGCAAGGGTGCGCAGAAAATAGCAGAGGTACTCTGAGCCTACCTGTTTTATCTGTTGGATCTGTGCGCTCTTAAGAAAGCGATCCCATTGCTCAAGCCGACTCTTATTTTTATCCGGCGAATCCTGATCTGGAAGTGGTGCTCCATTTTCTGAATTATTCATGCTCATCGCTAGTCTCCTGTCATACTGTTTAAAATTATAACTGCCCGCACCCATTTTTTAAAAAAGCACGTTGCCCCAATCCTCGTTGCCGCTACAATAACACCCTTACTCCCCCAATGGCCAACGTGGTTTTACGCCTACGGTTAGTTCTGCTCTTTCACCTGCTTGTAAGCGTAAGTAGCCTGCATAGGCTATCATCGCACCATTATCAGTGCAATATTCTAGACGAGGAAAGAATACTTTTCCGCCCTGTTGTTGCATAAATTGTTGTAAATTTTGTCGTAATAAACGATTGGCACTCACGCCACCCGCCACTACCAATTGTTTTAAACCCGTTTGAGCTAGCGCCCGCTTACATTTGATCAGTAAGGTATCTACTGCAGCGTCTTGAAAGGCGGCGGCAATATCGGCACGCATGCCTTCATTGTCTTCCCCTTTTGCCAATAAAGCTTTATATGTCACCATGGCATGGGTTTTAAGACCGCTGAAACTAAAATCTAAATGGGCTTTATCTGCCATAGGACGAGGGAAACGAAAACGCTTCGCATTGCCCTGTTCGGCCATTCGCGCTAATGCAGGACCACCAGGATAGCCTAAGCCCAATAACTTAGCCGTTTTGTCAAAAGCTTCCCCCACCGCATCGTCTACGGATTGCCCCAAAATGGTATAAACACCGAAGGCAGAAACTTCGACTAATAAGGTATGGCCGCCTGAAACCAGTAGGGCTAAAAATGGAAATTCGGGCTTTTCTTTTTCCAATAAAGCCGCTAATAAATGCCCCTCCATATGATGTACCCCTATGGCCGGAATATTCAACCCATAGGCAAGACTACGTCCCAATAACGCACCGACTAATAACGCGCCTACTAAACCCGGTCCCGAAGTATACGCAACGCCATTCAGATCTTCGGCGTTTAATCCTGCCTTCTTTAAGACTGTTGCGATCAGGGGGAGGGTTTTTCGTATATGATCCCGTGAGGCTAGTTCAGGAACCACACCGCCATAGCGTTGATGCAGTTCCACCTGGCTATAAAGCGCCTCGGCTATAATGCCCTCTACACTGTCGTAAATTGCGACACCGGTTTCATCGCAAGAGGTTTCTATACCTAAGACTGTCCAACTACGGTTACTGACTAAGCTCACTCACCACACCTTTTTCAAATTGAATATTCATCGACTGGCCTCCTGGCAATTGATAGGTCCATTGTGTAATCGGCGGCTGTGCCGATGTGTCTTTTTCATATTGATAGGTTACTTGTGCCGCCGTACCACAGCGGGATATCAATACATCAACGTTATTACCCACGCTCACAAAACCTCCATTAGGGCAACTGCCAGATGAAACAAATTCGCCATTTATCGCCAAACTACTAATGAGATTGTTATTAATCTCCGCTACCAAGGTATTGGGTGAGCGACTGACCTTCACACTACTGTATTGCGTTGGACCGGGTCCTTGAGGCAATAGTTGTGATGTGGTTTGCTGTTGATAATTCCAATATTGAGTGGCGTTTAGGCGATTATTGGTTTTATCTATTTGCGTGGCACTACTGGGCGCTCCGCAAGCGGCCGTAACATCCTGTTCGCTCATGCCTTGCTCAATCCAGCCTTTCGTTCCTTGAGGCGTATTACAAAACATCGCCCACGATAAAGGTGTTATTAAACACAGTAAAGTAGTACAGTAAAATATCCTTTTCATTCTTTTATCCTTTTCGCCATTACAAACACGTTACCTTCAGGCCGAAGATGAGGATGCCGTAATAACAGTCTATGCCGCTACATTACTCTGCAGTTGGCTTTTCATTTTTTGCAACGCTACTTTTTCAATTTGACGTACGCGCTCTGCTGAAATTTGATAGCGTGCTGCGAGATCTTCTAAAGTGGACTTTTTCTCCCCTAACCAGCGTGCACTAACAATGTCGCGACTACGATCATCTAGGCCCTCTAACGCAGCATGTAAATTTTGCCGGCTGTGATCTTCTTCGTCAGTGTGTTCAAGCTGTAGGCCAGGAGAAAATCTCATATCTTCCAAATAATGGGCTGGAGCCACCGCGGAGTCTTCATCATCGTCTTGTGCATCAAAAGCCATGTCGTGTGCATACATGCGAATTTCCATTTCACGCACATCTTTATGAGAAACATTTAATTCCGCCGCCAAGGCAGCCACTTCTGCAGCCGTAAAAGAAACACCGATTTCTTTTTTTGCATTACGTAAGTTAAAAAATAATTTTCGCTGCGCTTTAGTCGTTGCAACCTTAACAATACGCCAATTGCGAATAATAAACTCATGGATTTCTGCTTTAATCCAGTGAATGGCAAAAGAGACCAAGCGCACCCCCATGTGGGGATTAAAACGTTTAACCGCTTTCATCAAACCAATATTACCTTCCTGGATTAAATCGCTTACTGCCAGGCCATAGCCTAAGTAGCCATTGGCTATACGTACCACAAAACGCAAATGCGCCATAACCAGTTGGCGTGCCGCATCTAGATCGCCGCCTTCATAAAAGCGCAAAGCCAGATTGGACTCTTCTTCTTCTGTTAACACTGAAACACCATAAGCGCGCTGAATATAAGCCTCTAAACTGCCTAGGGGTAGTGCCATTTCTTTGATTTGCAATGTTCTATTCATAATGAGTATCTCCTACGATTGTAGTATCATTCAGTTAAAGACAAGTGCTATTTTACCACCTTTAGGATAGGTTTTTTAGCACCACCCTTTACTCCGGTGGGTTTAGCCTCCGGCTTATTCTTTCCGCCGCCATGCGCACCACCTTCATCTTCATCCTCAGTACTAATGTCAAAAGCCATGCCCTGCCCTGTTTCTTTCGAATACAGCATGGTTAAAGCACGCATAGGTGCCTCAATGTTGTGCGAAAGCCCAGAAAAGCTTGCGGAAAACGATAAATTTTGGTTGGTTAAGCTTAAATCTTGGGTTGCTGTAGGGGAAATATTTAAAACAATTTTCCCATCTTTAATGTACTGTACTGGAACCTTAACCCCTATAATCGTGGTATCTAAAACCACAAAGGGAGTTAAATTATTATCCAGCATCCACTCGTACAAAGCACGTACGAGATAGGGCTTAGTTGATGTCGCCATTATGCCTCCTTAAACTAGCATTTCATGCTCAGCACTACTTAAGCTATTGTAAAATGTTTCGCGCTCAAACATGCGTTGTGCATACTCTGTAACCGCACGGGCATGATTTGGCAACTCAATGCCTGCATACGGCAGGCGCCATAATAAAGCCGATAAACAACAATCGACTAAAGTCAGATCGTCGCTTAAAAAATAGGCGTTATTCTTAAATGCAGGCGCAATTGTAATCAAAGAATCGCGTAATTGCTGGCGCGCCAACTGCCTATAAGGCTCTTCTTTTGCCGTCATTACCTGTTGATATAAAGCAAATAAATCTTTTTCAATGCGGGATAAACGTAGCCTTGTTTCAGCACGTGCTACGGGGTAAACAGGCATTAAAGGTGGATGTGGAAAGCGCTCGTCTAAATATTCTAAGATGATATTCAGTTGATATAAGACTAAGTTTTTGTCCACTAAAGTAGGCACGGATTGGTAGGGGTTTAGGCTTAGCAACTCCTCAGCGCGATCTTCAAATTTGAGGTCGATAATATCTACCGCTAAAGCTTTTTCGGCAATAACAATACGCACACAATGCGATTGTAAATCGGTAGGTTCCGAATACAAAGACATTAGTGATCGTTTATTAGCTACAACCGTCATTTTTTTCTCCTGTATATGACCTCAGTGTCTAAAAAATAAGCCCATGAGGCGGGTCCTGATGAATACTGTATTATAAACAGCGTTGGCAACACATTCTTTTAAGTTGGGCATATTGTACAGGAATAGGGTTCTGATTTCAATGATATTGGCTATTATTTGAACATTAATAACGCGAAATATTTCGCCTATTCTTGGTTTACCGTCAACCTGGCCGATAATTCTTCAGAAAGGGCTGTTTTTTCAGTGGCAAGTGGTTTTTGATAAACCCCCTTTTGACTTAATACAACGGCAGGGGTCTTCAGAAGGATCCTCAGATCCAATAAAATACTCCAATTTTGAACATACCAAACATCGTATTCTAGGCGTTCTTCATAGGGCAAAATATTACGCCCATTAATTTGAGCCCAACCCGTTAAACCGGGGCGCATTTGTAAGCGTTGTGCTTGATGTGGTGTATATTTCTCCGCTAAACAGAGTATTGGCGGCCTAGGCCCCACAAAAGACATTTGCCCTATAAGTATATGTATTACTTGTGGTAATTCATCTAAACTGGTCTTGCGCAGCCATTGCCCTACACGAGTAATACGCTCGTCTTGTGGGCTCAACGTCAAACTGCGGGCATCCGAACCCAGGTGCATAGTGCGAAATTTCCAGCATTTGAAGGGATGGCCCCAACGGCCCATACGCTCATCACGGTAAAAAATAGGGCCAACGGAGTCTATTTTAATCAAAAGAGCCATAATAGGTAAGAAAAAGAAAAAGGCTGGCAGCAACAATATGGCTAAAATTAAGTCTATAGCACGCTTTATAGCGCGTTGCATGGGTTTCTTCGCTTTTATTCTGAGCATTTTTTGTCACCTAGCCTAGGCAGGGATATAACTATAGCCGACATCGTAGCAAAAATAGAGCATGAGTACAATATGAACGATCTATAAGGGTCCACCTATTCGTGTACCCTACGATAACTCTATATTTATTCGGTAACAGTCACGGGTGATTGATCCAAACGGTCTACCAACTCGATAATAGCCATTGGTGCGGTATCTCCCGGCCTAAAACCACATTTCAGGACGCGTGTATACCCCCCCGGGCGGGTATTAAATCGAGGGCCGATTTCATTAAATAGTTTTGTCACCATTTTACGATCCCGTAAACGATTAAAAGCGAGGCGACGATTGGCCAGTGAATCTATTTTAGCCAATGAAATCAATGGTTCGACGATACCGCGCAAGTCTTTGGCCTTGGGAAGCGTCGTGGAAATGATCTCATGATCTAACAGAGAAATTGCCATATTTTGAAACATAGCCTTACGGTGAGCACTGGTACGATTTAACTTTCTACCACTATTACGATGTCGCATTTTCTTATCCTTCCAGGTTCATTTAAGTTTACTGTTCATTATCACTTTCATCTTGTTCGGCAGCCGCGGCGGCGGCGGCTGCCTTTTTAGCAAAGTCTTCATCTGCTCTGATAATGCGCCTAGGCTGAACCCAGTTCTCAACGCGCATACCCAAAGACAATGAATTTGCTATCAAAATAGCCTTAATTTCTGTCAGTGATTTTTTCCCTAAATTAGGTGTTTTCAACAAATCGTTTTCAGTCCGTTGAATCAAGTCACCTACAAAAAAGATGTTTTCTGCCTTCAAACAATTGGTTGAACGCACTGTTAATTCTAAATCCTCGATCGGCCGCATTAACAATGGATCTAAATTTTGTAACAGGTGACTGGCAGAACGGCCATGGATATCTTTTAAATCAACGAAGGCCATCAGCTGTTGCTGCAGCAATGTAGCCGCATTACGAACCGCTTCATCTGGAGTCAACGTACCATTGGTTTCCAGTTCAATAATTAATTTATCTAGATTAGTCCGCTGTTCTACACGCGCATTCTCAACCCTATAGGCCACGCGTTTAACGGGGGCAAATGAAGCATCCACTAATAGAACACCTACAGGCTTAGCGTCCTCTTCGTCTTGGTAACGATTCACCGCCGCCTGGTAGCCTCGACCCATAACCAATTTTGCTTCTAAGCTAATAGCGCCATTAGAAGACAAATGGGCGATGATATGCTTTTTGTTGACGATCTCAACATCGGAATCGGTCTCAATATCACCTGCATAAACTATACAAGGACCTTTTTTATTTAATTTTAAAATGGCTTCTCGGCGCGAATGCATTTTGCATGCCAGGCCTTTTAAATTTTGCAACACTTCAATCACATCTTCTTGAACGCCTTCCATTGGGCTATACTCGTGCAACACATTGGCGATCTTGACTTCGACAACAGCCGCCCCAGGCATAGAGGACAATAAAATACGCCGCAATACATGGCCTAAAGTATGGCCAAAACCTCTTTCCAAAGGTTCCAAGGTAATTTCATAGGTACTACGACCAATTTCTTTGACCGCAATATTAGTTGGGGCCAAAACCTCGTAGGGATTTTGCAGGTCATAGGCTTTCTGTTCGTAGCTCATTTGCAACATAAAATACTCCCCGGTTATCGTGAATAAAATTCAACGATTAAATTCTCATTAATTTCTAACTGAACTTCATCGCGTTGTGGTACTGCAGTAAATTTACCTTTGACTGTGGCTATATCTACTTCTACCCACGCTGGAAAACCCACTTGTTGCTGGCTTTCTAACGCCGCTCTGATACGCAACTGTGTTTTGCATTTTTCTTTTACTTCAACAGCATCGCCCGCCTTCACTAGGTATGAAGGGATGTTAACAATACTGCCATTAACAAGAATAGTGCGATGACTCACCATTTGGCGTGCTTCTGCACGCGTGCTGGCAAAACCCATACGATAAACTACATTATCCAAACGGCACTCTAACAATTGTATAAGGTTGGTCCCTGTTGAACCTTTTGTACGAGACGCTTTATCCATAAAGCGTTTAAATTGTCGCTCTAACATACCGTAAATACGGCGTAATTTTTGCTTTTCACGCAACATAGTACCGTACGTAGACAAGCGACTACGGCGAGCTACCTTTTGACCAGGGACCATTTCCATATTACACTTTGATTCTAATGATCTGAGCTTGCTTTTTAGCATTAAATCCATGCCTTCACGACGTGCTAATCTACAAGTAGGACCTCTATATTTTGCCATCTAATTATCTACTCCTCAATACTATCTTTACACGCGTCTTTTCTTGCGTGGTCTACAGCCGTTA
>VFJV01000065.1 GCA_009885895.1 Gammaproteobacteria bacterium
ATCAAGTTCAAAAAAGAAGAAGAATGGATCGCCGTGATATTCTAGATGATGCATTAAAGCACGCTGCTTGATAGCCCCCGAATATAAAAACCGAAACGAAAACCTAAGGACTATGCTGGCCTAAATTCCGCAAAAATGTTTAATATTTGATCAGAGTATGGTGAAAAAAATTTTTTGCCTGCGGCGCAAAAAAAAATCCGCTTCTAGAAATGAAAACCAGAAAAAAATTAAAAATTTTGTCTAAAAAAACGGGGTTTTCTGTCAGGCACTAGATTAGCCGCTTGGGCGAGTGCGAGACTAAATCCCTCGCTCTGGCTCCATCACGGCATCCAGATTTAATTCGTCGCACAAATTGATAAATTCTTCGCGCAATTCTGCCAAGGAAATATCTACCGGTATGTGGATCTTCATGGTTAAAGACAGCATTTCTGTGCTGGTTAAACGCGCAGAAAAGCTTTCGCAGTGCAAATCGCTGATATTAATTTTTTGTTGCATAAAGAATTGGCTCAAGCTGGGGATAATTTCTGGGCGCTGTGTGGTAATGATGTCTATGTTATAGGCAATGAGCTTTTCGCTATACGTGGGCGGAGTACAGCGCAAGGTCTGTATGGCATATTCATTTTTTTTAGCCAACAGAGCGAGGCTACTTTCACATTTGGCGATGTGATTCCATTTTCCATTGATTTGCAACAACATCCCAAAGGTACTGCCTAGGGATGTCATGTGCGCGCGTATAATCCAGCAATGATTTTTTTTTACATGTGCTGAAACGGCATTTAAAATCCCAATACTATTGGGCCCCAGAAGTGAAACAACCAAATATTGTTCCATGGCTAGGCTCCTTTTAGACTACTTTATTAAAGCTTAGCAGGTAGATGAAAAATAGGTTAATGGCTGCTCATGGCCAATTCCCGGGCATAGCCTACATAGTCGCTGGGTTTTAAATGAAGCAATTGATTTTTAACGTTTTCAGGTAAATCTAGGCTGCGAATAAAGGTTTTTAAGCTGTCTTCGGTTAGGGCTTTACCGCGCGTTAAGGCCTTCAGCTTTTCGTAAGGTTCGGCGATGTCATAGCGGCGCATAATGGTTTGTATGGCTTCGGCTAAAATATCCCACTGTGCATTTAAGTCTGCCATCATTTTTTCTTCATTGATGGCTAAGCGTCCTAAGCCTTTTTCTAGGCTTTGATAGGCTATAAAACTGTAAGCAAAGCTAACGCCTATATTGCGCAATAAGGTAGAATCTACCAGATCGCGTTGCCAGCGGGATAGCGGTAAGCGTTGCGCTAAGGTAATTTGCAGGCCATTGGCTAAGACCAAATTGCCCTCGGCGTTTTCGAAATCGATGGGATTGATTTTATGTGGCATGGTAGAAGAGCCCACTTCGTTTGCAACTGCAGTTTGCTTGAAATAACCTAAAGAAATATAAGCCCACATGTCCTGGCATAAATCCATAAAAATACTGTTTTGGTGGGTTAATTCGTAGAGAGTAGCGATGATGTCGTCGTGCGGTTCTATTTGTGTGGTGTAAGCATTCCAGTCCAACTCCAAGTGTTTCTTAATAAAGTCTTGATTGAAACTAGGCCAATCTATTTCTGGATAAGCAATGCGATGGGCATTGTAATTGCCGACGGCACCATTGAATTTAGCGCGCAAACGAATGCTATTTAAGCGTTCCATTTGTCGTTCTAAGCGCATGCTGTAATTGGCAAGCTCTTTACCCAAGGTGGTTGGGGAGGCCGCCTGCCCATGGGTGCGCGCTAGCATTGGCGTGTTTGCCGAAAGTTTTGCCAAGGATTGCACATGTTTTAGCAGTGTAGCACATTGTGGTTGCAGTGTTTCTTGAATGGCGGCTTGCCACATAAGCGCATAAGCCACATTATTGATGTCTTCTGACGTGCAGGCAAAATGCACGAACTCTTGTTTGGTTTTCAGATGAGCCACCGCCGCCATTTTTTCTTTTAAAAAATATTCAACGGCTTTGACGTCATGATTTATTTTTTTCTCAATAACTTTAATGGCAATCGCATCCTCGCTATTGAATCGTTGAACCCAACTGCGCAGCAATTGACACGTTGCGGCATCTAAAGGGGGCAGTTCCTTAATCTGTTTTGCTGCGCACAAATAAATAAACCACTCGATTTCAACGTGTAACCTATAACGAAACAAGGCGGCTTCCGATAAATAGGGGCGCAATGCCGCGACCTTATCGGCGTAGCGGCCATCCACAGGATTGATTGCGGTAAGTTCGGTTAATGGCGACATGTATTGCTCCTAAAAAGTTATTTCTTCATTTGTAACGACTTTCCCGTCATTGCGAGCTTGCGAAGCAATCCAGGGGTAAAAATCACCGTTTTATAAGCTTACACATTGTTTCGTAGTCCTACTGTAAGTGATGTTCCTTTTCATTGCTCAACATTTTCCTGGATTGCTTCGTCGCTTCGCTCCTCGCAATGACGGAGGGAGTCGTTAGCCTCATTTTATAACCTGCATCTAGCGGCTATTTCAGGATGAGGCGGCAAGTGCTCTCATGCTGAACGGAATTTACCTCGCCAATTGTGTTAACACATAGTGCAATATACCGCCGTGGCGATAATATTGAATTTCATTCTCGGTATCGATGCGGCACACGGCTTTAAATTCCAGTTTTTCGCCATTAGCACGTTGTAAATGTACCATTATAGCCATTTTAGGGGTTAATTGTGCCGGCACATCAATGCTGATGAGCTCTTCGCCCGTGATGTTTAATGTTTTACGCGTAGTGCTTGGCATAAATTCTAAAGGTAAAATACCCATGCCTACTAAATTAGAACGGTGTATGCGTTCAAAACTTTCTACAATAACGGCTTTAACGCCCAACAACAACGGCCCTTTAGCGGCCCAATCACGCGACGAACCTGTGCCATATTCTTTACCGGCAAGAATGACTAAAGGTGTTTTTTCTTCTTGGTATTTCATGGCGGCATCATAAATAGAGTATTGCTTATGGCTAGGGATGTGCAGGGTATAACCGCCTTCAACACCTAGTACCATTTCATTCTTGATACGGATATTGGCAAAAGTACCGCGCATCATTACTTCATGATTTCCGCGGCGTGCGCCATAGGAATTAAAATCTTTAATGCTAATCCCATGTTCTTTAAGATAAGCGCCAGCAGGGCTGTCTGCTTTAATGCTGCCCGCAGGAGAAATGTGATCGGTGGTGATACTATCGCCAAATACCGCTAAAACACGTGCATTTTTAATATTGCCGCTATAGGGCTTCTCGACTAAAGATAATTTGTCAAAGTAGGGTGGATTTTGGATGTAGGTTGAGCTTTTATTCCAATCATAGATTTGGCTATCATGGGTTTTAATTTTTTTCCAATGTTCATCTCCACTAAAGACATCGGCGTATTCTTTACGGAACAATTGCTCTGTGACCACCGCTTTAACCACAGTGGCAATTTCTTGCTCGGTAGGCCAAACATCCTTGAGATAAACAGCTTTGCCTTCGGCGTTATGACCTAGAGGATCTTTATTTAAGTCTGTGCAGATGGTTCCAGCTAAAGCCATGGCAACCACCAAGGGAGGCGATGCCAGCCAATTGGCTTTGACTAAAGGGTGCACGCGACCTTCGAAATTACGATTACCCGAAAGCACGGAAGACACGGTTAAATCTTCTTCTTGAATTTGTTTTTCTATTTGTGCTTTCAATGGGCCGGAGTTGCCTATGCAGGTGGTGCAACCGTAGCCCACCAAATTAAAGCCCAAGGCATTTAAAGGATCTTGTAGGCCCGCTTTGTCTAAATAATCTGTGACCACTTTAGAGCCGGGCGCAAGCGATGTTTTAACCCAAGGCTTTTGTTTTAATCCTAGTGCCAAGGCTTTTTTGGCCAACAATCCTGCGGCAATTAAGGCCGCGGGATTAGAGGTGTTCGTGCAACTGGTAATAGCCGCGATGACAACGGAGCCATTTTGTAGGCTTTCTTTTTGAGTGTCATACTGCGCTTGTGGGAAAGCAGTTTTGAAGGCCGATTCTAAATTGGAAAAGCCGACTCTATCTTGAGGGCGCTTAGGCCCAGCTAGACTGGGTTCTACTGAGGATAAGTCCAATTCTAAAACTTCAGTAAACAGGGGTTCAGCACTCTGCTCATCGTGCCACATGCCCTGAGCTTTAGTGTAGGCTTCGGTCAAAGCAATGGTTTCTTGATTGCGCCCGGACAAGGTCATATACGCGATAGTTTCTTTGTCCACGGGGAAAAAGCCACAGGTTGCGCCATATTCTGGCGCCATATTGGCGATGGTGGCGCGATCGGCCAAGGGTAAGTGACTTAAGCCCGGGCCAAAAAATTCAACGAACTTAGATACAACGCCGTGTTTGCGCAACATTTCGGTAATGGTTAACACCAAATCGGTGGCAATAATACCTTCTTTTAAACGACCCGTTAAACGCACACCAACCACTTCGGGAATGAGCATGCTGATGGGTTGCCCTAGCATGGCGGCTTCGGCTTCAATTCCACCAACGCCCCAGCCTAAAACGCCCAAGCCATTAATCATAGTTGTATGTGAGTCTGTACCAACCAAGGTATCTGGATAGGCATAGTGCGCGCCATCAATCTCCTGCGACCAAATTGTCTTGGCGAGA
>VFJV01000014.1 GCA_009885895.1 Gammaproteobacteria bacterium
ATACTCGTTCTATAGACTCAAAGTTAATTTTCATCATTCAAACGCTGGATTGCCACGCCTGTTCGCTGCGCTCACCGGCTCGCAATGACGGGTGCGTAGTCACAATATAAGTAGTTTATCACTGCGCGCGCTCTTTTTAAGAAAAAAATGCGCTCATTTTTATACTGTGAGCGTGTTCAATTTCAGGAAATTCGTGATTGCGAGCACCAGGAGTAAAGCATTCTGTCCTATACTAGGGCGAGAGGAGCGTAGGCAACCCCCCTAACCACAAATGCAAAGAGTACAGGGCTTTTTTAAAAGAAAGAGGGTAGATGTAATAGTCTACTTTGTCTGCTCTAAATCATCATCAATATGAGCATCCTTAAGATTTCCTTAAGATTCATGTACTATATTATGTACGAGTAAGCTAAGTTAAAAATTAATTCTCAAAAGCAATTAAAAAAAATGCATTTCACCAGCGCGTTAATAGGGTTTTGCAGAGGAAATCTGCAATGAAATGAAAAACGGGTGGAAGCTTAGAATTATGAATAGAATAATACTTAAACGTCTGATGCGACCGCTGTGTACAATAGTGCAACCTATGCCGCTGTCATATCTATTTTTAATAAGGTTAAGAGGATAGATTGAGATGTTTTAAGAAAATAATAATTAAATTACAACAATGCTGAATGATAACTGTAAAGGAATATTGCCTTATGTCGAGTAACTCCCCCGAACTTGCGCTCAATTTGAAATATACGCCCAAAATAGACCTTCTTCTGGATTTGTATTGTGCGGCAAAAAATGTTTCAATGCCAAGCTCCAACGTAACGGCTACTCCTAGGCCATCAGCCACACTTTTTTCTGAACCTAGCTCTGCGCTCGTACAGCCTCTTCATTCAGATTTTGCTTCAACCAATGGGCCAGATAGCTTAAAAATTAGTGATGAGGATGTACGCGCTACCGTATCAATAGAGGAAAGCCTATGGGAGGGCTCACAATGGAATAATAAAAGCATCCCTGGCATTTGTAAAGAAATTTGTATTGTCGAAGAAGCTTTCTTGAAAAGTTTAGTCGGGATAGAAAAAGAGCTGACTATTATTCAAGGCAAAGAGGTTCTCTCAAAAGCTGAAAAAGAAATTTTTTTGACCGCATTAAGAAGCCTGGGTGAGTATATTGCGTTACAAAAAAGCTATTGCCAAACTATTTCAGCACTCAAGTTACCCGACCCACTGGGGAGCAATGAAGAACACGGAAAAGATGTATTACAAGTGTTTTTTGCTATTTACCAAGATAAGAGTTTAAAACAAGAACAAGCTTTCTCAGGACCGCTAATGGGTAATCTTGAGAAAATAGATAGCATTCTGAAGCTTAAGAATGCTAAGTGTGAAGATTTTAGAAAAGAACTTCCTTTTATTGCATCAAAATTCAATTACGAAGTGAATATTCCGGTGATTCAACTGCTGACAAGACGGCCTATGCTTTGTACCGAGTGGCTAAAACACTCTGGAGTAGGTCAATGTTTGTCAGAAGAAAAAGGCACTATCACCGAATGCCTAATAAATGTGAAATGTGATTCTGAAAGAAAAAACCTTCTATTGGCTATAGAAAAAACAGGCTACATTCGCCCACCCAATTTAGCCCAGTTTTTGGACAGCCTATGCTCCAACACAGATTACAGTGCAAACAACATTCTCTTGGAGACAAAAGGCAGGGAACTAAAAAATAGTTTCATAGCCTTTGCCGAGATAAAGGGCGTTCATATACGTCATCAAATAGAGTTTTTCCAAATTGCGT
The DNA here is from genome assembly GCA_009885895.1 of Gammaproteobacteria bacterium. Taxonomy (GTDB): domain Bacteria; phylum Pseudomonadota; class Gammaproteobacteria; order UBA1113; family UBA1113; genus VFKP01. The sequence goes on from VFJV01000014.1 coordinate 1,777, forward strand.
ATTCTCTGCTGGAGCCACGTCGCTCAACCCCTTTAACTTGTACGGATTTGAAGTTGCTTTTGCCGTATTGCTCTTTTGAAAATCCATTGAAATTACCGAAAGAAACAATGTTAAGACTTCAAGCCGCTTTTCGGGAAAAAGAAAACTCTCCTGCTACTGTACGCAAGGTTGTTGATGCGTTGATACCGGCCATGGAAAATATCCATCAAAATCTAAAATTGCAATTAAACGAGTTCCAATATTCAGCTGAAATCATTGACGTCTTAGTATTTTTGCCTGAAATTCAAGGAAATTTAAACCAAACACACGATCTATTTTCTTTGACCACAAGAGAAATTGAAGCATTACCGCTATTTTTAAAAAACATTTTCACCGATAAAAATAGCTTTATCAGAAGAAACTTTGAAGAAAAAACAACCTTAGTTCGCGAAGACCCAGAGTATGCCGAAAAATTAACCCCGTTTCTTAGGTCATTGCCAGAAAGTGCAAAAACTCTTCCAGCACAGCCTTCGCCGGAAGAGTTAAAGAAATTAAGAGAGATTATTGATGCAGAATATAACACAGTACTAGACTCAAGTGGATCTGAAAATGCAACGCTAGATGTGGATTCGTTTCTGCGCAGAATTATTGAACGTCAATTTCATAAAAAAATAAAAAACTTGTATACTCTGGATAAGGGCTCAACAAAACAAAAAATTCGCACCACCTCTTCAGCAATAAGCGAAAAAAACTTGGCAAGTGGTGTTTTTAAAGATAGAATTTCCCTTGCTATTCTGGAAGACAAAGATAGAATGTGTGGCCGTATCTTAGGGGGCTTTAAAGAAACGGCATTTTACAACAGACTCGTGGAAAGCATACATGATGAAGCGATGACTCATACCCTTATACAAGCGAGCATTGATGCGTATATAGATCCTGAAGTGCACAAAGAAATTAAACTTGCTGCCACTCCCTCTCGGGTCATAAAAATAAAAGAAGAGTTTTTAAAGAAAATCTCAAAGTTCAGGCCGGATGATGAGAAAAAAGCAAAAAACCTGTTCAAGGAAATGCTTTCAAAGGAATTAATTGAAACAGAATTCTATTTTATCTTGAAAAAGATGCAATCTCAAAAAGAGATCTCGGAAAGCTGTAGTGTCGCAATAGTCGCTAACAAAAAAAAGATCCTCAAAAAGGTTGAAAAAAAAATTATTGCCACGGAGTGGCACAAAGGCTTAAAGTTTTTTTTCGAAATTTCTCCAGATAACATCGAGTTTCGCGGAGAATCTATTGCTAGCATTTCCGATATTGTTCGCTCTGTAAATTTTACTTTAAAAGTAAATGAGGGCCGTGCTCTTATAGAGGCCAAAATAAAACAACACATAAAACAGGAAGAAGAACGTATCTTTATTGCTATAAAAAATAAGACCGCTTGTGATTTAATTGAGGCAGAGTTTAATCGGCAGATACACTTATTAAAAGAGGCTCAAATTTTTTCAGATGCGTTGGTGCAAAAATTAATAGCGAACAAAGACAAAATGTTAAAGCCCCACCTTAAAAAAATGCTCGATCAAAAAGGAACGCCGGCTTTTATGCGAAATTACACAACCTTATTGCAGAACATGCCTTTCTATGTCCTGAAAAGTTTACCCAATTATTTTCAAAATAAAAGTTTAAAACCCAATGTGGTTTTTTCAGAAGATTTTTTACAGTCTTTAGGCGAAATGTCCGAGAGCATAAGTGGAAAAAAATTGACCTCTACGTTAAAAGCCTATCAGCCACTGAAGCAAGGTGTAGAACCAACTTCATCCATCTTACCCTATCATGGTCTAAATCAATATTTGCACGAAAATTTCCCCTCAAAAAAACCTGTTGAAGTAAAAAAAGCTCCTCGCAGTAAAAAACCGGATAGCCGCGACATACCTCGGCTCCAAATGCCGCGTTCTGCTGTTAGCTGTATTACGAAGAATAAGTTTCAGTTTTTAGCTGAAGCTGTAAAGCAACAGATAGCTCTGGATGATTCAGGTTGGCGTATAGAACGGAAAAAATCCAGCGATTCAAAAGTTGCCTCCTGTGAAAACCCATTGGAGTATAACTGCATTGAAGTGTATGATCAAAAAACACTGGTGTTTACGGCAGAGTCATTGGGTGAGGATAACAACTTTACAGCGCATCGCCATGAATTAAAAGATGTCGCTATGGCTGTGGCGATTATGACCAAAACGCTACAACCTGCGGCTGAGGTACCTCAGGCTACATTAGCCATTAGCATTAACGCAGCTAAACAAGAGGTGCCTCAGTTGATGCAAGTGTATGTGAAGGCAGCACTGGACAAAAATCTTTTTCCTGAAGTTACTGTCAATGGGCATGTTTTAGAAGGGGGGGCGTTATATCATAAATTGCATGAAAGGGATAAGAGCTTAGCCAGGAAATATAAAACAATGATGGGGTCTCAAAATCCAGCAAAGGCGTTGGACAATCCACCAAAGGCATCGGAAAGCAGACATGTATTTCTTACTTCAGTGAAGCGAAAGCAAGACAAGCAAGTACAGCAAGGCAAAGTCTATTCCCCCTAGACTCGTCTGATAAGCTTGGTCTATAAAGCATAATTTTATTTATCTTTAACAGATAAAAATAACCCTATTTCCCAACAGTATTAAATATTTTTAAAAAATCTTCATAAAACCCTGTAATCTTAAGTTTTCCTTAAGGTCCATGCGTTACACTGTTCTGGTAATGAAGGTAAAAGCTAACTCGCTGTTATAAAAAAAAGAATATTTTTGGCGAAGAAGCGTTAAGTTATAGATCGATATGGGTGCATTTGTACTGCTTTTAAGATGAACGCAGTTAATGCATTATCTATACGGAAGAATACATAACGATGAAATTTAATGGAGGCTATTATGGCACAACCAATTAATCCTACTGGAATATCTGGTGATGTTTTAGATACACCCTTGCGTGAAGAGAGTCAAAGCGAAAAAGCAGAATTAATACTAAGCCCTTCCGATGGACTTGTAGCAGAGGATGCAGCACAAGCAAAATTAGAAAGCCGAGCAAAAGTGAGAAACGCTGCTTTTCGTGAGTGGTTGTCTTACGTCGCTAAGTATGCAAATGAAAGTTCCACAGTGATAAAAGAAATAAAGTATGTTGCCGGCAATATAACGCTAAACCCTGCAGAGAAAATTATCTTTGAAAAGGCATTGGTAGCATTGGAAGCCTTGCATCTTATGAAACAGACCATTTCTTTGGATAATTTTTTACTGAAGTCTGAAGAAGAACAGATCAATATTATTTTAGAGTGCTATCCTTCCGAGGATTTGGTTGCATTGAAAGAAGCCGCCTTTCCTGCTTATAATTTGTCTCGCTATTTGGATAGGATCCTCAGTTCACATAGACAGGAAATAAACACTTTAGATCAGAATGAATTCCCCCTTCTTAGGGGCTCTGTCAATTTTGAGATCCAAGCGCGTGTTATGCAGGGACTCAGTAGAAATTATATGCTTGCGGATGCTGTAAAGGCTTACTTGGACCTAGAAGAAGGAGACGATTTTTTAAAGTTACATAAGGAATTAGGCGCCATACTACTATATGTTAATGAGCTAGATAAAAAAAATGCGTTGTGTCACAGTTACAATAAGCAACCTAATGGACGCGAAGACTTTTTAGAAGGCGAAAAAGCACAGCAGTTTTTACTTTTTATAGGCGAAGATGCACAAAAAATAGCGCAGTTTAAATTTTTGAAAAGAATGTATACACAAAACACAAAGATATTAAAAGGGAACTTGAGAAAAAGGGCTTTATCACTTGCAGGACTAAGTGACTTAGATAAGATAAAAAGGGTGCTTCCGTTTCTTGCCAAATCTTTAGATGACTTAATGCTTTCTAAGCCTGATGATAGCCAGTTAGAGTCGGCATTTAACACTATTAGCGCTTTGCTATGGGATTCTTTAGAGTCTGACTTTTCTGCGTTTACAAAAAAACGTGAAGAAACAATAAAACCCAAAGAAAAAGGGTTTTTTGACCTGGAAGAAGTTGAAGCTGAGGTTTGTAAAAGACATGTCTCAAGCAAACCAACATTAGAAAGGTCAAAATCCGAACCACAAATGTCAAGAATGACATCTGCAAAAAGATTGTCGGGAAAGATGATTAATGAGGGAATAGATGCTGCCGCAACTAAACTTGGATCTGTAGTGGATAAAGTAGTTGAAATTTTCAAAAACGGTCTTTTTACAGGTGAAAAATCGGATGCATGCGCTAAAGTTTCCTTTATTGAGTATGCGAGCACAGCTTGGAGTGTCACAGGAAATCTCAAAAAGAAAGAAAATTTTAAAAACGTAGACTTCGTTTACAAGCGCGGCAAAAAAGAAATGAAAAATAAAAAGCCGAGAAAGTTTCAGGAGGGAGATTCTGCTGAAATTCGTGAAAATGGTGAGACGATATGTACCATTGTTCCACAGAAGCTGCCAAATGATACTGAACATAAAGCCAGTGGTGTTGGTGTAACGGTACATCGTCATGAAGACAAGGATATACGTTTTGCGGTGAGACTGATGGTGGAAGCTCTGGCGTTACAAGGTGAAAAGAAGATGTACGTTACCATTAGTGACAGACACTCCCCTGAGGGCAGAGAGCTTGCGCTAAAATATGCCGATGTTATTTTCAGCGAAGGTGCTATACCCGTGTTCATAGACGAGAAGGGTAGCGAGTTAAGCCAAGAAGACACAAAGAATGCATTGCAAGAAATGGTGAATGCGCATGACGCAAGCCCATCAAGCAAAACTGTGAATTATAGATTCTTGTCTGAGCGATATGAAGCAGAGATCGAGAGGATTGAAGCTGCAGAAGAAACAGATAAAAAATATCTAGAAGAATTTAAAAATATAGAATTTTCTAAAAAACAGCTTGTAACCGTTGTTTCTAGGTTGGCCGATATAACGTTTGTCAATCATAATTTAAGCCGAGAAAAATTTATAGATAATGTACTACAATATCTGCAAAAAGGGTGTCCTGATATGAGCCCCCATGCTATTGATAAAACCAAAAAGGAATTGAAGTTATTTTTAGACGAAAAACTAGCCGACGTGTCTGAGGATTTTCCATTAGAGGAGGTTGTGCAAGAGGCTTTTAACTTAACAATACGCACATTAGGTATAGAACAAAATTTGAGTGGTAACTTAAACGTAATGTCGCGGCAAGCGCGCGTCGAAAAAGCGCATCTCTTTCTGATGCTTCTTGAAAGCTGGTTAAGAAATACCCCACCTTCTCTTCCCTATGAAAAGAAGAAAATAAGGATGCAATATGGCAGTGAAAAAGAATTAAGCGTTGCGCAGATCAGTATTGAGTTAACGCGTATTGCTTTGATCGATAACCTCTTATCAAAAGAAGACTTAATTAGTAAGATGTTAGATTGTATAGGGAAGTTACCTGGCGCCAAAACATTATCTTCGGAAGAATTAGAAAAAACAAAACAGAACGCACTTCTTAAGCTTAACCATTGGATAGATGGGGAAGATTCTTATGGGGTAGACGAAATAAGTAGTAAGTTATTTGGTTTCTTAGGCAAGGCTTTGCTCTCAGAAGAGCCTAAAGTAAAGGATAAATCTGAAAATAAGAATGCCGAAGAAAAAGAGGGCGTGTCTGTTTTGACACAAAAGCCTGATAAAGATCAAGTTTTTCTACAAAAATTTGATGTTTTAGTCCAAGAGTCTAACCGGTCTAATCAGGGTATTATGATGCAAGATCCAGAAACGGAAGACAGGTTAAATGCAGAGCAAATTCTTACCCGCCTTGCTGAAATTGCATTTGTGCAGAGTGGGATGACGCAGGATGAATTTATAGATAGAGTTCTAGCCTTAGCCTCTTCTGCTCAAATTGATTTTAAAGATCTCCAGACAGAAGATTTGAAGAAAGGATTGCTAGAAAAGATTAGTTTACATTTGAGCCACCCTGTTGCTGAGCGCGACGAGGTGCTATTTGCCGCCAGTTTAATCAGATTTGCTCAACATGAAATGGATCCACATCATGCGAGTAAGGATTCAAGCCATACTGGGTTTTTTTCCAGAAACTGTCGTGCGGCGACGGCTGCAGTCAAAGAGGCCGCTAAAGAACAGCAGTCAGGGGTTCTTGTTGTTGGGTAGGCCTGTAGAGTAGCACTATAAAAAGGACTATCGTTAGGTCTTACGAGCGCTATTTTCTCCTAACTCGGTCTTGCTTTGTCTACACAAATAGTAGATACTGCTGTTTGAGAGCCGATTCGATGCTTGAAATCACAGCCCTAATAAAACATGGAGTATAACTACTCACCCGTCATTGGGAGCGCTCTAATCATCGGTGATGATAAACATTAGGAAAAAAATAACGGCAGGATCTGTCGTAGGGGCAACCCCCTGTGCTTGTCCTGGTTGGGCAGGCACGGGGGCCTGCCCCTACGAAAGGATTCCGTTACTTCTTTGCGAGCAAGCGATGCAATCCAGGAAAGTATTGCGTAATGAAAAGGAACGTTATTTACAGCGGGGCTAATAAACAAGGTGAAACCTTATAAAATAGCGATTTTTACCCCTGGATTGCGTCGCTTGTTCGCAATGACCAGAGCCGCGGGAGGGAGTAGTTACCATGGAGTTTCATATGATTAAAAAACTCTCAAATCTGCAATTGGTTCTCATCTCCACAGGCGGCATGATAGGTTCGGGTTGGTTATTTTCGCCTTTTTATGGTTACCAAACTGCGGGTATAGGCGTGTTGTATTCTTGGGTTATTACGGCGCTTATCACGCTGATCATCGGTCTGTCTTTTGCTCAGATCTGCACCACTTTTCCTATAGTCGGTGGCATTTATCGCTTCATGAGTTTAACGCACCCTAGAAGTATGGGAAGCATCTTTTTAATTTTAGGCTGGCTAAGTTATGTCGTGTATTTACCTTTAGAAGCCCAGGCCGTTGTGCAATATATAGGTTTTTGGGCGCCATCGCTATTGGTTGATGTTGCGCATAAAGTGGAGTTGTCTACCCGGGGCATTGGGCTCGCTGTATTTATCATCTTGAGCATAACGGCCTTTAATACGCTGGTGATCACTCGCGTTGCCAGAGTCAATAGCATTGTCAGCTTTTGGAAAATCTTAATTCCGCTTATGGTGGCATTAGTCCTCATTTCCAGCTTTGGCCATTTCCATAGGCTTAGCGCGCTGTCTAATAAAGTTAATTTCTCTTTTGAAAATGTTTTATTGGCAGTGACCAGCAGTGGTTTGGCGTTTGCTTTTTCTGGTTTTCAAAATGGCCTCATATTGGCCAATCAGGTTAAAGATCCTATCAAGGCCATACCCTACTCGTTATTTGCACCCATACTCATTGGTTTGGTTTTGTATGGCTTATTGTCTTTGGGTTATTTACTGTGTTTAGACAATCAACATCAGCTGTCTTTAACCGGCACCGCAGCGCCGTTGCTGGCTTTGGTCGCTTTATTTGGAATGAATTGGTTATTTACTCTATTATTCATCGATGCCGTGGTGGCACCACTAGGAACGGCCAACGTATACATTGCTGTCACGTCGCGTATTTTATACAGCGTCGGTAAAGAAATATTTCCAGAAAGTTTTTTGACCAGGCTCAATAAATATGGCGTTCCGGCAGTTGCATTGTGGATCAATGGTTTTGTGGGCATTATATTCTTATTTCCCTTTCCAACGTGGAAAGAGCTGGTTAATTTTTTATCCTCGGTCGTTGTATTTGCTTATTTAGCCGGGCCCGTGAGTGTAATGGTATTGCATCGTAAGCAACCGGAACTGCTATACACGTTTAAATTATTTTACCCCAATGTAATTGGCTGTTTAGGGTTTATTTGTTGCACTTGGCTTATCTATTGGTCTGGTTTTACCAATCTGGTGTATTTGTTGATTACGCTTGCTTTAATCGTGGCGGGTTATTATGTTTTTAATGCGAAGAAAGAAACGTTATCCGACACCTTATTTAAGAACTGGTATTTGTTAATCTATCTAGCGTGTATAGTCTTGGTTTCATTTTTACGCTCTAAAGGGGGCATTCCCTTTCCCACGGATAATCTTATCATCGCTTTCATAGGCTTGACTTTCGCCTATATCTTTCGTAAACACAGTTTGTCTCCTGAAGAGTTGGCGAAAAACATAATCAAGATCCGTGAAGAAATGGCGGTGGAGTAACGCGGAGTTTATGGTTAAAGTCACCGGTGGGTAGAGGAATTCTAGTCTTATTTTCGAGTCAAGAGCAACAACATCCATTCATCGCGTTCTACTTTTTTTTCTAGAACAAAGTCTTTTTCATAGTGATGCAGTAACTCGTTAACTTGGCGCTCTAATATTCCGGATAACAATACTGTTTTACCTACAGGAATGTGCTCTGCAAATAACGGTTCTAATGCGATGAGTGGGTTTAATAAAATATTGGCTATCCATACGTCATACTGAATTTTTGGGCAATCATCAGGGGCTAAGGCCGTTAAACTGCTTTCAGAAATAGAATTTTTAAGCGCGTTATCGCGCGTTGCTAACAATGCTTGGGGGTGGTTGTCTATGGCATAGGCTTTTTTAGCGCCTAATTTTAAACAGGCCAAGGCTAAAATTCCGGAGCCGCAGCCATAATCCATAATGGTTAAACCCTTGAGCGGCAATTGCGTTAAGGCTTCTAAACACAAAGCGGTGGTGGCGTGCGTTCCCGTTCCAAATGCTAAACCGGGGTCTAACCATAGCACGGGTTTATTGTCTTTAGGTTTTTCACCTTCACTAGGGCAGATCCACAGGGTATCGTTAATGCAGATGGGTTTAAAATGGGCTAGCCAGGCGCGCTCCCAAACGGCATCTTCTAAAATATCCACATGGTATGGGGGTAAAGGTTGTGGTGAAAGGCCTAAGGCGATACGGTGTAAAATAGTCTTTATGTCGCAGGAAGCCTCAAATAATCCGACGATGCGTGTTTCTGCCCATAAACGTGCGCCGTCTTGAGGTTCAAAAATAGCGTCGTCTTGATTGTCGCTACAGCTGACGGATAACGCATTAGCGGAAAATAATAATTCGCTGATAAATTCAACGTCATCTGCTTGAACCGTGAAATGCAATTGTTGCCAGGGCATTGTTTTAGGCCTTTATTTTTTATGAATACGGCGACAATAGCAAATTGAACAAGAATAGGCAATAGTCATTTAGAGGGCCTATTCTTGGTAAAAAAAAGTTAAGTGTTCAGACTCTCATTCCTAAGCTATATATCCTAAGCTGCCAGTAGAGCAAATGTGATCTGCTTCACGCTTCACGAGACAACTATCCTAATTACCTCTTTTTATTATTGGTTTTTCTGCCCTGACAAAGAGTGATGTGTTCTGTCCTATACTAGGGCGAGATGGGCGAAGGCAACACCCCCCTAAAAATCAACTGCGTAGAGTATACGTAGCACCGCGTTTTAAAAACTTCGCTGTACAAAAAGTTAATTTTCATCATTCAACCGTTGGATTGCCGCGCCTGTTCGCTGCGCTCACCGGCTCGCAATGACGGGTGCGTAGTCACAATATAAGTAATTTAGTCACTACTCGCGCTCTTTTCAAGAAAAAAATGTGC
>VFJV01000081.1 GCA_009885895.1 Gammaproteobacteria bacterium
ACTATTGTAACTTCTCTGTCCGGGAAAGTGTAGCCACATCAGTTTTAGGGTGGGTTTATTGCTTAGGACGGAGCCTGTTTTTTTGAACAAGGCTATTATTTGAACATGGCCCGGGTTTTTGCTCTTTTTTTATCCTTCCCCGAGAATAGCTGAGCTGTTGGACTTAGTGTTGTATTGATGCGAAGAGTGAGGTAAGATACCCGTGGCGAATTTGATATTCGCCTTTAGGTTTGAAAAACGTGCAGTTTTGGCAAGGAAGCACTTTATTATGGAACACCAATACGAATTAAAAAAACATCCAGGAAAAACAAAAAATGTTGTGTTGGTTTTATTTTTCATTTTAATATGTATAAATGGCTATGGTGCTAACAATCTGCGCTCTTCTCCAAATGGCGATCCAGAGAGCAGCAAGAACATTCAGGAACGAAATGGAAGTGTCAGTGCGCTTGTGCAACCAATCGGCTTGATGAGCGATATCCAAATACAGAATATAGATACGAATACCACCGAGCTAAAACTTGTTTTTGCAGATAATACTAAGCCCCGTTATTTTATTTTGAAAAAACCAACTCGTTTGGTAGTAGACATACCGAATGGACAATTAAATGGGGCTGTTCGCCCAGAAGTATTCAACGGCTCATTGATAAAAAGCGTGCGTCAAGGCGCACAACCCCATCAGGTATTAAGGCTTGTTTTTGATTTGCAGGATGGTGTAGATGTTAGTCAATCTATGATGGGGCCTAAAACGCTAATATTGAGATTAAAGGATACGCCCCTCTCAGCTGTAAAAAGTATTCCAAACCCGATTGTTTCAACAACAGATCGTGTTGCGCCCATAACGGCTAATAAAACCCAAAAGCTTGAGACTTGTACTTCCGATTCAATGCGAATTGAGAATATTCAGGTAAAAAATATAGATACCAATACCAGCGAAATAGAATTTATATTTGCGAGCGCCCCTAAGTTTCGTTATTTCACGCTAGAAAATCCAATGCGCTTTGCGGTGGATATACCCGATGGGTGTTTGGAAAAGCCTATAGAGGCCAATTCCTTCAGTGGTACACTGGTAAAAGGGATGCGAGAAGGGGGACAATTTAATCAGATGTTACGATTGGTATTTGATATGAACAGCGATGTTACTGCCAGTCGATCGACAATAGATCCCAAAACGGTGGTGTTTAGATTGAAGAACAAAGTGCCTGTAACCAATCCTGCACCTGTAAGTGATGCGGCAAATGTACCTGATAGAACATCTACGATAGGGAATAAGCCCGTAGACAATATTACAGAAGCAGCTGGCAAAGGCATAAGTACGAGTGTGCAGCAAGATAGTCTTTTATTAGCCGTAGCTCAATTGAAGTCTTATTATAGTTTCAATGAAGGTCAAGCGGCGGCTGTGGAATTAGATGGCGGCCCTAGGGTTTTTAGAGCGAATGGCACTTATGGTTTGGCTTTAAATGATAACAATCGGGTGAAGCTGAGCGCGGAGTATTTACGCGAAAACTTAGACTTTGACTTTTATACGGGCGATACCCGGCAGTGGGTAGACCAAGGGGCTATAGGGGTATCTTACCAATACCTTTTGGGGGATGACATTTTCAAAAACGTAGAGGTGGGCAGTCATTATTCGCATGCGCCGAACAAAAACTTATCCGACAAAACGGTGGCGTATGCAGATGGCAGCAGTATAACGGACTATAGACGCATAGCGGGTGGAGATGATTGGAACGGTACGGGAGAAACGGCACTGCACCTATGGTCTAAAAGTTTGTTGACGGTAGGGGCGGATTACGATCGAGTGCGTTACGATACCGAATACTGCACGCAAGATGGGCACGATGCGCAGGGTATGGGCGGTCATATACGCTTAGAACAATTACTAAAACCAGATACGCAACTTAAGGCGGAATCCACAGTAACCCAACTATTCAATAGTTACGCGCTTGCACTCAATTGGATCCGACACGCGAGCTCAAACACGGTGGTATCGGCAGGATTAAGCTCTAGTTATACGCAGGATCACACAACGGAAAGGAATTTTTGGATAAACGGGTTGAATCTGAATATTATTTGGGACGCGGTAGAAGCTAAAAAAGCCCAGCCCAGCTATGCCGAGCCATCGGTGGCTGAGGAGTCTTTGTCCACCTGGGTACAAACGCCGGCCGTGCGTATGCCGGATGTGCTGGCCATTGCAGATGAGTGTGTAACGCAGCATCCTTATGTGCCTGTGGCGGGGACTTGTCCTTCTGTTCCAGACTTGGCATATGACTCTACTACGGAACAGTATTATGCGCCAGGAGGTTGGTATCAATTTTATCCCGCAGGTACTGCGATTGTGAATGCCAACAAGGATCCATACGCAGCATTGGATTCTGTCAATATAATGAGTACTCCATCGGGGGAGGCGGCTTGTTTTTATATTGTAAGGGAGCCCGGGATACCCTCTAAAGATAGATTAGAGAAAATTATATTGAAAAACAAGCGGTATAGGAATGTTGAGCCAGCGTCGGGATCAGGCTATATTCCTGGGGGGGCGATATCCCAGTTCTGGCCTAATAATTCTCCTCAACCCGCAATGGCATGCCCTGCCGCGATAAAAAAGTGTGATTTTATAACGGTAAGCCCTTAATAAGGTGGCAGAAAAGATTAATGATTTAGAACAAAAATGGAGTAGATCGTATGTTTGGATTAAACATTTATAGTGGTTCAATGGGTGCTATAGCGACAACGGGTTTGGCCTTAACACCCTTGTCTGCGGCCTTAAAAGGGGTAGGTCTGAGCGCAGGAAGCGGGTCGGATGAATTCAATGGAAGAGCCTTAATGCCGCCTAAGGCAAATTCTAAGGCAAATTCTAAGTCAAATGTTGGAACGGTTTCATCGTATCTTAGTGGTCCATTAGAGTGGGTAGGTGGCTTATGGGGAGGCTTATTCCCAGAGTCTGAGCCCGATCTAGATTATTTACGAATGAGCATGAAAGCAGAATACGTGGAGTTGTTGGAATTATTGAAGGTTATGCCCGGTGCGCAGGACAAAGTGGTACTTCAAGAGAGATTGCGAGTGTATTTACGCAGGGCAAGTATACGGCTGGAAAAAGGGGATTTGGATGCAAAGGAATGGTCTAGAGATCTAGACAAACTAAGGGCGGCAGCTAAAGTTGCGGCGATGTGCGATGCAGCGGTTTCTGGGGATATGGGAGATGTAGCGGGGCAGTACAGATTAAAAGCGATGTCGAAGATAGCCGATCAGAGTGGGGCTGTGCTTGAAGAGAAAATAAAAGAAAAATTTATTTATATATCAGAGGATGGGGGTTATATATTTATAGGCCCAGATGGAAAGGGACATAAAGGAGAATTGCCGGTAGGGACAGAGATAAGCGAACTAGGCCTAGATAACTGCGCTTTTAGAAAGAGTGCGGACTATAAAAAAGCGATAGTAGAAATCACAAAGAAAGCGGGCTATGAGAGTGTGTACTCTGAAGTTGGGGTGATCTTATCCAGTTGGCAAAACTATGCTTTGGGATCGGAGGCGGTGAAAGCAGAGCAAAGGATATGGAAGGAAGGAAGTCCAAAGGAAAAAGAGTGTGATGATCTAGCAACACAGCTTAGTGCTAAAAGTTGCAAGGCCTTATCAATGCAGATGGAAGGCTTAAAAGAAGCTGCAGTGCCCTGCGGGCAAACTAAATTCAATCAGATAGTGCAGAGTGCGGCACCAGCCCCTGGCCCTATACCGTTGGATCCTATGACTACAAATTGTAGCTATTATTATGAAATCTACTTCGATGAAATTGGATCAGGAACACTTAGCCGATTAAATGGTGATGCCGTAATAGTGGTGAGTATGGTCTCAAATAATTTTGCAGGAAGCTGGAATAATGCAACGATATACAGTTCTTGGTTAATCGGGATTGTGAATGCAAGTTTAAAGAATGCAAAGATGTATCAGATGCAGAATTTACCGAGGGAACCTGTGACCTTTATAGGGCCCGTGGACGGAGTTGAATTTATAAGCCCACGAGGGAACCAGCCTATTACATTTTTACTGAGTGCCAATAGCACAATAATGATGTCAGATGCTATTTTTACAGGCAACTTAGGCTTATTTTGTAAAGGGCACGCATTAGAAATAACGCATACGGATGGTTTCAAGGTGGTTGGGGGGGTAGTGTCGGCTTGCAAGCCACTTGCATTTACGAATCCAGTTACGCCGGCTGTGGATGTTAAGAATATGCAGTGTACGAGACAGTGGGGTGCTTATTATCAACCGCTTACTTTAGAAGGTGCTATTTGTAATATAAACCCGAATGCAGCGGCGGCGTGTACTGCCGCAAGTATAGGATTGGATACCAGTCTGGGGATCGATCCTTATGGCAAGTATAATGGCTATCCTGAGGCAGTATGTGCAGAGCAGGAGGTAGATGGTTATAAAGTCAGTGACAGTTGTCCTGGAGCTACTTTTGATCCATATGGGCTTTCGTGTATGTTTCCAAGCCCGAGCCCGAGCCCGTCGCCGAGTTTGAGTTCATCTCCGAGTCCATCTTTGAGCCCGAGTCCGTCGCCGAGCCTGAGTCCGTCACCGAGCCTGAGTCCGTCGCCGAGCCCGTCGCCGAGTCCATCGCCGAGTCCGAGTCCGTCGCCGAGTCCGAGCTCAAGCCCGTCACCGAGTCCGTCGCCGAGCCCAAGCCCGTCGC
>VFJV01000118.1 GCA_009885895.1 Gammaproteobacteria bacterium
TTGCCGTGTCTTCCTTCCCGAAATGCCTTCGCGATACGCATTTGTAGTCGACGTACCTCTACCTCCGCTTGCTTCCAATCAATGGATTTCCAAGTGGCTGTATTGGTCTTGGGTGCACCAGATGATGTTGCCATCTCCGTCATTTGCTTTCCTTACTTTCTGTTGATTCTACAAATTCTCTCGCGATAAAGACCTGCTGGACGTGGGCACACTTTCGTGTCGGATAATCGTTATCCTATCTGCACCATTACAGCACAGCATTTGCTTCTTCCAGCATCCTATGCCCGCATTGCCGTAGGCAAACCTTACGATTTGCTGTCCTGCTCGACAGGAGCAATACGGGGTTTCCACGTTCCGCTTAGAGAGTACATTGGGTTAGGTGCCGACCTATAGAGCGGGAAGTATCGTAGACCACGGAGTTGTTTGGACCCGGACAACTCCCATCCTTCCGTTGCCGTTTTGGCTTAAGCGTATCAATCACTTTCGCTTATTGTCAGTTTACGCTCTCTTCGTCGATTCACATGTGTTCACCATACCAATTATCTAACGCTTACCTGGCTATGTGATTGCCGGGAGGGAATGCCTCTCACGATTTATTCCCCGGATGATCTCTCGTCCTTCGCCGCATTGTCAGGGCCGCTCTTTATTCAGGCCCATAGATTCGCCCAGTGGCATAGGCGGTTCTCTATTCTTTAGCAGAGTGAGAACAACTCTCTTTGGCGACTTCGTGTCGCACGGGTCTGGCGACATATTCGGAGAATAGTTTCATTCATGCTCGTAATGCATTGATTTTTAACTTAAATTTTTATGGATCTTGGTCAATTTGCTGTAGGGGAATAATGGCAAAATCAACTTTGTAAGTTGTTGATTTTAAATTTACGCGAATTCAAATCATAAGTGCAACTTTTGTTAAATAATTAACCAGCAGGATTTGTAGTAAGATCTCCTCTGGTTATTGAGAATCAGGAGTTGTAGAATGGTCTACAAGCAACTAGAGTTTATCCAACGTTGTAGAATTTATGGGCTATGGAAAGCGGGTCATACTCAGTCAGCCATAGCAAAGGAAATAGGGGTACACAAGTCAACGATTAGCCGGGAATTAAAGCGTAACATTACGTTTGTTAGGACAAAGTTAGGCTCATGGCAATATAAACCCAATTATGCACAAACATATACAGAAGATAGGCGAAAGAATAAAGGGAAAAAGATTAAATTCACTGCAACTGTAGAAGCCTTTGTGCGAGAAAAGCTATTAGCAGACTGGGGTCCAGAACAAATCAGCGGATATGCTAAACGGCATAATTTATTTTCAATTAGCCATGAACGGATTTATCAATTTATATTGTCGGATAAAGAAAAAGGAGGTAATTTGTATAAACATCTACGCCATCAACATAAAAAATACCGTAAACGCTATGGTAGTCCACGCCGAGAAGGACCAATTAAGAATCGCGTAATGATTGATGAGCGGCCTGATATTGTCAATGAGAAAAAACGTCTATGGGACTGGGAGATAGATACAATTATAGGAAAACAGCATCAAAAAGCGATCGTGACACTGGTAGAGAGGGTGTCTAAGAAAACGTTGATTGGAAAGGTCGGAAGCAAAAAAGCAGGATTTGTAAAAGAGCAGATAATACAGCTACTAACACCGTTTAAACCTTATGTGCTAACCATTACGGCAGACAACGGCGTGGAATTTTCACAACACGAAGCAATTGCTAGTGCATTAGAGGCAAATATTTACTTTGCTCACCCGTATCACTCTTGGGAAAGGGGGCTAAACGAAAACACCAATGGTCTGATCCGACAGTATATTCCCAAAGGTGACGATTTTACTAATATAAGTGATGTTGATATAATGAACATCCAAGAACAGCTAAATAACCGTCCACGCAAGTGCTTGGGTTATGCGACACCAAATGAAGTGTTTTCTAAATTACAGCAAGAAATGATAAATGAATAGAAAGATAGGTAGAAACGACCCATGCTTTTGTGGCAGTGGTGAGAAATATAAAAAATGTTGCCTTTCCTTGGGAAGAATGGAAGAAGCAATAGATTTTGAATGGCGTAAATTGCGTCAATTGGAAGGGATTGTGTTTGACCAGCACTTATCTCCCTATGCTGTAAAAGAATTGCCCCTTGACGTTGTGAAACGTGCTATGGAAGATTTTTATCCTGAGGAGGATTTGCCTGAAGCCATTGATAAAGAAGCGCTGTTTGATCGCCTATTTCTACCCTGGTTTTTATTTAATTGGACCCCGGAAGATGACTTTGGGTTAGATCATTTTGATTCAGCTCTCAGTATAGCCCAAAATTATATGAAGCATCATGAAGACAGACTAAATAGCGAGACAAAGGCTTTCATTCATGCTATGAATGAAACTTATTATAGTTTTTATAGTATACATCAAGTAGAGATAGACAAATCACTTTTGGTAAAAGACATTTTTTTAGGAACAACACACAAAATAAAAGAGAAATCAGGTACGCATCAAATAAAAAGGGGGGATATCATTTATAGTCGGATTTTAACTATGGATGGTCAGTCTATTTTTGTTGGTATGGCCCCGTTTATCATTCCAACGAGCTGCCACACTGAACTTCTTGATTTTAAAGAATTTTTAATAGAAGAATGCAATGAGGGAGAGGAGCTAACATCTGTAATATTGCGTGAAGATTTTGATGTTGATTTATTATCTTATTATTTTGAGTTGTTAGAAGCTGTATACAATAAGCCAATGCCAACATTAGCTAATACAGACGGTGATTTATTACAATTTTCTAAATCATACTTTAAATTGACTATGGAAGCGGAGGAAGCATTAAGATGTCTATTACCGCTAGCATTATCGGAAGATGCGAACGAATTTTTAGATGATGCAGAAAAGACGAGAAATGGGGAAATTAAGGAGATAGAGTTCCCCTGGCTCAAAAAAGGCAATAAGATGCATAAGAGTTGGGAAAATACCGTTATGGGACATATAACCATAAAACCTGGTAAATTGATATTAGAAACTAACTCAGAAAAACGTACCGAGACAGGCAAAAAGCTGTTAAGCCAATATTTGGGGGACAAGGTTTTATTTCAACAAACATTGATAGAAACTCCGGAGCAAAAGCTAGGCTCCTTACCTAAATCAAAGCCTGATAACCGCAAAAAGGATAAAGAGCTTATGGCATTATCAGAGGTACAAGAACATCTTCAAGCAATAGCTAAAGCGCATTGGGAAAGCTGGTTTGATGAGCCTATACCTGCATTGGATAATCAAACGCCTAGGCAAGCAGCTAAAACACAAAAAGGTCGAGAACGATTAGAATTACTATTGTTACAATATGAACGCCAGGACTTAGAGAAAAGTGATAATCCATTTAAAGCAGATATTCCCTATTTAAAATCAGAATTGTCAATTAATTAACCAAAAATAGGGGTGAACAGGTTTATTTTTTAAATTAGTCGGTTGCACTTAGTACTTGAATGCGCGTTATTATTTTTATAAAAAAATCTGGTAACTTACCCCAAAAATTTTTTCAAGTCGCTTTGCTACCATTTTCCCAATTGCACGGGTGCCTTTTTCCATTTTACATAGTTCTGGTTGTGTAATATTTATTTTTTTAGAAAACTCTGTCTGGCTAAGATTCTCCCTTAACCGTAACCCTCTAATCAGGGCACCTTTTTCGCCATACTTTTCATTAATATCGGAAAATATCGTGAAAATATCGCTGTCATTCTCTTCAGGAGAACTCACTTTCATTTTGTTCAAGGTGTTTATTATTTTTTTTAAATCTTTTGGCCCAGCCTCTTTTTGAATATATTTGTTAATTTCTGTCATAGGAATTCTAGCAATAACCCCTTTCTCCGTTACACAGAGTACAGAGCTTATATTTTTTTTAGGTTTATCCTTAATCCGACTTACTATTTTTTCTTTAGAGCTGCTCTTAACTTTCTCTTTAGCATTAGTAAGGTGCTTTTTCATGCGTTCCGACATATGTTACCTCTATCATCATCTCTTTTTCGTGAACTTTCCAGCAAGCGACGTAAGTTGGCCTACCGCCCTGCAAATGACAGTGCCGCACATCATCTGACTTTTTAATTCCTTTTAACCCCTTAAGTTTAGAATAGTTTGGCCAACTGGGTTGAGTCGGGCCTATTATTTCCATATTCCGAAATAAGGTTTGCGTCATTAAGCGCACATTTTCAGGCAAGCTATCAATGTGTTTCTTTATCTTTGTAGACGCTTTTATCTTCCATTTCATGGATAAGATTATATGACATAAAATGACATATGTCAAGTGATAGAAAAACCAGGCCGATCACCCAGTTCCCGCCGAATACGGGACGTTGAAGCGAATCAAGATCTGTTGAAAAAACAGAATAAAAAATGATTATAAAACAATGGCTTACAGTTTCGCTCTAAAATTCTTGATCTGCGGGTTCCTCTTTAAAATCAATGGGTTACAGACACAGATCCGACAAATTGATTACTAATGCGCTGGACCCCTTATAGGCTAGAAATCGCCCCGGATGCCCATAAATTATTCCTACCCGAGCTTGCCGGAAGGGCACACTGCTATCAATAAAATTATCTAGGACCATTTCTGCTTGGTCTTGACTGTCCTTGGTTACCATTACCGGAATTTGCAACGGCAGCGATAATAAGTAGAGCGCTAATACCAATAACTGCTACAGCCCCGCCAAAAAACCACATTGAATTTGGATTATTTGCTAGATATTGACAATCTTTTTTTTCATCGTTTTTAACTGATATTGTAGGTACTAGTGCGCTACAATTTAGCTGTAACTTACCATACTCAGGCATAAGGCCTTTAATGATATCCTTTTTAGAAACACCAATAAATGCGCTCTGTGAACGTTCAATATGATCCATTATTTTCTCTATATTAGGAAATCTTGTGTCTATCATAACAGCATTTTCATTTGCTTTTATTAATGACGCTTTAACTAAGAGCAAATAAAAAGTCTTAAAAATTTCGCGAGCATAATTTTCTCCATACCGATATATTGCATCTTGCTTAATTACAGCGAGTAAATTTTTAACAACACAATTCCCTGTTGTTTGCATAAACTCTGGCGTGCATGTGTTACAAAATTGTGCATCTTCCCCGTAAATTTTAGCGAAAAGATCTGGAGAAGAAGGTTTGTTATAATTGGTTACCAATAAACGAATAAAATATTTTAACTTTTCAGAAGTAAGATGTTTTTCTATAGGTAAATATTGATTTAATATTGGTCTGTCGAAGCGACCATTCCCAAGATTAAAAATCGTAACTCTATACTCGCCACTACTCAGTCGCCAAAAATGAATATATATTTGGTGATCTATAGTACCCCATGGATAAATAATATTATCTCCTGGGTTTCTAAGTTTGTTTTCTAAGTACGACAAATGAGTTTCCAATCTTCTAGGATTCATATTCTCAATTTCTATTATTTCTTTTATTTTCTTTTTTTGGATATCGACGAATCTATACCCCGCGCGGGCATAATTTGAGGTTTTCTGGATGGACTGAATGGGTTGATTTTTTAATGGAGATCCCTTCTATAGATTAGTTAAATAAA
>VFJV01000072.1 GCA_009885895.1 Gammaproteobacteria bacterium
TACTTTATTTGATACCGCCGATGTTTACGGTAGAGGACATAATGAAGAATTAGTAGGCAAAGCCTTAAAATCGGTGCGTGATAAAGTCATCATTGCCAGTAAATTTGGTATAGTGCGCGATACTGACATTCCCAGCGTCAATGCCGCGCCTGATTATGCGCGCGTCTGTTGCGAGGCAAGCTTAAAGCGTTTAAATATGGATTATATCGATTTATATTATTTGCATCGCTTCGATCCTAAAGTGCCTATTGAAGAAACGGTAGGCGCCCTAGCTGAATTAGTACAAGAAGGCAAAATACGCCATATAGGCTTATCCGAAGTGTCGGCCGAGGTGTTGCGTCGAGCCCATGCGGTGCATCCTATTACGGCTATACAATCGGAATATTCATTGATGTCTAGGTTAGTGGAAACGAACGGCGTATTAGAGGCCTGTCGTGAGTTGAATATAGGTCTTGTGGCCTATAGTCCTTTGTGTCGTGCTTTATTGTCTAATGAATATAAATCATCTTCAATTGAGGACGGCGACTTTCGAAACCAAATGCCGCGCTTCCAAGGGGATGCCTTGGAAAATAACCAAAGACTGGTGGAGCAGCTACAAAGCATTGCTGAAAAATATAAGGCAAGCAGCGCGCAAATTTCGCTAGCGTGGTTGTTGGCACAAGACGATTGCATCGCGCCTATTCCTGGAACGCGTCGTAAACGTTATTTGCAAGACAATTGTGATGCCGTGGAGATTGTTTTGAGTGCAGACGATGTTTCTTTATTAAATAACATTTTTAAAATAGAGAATATCCAAGGCGCACGGTATTCACCGCAATTAATGCAGGCCTATCATATGCAAGATAATGTGGGGGAATAATACATGATGGTTAAACAGGCAGAGCATTTTTTGTCGGATGAAGGACACGTATTTTTTAAAAAATGGGTTCAGGAATTACAAGCGATTGCTGTAAAATACCCGGGTTTTGATTCTGTATGGCCTATGCGTTCTGGCGAAGCACTAGAAGAAACCCATTTATTTATGGTTTTTGCTGATGAAACCGCGTATCAACGATGGGTGTCAGGAGAAGAACATACGCGAGTACTGAATGAGTTAGCAGCTTATAGCGTAAAACCATGGCAAGCTAAAACGTATGTGTCTATTGTTTGAATACACGGACCCGTAGGGGCAGGCCCCCGTGCCTGCCCAACCAGGGCAACCACTGCTCGCAATGACGAGATCGGCGTGAGAAAGTGGTTGTTGCGGAAGTTTAGTAAAACAGTCGGCGCTTAAAGACGTAACGGAATCTTTTCGTAGGGGCAGGCCCCCGTGCCTGCCCTA
>VFJV01000153.1 GCA_009885895.1 Gammaproteobacteria bacterium
AATAATGACGTAACTGCTCGATCCCTTTGACACTATTTCAAGAGCGCGAAAATAACCGCGCCGTCATCAATAGAATAAAGTGATACTTATAAATCGAGTACTTTACTGGGCTGATAAGTTGAACAGTCGTCCACGTAAATGCCTAGGATATAAAATACCGTATGAAGTGTTTAAAAAACCAGCTGAAAAACGGGGTGTTGCACTTCGTATTTGAACTCAGGCGACTAAAGACTATAGGCAAAGAACTTTTATGGCTTTTCGGTCAGGCACTAATTAGCACGCGAAATTTAAGGTGATCCATCAGGGCAATTACATCCGATTTGTTGTAGGTGAAGAATAACGATCTACCGTTTCGGCAACAGCGACTCTGGATCTATAGGCTGACCACGACGGCGGATTTCAAAATGCAGCATGACTTTGTCGGCACCGGTATTGCCCATGCGTGCGATGGTTTGGCCGGCTTTCACCCTCTGCCCTTCCTTCACTAAGACGACGCTATTGTGTGCATAGGCACTCAAATAAATATCGTTGTGTTTGATGATGATCAAATAACCGTAACCGGGTAAACCACTACCGCTGTAAACCACTTGCCCATCTGCCGCCGCCTTAATAGGGGTGCCTGTCTTGTTGACAATATCTACGCCTTTATTTTGCATGTTATTGCCATTAAAGCCCTCTGCCACTTTACCCTCGGCAGGCCATTGCCACGTTAAACCCGTGTTTGTGCTGGCTACTGGCGCCGCTTTTTTCGTGGATACGGCAGCCGTACTTTGCGCTTGGCTAGCTGGTTTCGGCGCAGCCGGTTTTGTGGTAATGGGTTTAGTCACAGCGGCTTTGGTGCTGGTAACAGGGGGTTTTGCCGCTGCGGCCGCAGCCATTTGCTTCTCTTTTGCCGTAGGCGGCACTAGATAGAGCTTTTGCCCCACCTGCACTGAATACGGTGCCTGTAGATGATTGATGCGCACAATATCACGGTAATCCACGCCATATCGCCAAGCAATCGCATACAACCCATCGTGAGGACGCACAATATAAACACCTTGTTTAGCGATGGGTTCGTGCCAGCCGTTAATAATAGGCGCAGCTGGAGGTTTTTGTGAACTACAAGCGGCAATGCCGCTTAGTAGCAAAATAAGGCTGGCACAACTCAGAATAGAGCGGCAGCACTTCATACGAACTCGTCCTGTTCCATTTTTACCAGCCAATCCCCAATATTGTCCATCACGGCATGATGGGTAAAATCAATCATTAAAGGTGTAACCGAAACTTTGGCATTATTCACCGCATAAAAATCAGAGCCTGGACCTGCCTCAGCTTCACCCCCTGGAGGCCCAACCCAATAAATATCGTGACCACGTGGATCTTTTTCTCGTATAACCGGCTCTGCAACATGGCGAGTGCCCAAACGGGTCACCGTCATGCCCTGTAAAGCAGAATACGGTAAATCCGGCACATTTACATTCAAAATGGTCGTTGCGCCTAAGTGTAGTTTGTCGCTCATTAAACGCTTGACGATACGCGTCACCACCTGCCCTGCTGTCTCGTAATAATGGCAGTCTCGGCTCACCAAGGAAATGGCTATGGCAGGCAAACCCAAAAAGCGCCCTTCAATGGCCGCAGCAACTGTGCCCGAATATAAGATGTCATCCCCAAGATTGGCGCCCTCGTTAATGCCAGAAACCACTAAATCGGGTAATTCAGACAATAAACCGGTCAAAGCCAAGTGCACACAATCCGTAGGCGTGCCTTCTACGCTGATAAAGCCATTTTCTAATCGGTGTATGCGTAAAGGATTGTGCAAAGTCAAAGAACTGCTGGCACCGCTGCGATTTCTATCGGGGGCAACGACGTCTATATCCGCAATTTCCCGTAAAGATTCATACAAAACCATTAATCCGGGGGCGTACACGCCGTCATCGTTACTCAGTAATATGCGCATTGATTTATAGTGGCCCTTAACCTATCGTTTGATAAAATGATTCGCCGCTTTTAACCATACCCAACTCATCCCGCGCACGCGCTTCTACCGCCGTACTGCCCGTTTTTAAGGCACTGATATGTTCCTGCAAAACTGCGTTATCATGAGACAATGCGGCATTATGCGTTTGTTGGGTCGTTATCTGATCTTGCAAGGCGGCAACACCGCGCACGCCATCTGATGCAGCCCATAGCTTATATTGTAAAGTCCCCAAAATAACCATCATTCCCAGTAGTACTGATTTCATATTGCATCCACATTAAAATTAGAATTCTCCCATTTTTTTATTCTAAACGAAAATAAACTCTTTTGTAAGCATTTTTGTGAAGTATTATGAAAAAAATCGTGTATATTCCGCCGCAGCACCCAATTCTTCTTCTATACGCAGCAATTGATTGTATTTGGCAATGCGATCGCTACGACAAAGTGAACCCGTTTTAATTTGCCCACAGCCCGTTGCCACTGCTAAATCAGCTATAGTGGTATCTTCAGTTTCGCCAGAACGGTGTGACATGATGCAGCCATAATGCGCTTTTTGCGCCAAGGCCACCGCTGCCAAGGTTTCAGTTAACGTGCCAATCTGGTTTAATTTGATTAAAATAGCGTTGGCGATATGGTTTTGAATGCCTTTTTGCAGCAACTGCGTATTCGTGACAAAGAGATCGTCACCCACCAACTGCACTTTTTTACCGAGTGCTACCGTTAATTGCGCCCAACCTTCCCAATCTTCTTCCGCCATAGCATCTTCTATAGAGACAATAGGATATTGATTCACCCAGGATTGCAGGGTGTTAATCCATTCGGCAGCCGTCAAAGAACGTCCTTCTGCTGCCAGTTCATAACGGCCTTCACGATAAAACTCCGAGCTTGCCACATCTAAGGCAAGCGCAATATCTTTGCCCGCAACCAAGCCTGTAGCGGCAGTGGCTTCTAAAATAAGATCCATTGCTGCGACATTGCTAGGCAAATTAGGCGCAAAACCACCCTCATCGCCTACCGCGGTCACTAACCCCTTACGTTTTAGCAGTGATTTTAAGGCATGAAAGACTTCCGCGCCATAACGCAATGCCTCTTTGAACGAGGGCGCGCCCACGGGAATAATCATAAATTCTTGTATATCGACGGTATTGTCCGCATGAGCACCGCCATTTAGTATGTTCATCATGGGCGTAGGTAGCAGATAGGGGCCTTCTGGCTTTAGATAACGGTATAAAGGCTGTTTATGCGATGCCGCTGCCGCTTTGGCCACCGCCAAAGATACCGCTAAAATCGCATTGGCGCCTAAATTGGATTTGTCTTTTGTGCCATCTAACGCTATTAAGGCATCGTCTATGGCGTGTTGCGCTAAAGCATTTTTGCCACGCAAATGATTTTGTATGATTGTTTCTATAGTGTGAACCGCCGTCAATACCCCTTTACCGCCGTAGCGTGAGGGATCTTTATCGCGCAATTCTAAGGCTTCATGCACCCCTGTAGAGGCCCCCGAAGGTACCGCCGCACGGCCCATGGCACCATCGTCTAAATAAACATCGGCCTCAACCGTAGGAAAACCTCGCGAGTCTAAAATTTCCCGTGCTTTGATTTTAACAATACTAGACATGTTGTAGATCCTATCCAAAAAAAGCGTCTAATAAGCGTTGTATACAGCGTACCGTCTTCCCATCTGCATCCAACTGCGGATTAAATTCGGCGATTTCAGCGCCTATAAAGCGCGAGTCGCCACGCACATACTGCGTTAATACTTGAACAAGAGGATCCATAAGCAAACCATTGACTTCTCTAGAACCCACTCCCGGCGCTTCTTTGGGGTCTAAAGCATCCAAATCTATACTGACCCCATACGCCACCGTGTCCTTTGTGGCGATGTGCATCGCTTCTTGCATGACGGCATCTAAGCCTCTTTGTATCACTTCGTCCATCATAAAACAGCGCACATTCAGCTTTTTGAGCAAAGCCGCTTCGCCCTCTTCATAACTGCGTACCCCTATGAGACATAGATGCTGGGGTTTAATTTTAGGTGTTTTTTGCAAAATTTCAATTAACGGCGCTTCGCCATGGCCCAATAAACACGCCACCGGCATCCCATGGATGGTATTGCTAGGCGTCGTTGCAAAGGTATTGGCATCTAGATGCGCATCAAACCAAATTAATCCTAAATCTCCTTTAGACGCCAGCGCGTGTGCAGCACCACTCCAGGTACCTATGCCACAACTGTGATCGCCGCCTAGGCTAACAAAAGGCTCTTTATTTAAAACGCAATGATCCACTTGCCGCGCCAATTGCAAGGCCATTTGGCTAATGGCCGTGACAGCGTCGCTTATATTTTTGGGCTCGGTAATGACTTTTTGCCAGTGATGTGGCTTTGATAATTTTTCCAAATGATGATGCTCGGCCAGGTACAAAGGCCCCTCGCGGCAATCTTGTTTTTGTGCCCCTATACCCCAGGCGGCGCTCAATATTTGTAAAATAGGTGCTTGTTCAGATGTGCTTTTACCCATAGTTGTACCCCCTCTTTATTAATGCCAATCAAAGTGCCCTTGTCTAGCCTCTTATTAGGGGCTATACTAGAGGACACTATTATATCATGTGGAGCACATCATGACCATTCTTTTTGTCATTATTGTTTTAGCCATTTTTGCATTTTTTATTGGCGTCTATAACCGTTTAATCCGCATGATAGAAGCCGTCAGTAATAACGAGCGACAAATCGATATTCAATTAGACCGACGTTACAAGGTCTTTGAATCCTTGATTGAAGTGGTCAAAAAATATATGGATTATGAAAAAACCACTTTAAAAGACGTAGTCGCGCTGCGCAATCAAGCTCAAAATGCCAAAGCCTCTGGCGATGACACAGCGCGCATTGCCGCTGAAAATGGCATTTCCCAAATAGCCTCCGGCATTAACCTTGTTTTTGAGCAATATCCCGATTTAAAAGCCAACCAAAATGTACTGCAATTGCAAGAGGAAATTGTGAGCACCGAAAACAAATTAACCTTTTCTAAGCAAGCCTTCAATGACAGTATTGAACGCTATAATGCAGAGAAAAAATCCTTTTTCCAATCAATGATAGTCGGTTTATGCAGCAAACTAGACAAGCAATTTGCTTACTGGAATTTGGGCGGCGCAGATAAGATCGCGGAAAAAGAATCTTACACCGTTAAGCTGTAGCGTATAATGGCAAATACCATGCCCACTTCCGATTGGCGCGATGTCATTGCGCAAAATCGTCGCCGCACTTATTTTGTGATGGCAACTTTTGTGGCCTTGTATATGGCCTTAGGTTTTATCATCGATATTTTATATCAAAGTCCGTTTGTACACGCGCAGTTGTTGCAATATAATATCAATGAACCCGCCTGGATCGTCACGGCTAAATTGCTGTTAACAGGAAAACTGTTTCCTTACGCCACGGTCAGTGCTGGCGTGGTTGGTTTTATCGCCATACTCATCACGCTCACTTTCAGCAATCGCATTATGTTAATGGGCACGGCCTATCGCTTAATTACGCCAGAAAGCGCACAAAACCTAGCCGAAAAACAATTGTACAACAGTGTCGAGGAAATGAAGATTGCGGCTGGTTTGCAGTATATGCCCAAGGTCTATATCATCGATGCCGATTATATGAACGCTTTTGCGAGCGGCTTGAGTGAAAAATCGGCCATGATTGCCATTACGAAGGGTTTATTGGAAAAATTAGACCGTGATGAACTACAAGCCGTCATTGCGCATGAGCTCAGCCATATACGCCATCAAGATACGCGTCTAATCCTAACGGTATCCGTGTTAACCAACTTAATGCTGCTCATCATCGATATTTTGTTTTATAACCTCATTTTTTCCAACCGCGAACGACGCGGCAATCAAGGTGCCCTACTCGTCATCATCTTATTGCGTTATCTATTACCCTTAATTACGGCCTTATTGGCCCTGTATCTTAGCCGTAAGCGCGAACTCATGGCCGATGCCGGCGCGGTAGAATTAACGCGGCAAAATGAACCCTTGGCGCGTGCTTTAATTAAAATTCATGAGACACACAGCCAAAATCCAGAACTAAACCAAGCAGCGTATCAAAAAACCGCACACGATGAATTAAGACAAGCTGCTTATATTTACTCCCCTAAAACAGCAGGCATCAGCAACCGACCGGGTTTTAGCTCGTTATGGTCTACACATCCTAGTTTACAAGAACGCTTAAAAGCGATAGGGTATAAATACAACAACTGATCATAAAAGAAAAAAATAAGCTTTGAATTTTCAGATATTCCCCTTTATATAGTACGGGCAGCTGATCTTTTGGATATCAATCCCGATAAGTCACTCTACAATAAGATTGCTGTTAATAATGATAAATACCCTGCTGATAAAGTAACAGGGTATGCCAAAAAGTATAGACTCTACCTCATCTTCCGCAGCAGATTGAATAGAATAATGCATTAGCAAAAATAGGCCTGATTTCGAATCATTTGCATCAATTACGGCTTCAGCTCCGACTG
>VFJV01000043.1 GCA_009885895.1 Gammaproteobacteria bacterium
AGATGAGAAGAAACAAAAAATATGGCACGCATCAAGAAAAGGATATCTATTTCCAGTTAAAGTGATGTCAAAATTGTTTGGCAAAGCATTCCAAAGTGAATTGAGAAAAGCCTACGAAGAAAAACGATTGACATTTAAAGGCAGCACACCGAGCACGCAAGGCAAATAGGCTGAGTTTGAGGTCTTGGCTGAGTTTATAGGCTAGAAATCGCCCCGCATGCCCATAAATTACTCCTACCCGAGCTTGCCGGAAGGGCACCAAGCATAGCAGTGCCGCACCTAAAGATGAAGAAAATACGCAGTTGTTTTAGGAGTATATACTCTGTTTAAAAAGTAAAGTGTTTATATTCTCTCTGCAGCGTTTGGCTAGTATCAGGTGAACTAACTTGTTGGAAGAAAAGGCTTTTATTCCCCTCTTTCCAAGAAGAGCTGTTAGGCTGGCTGCTTGCGCTATCTTCTTCCGCCTCTTCTTTTGCTTTTTCATTTGATAAATTTTGGCATTGCTTCAACAATTTGTTCACCACATCAGACATGGGAGGCCGACCCATAGGATGTTCAGCACAGCACCCACGTATTAATGTTTCAATTTTTGGCGGCATCTCTGGGACGGATAGTTCATGCTTATTAAGTAGATACTCCTTAACAAATCTTGCTTCTAGAAATGTAAACAACTCCCATAAAAACACACCATAAGCATAAGAATCACTTTCTACTGTATAAAAATAAACTTGTACCACACCACATAATTCTGGACTTAGCCAATCTTGGGTCCCTATCTGTCTACTAGAACGCGCCTTTGTTCCTCTTCTACATTGTATTGCCGTGCCAAAATCAGCTAACCTGGCAATACAGGGTTCTTCATAATAAGGTCCCAACAAAACATTATAGCTTTTTATATCGCGATGCAGTATTCTTTTTTCGTGTAAATAGCGCAATGCTTGGGCTATATGCAATGCAATATCAAGGCGTTTTTCTTTGATAAATTCAGTCTCATTTCTCTTTAAAAAATCCCCTACTGAACCATAAATCATATATTCTATAATAATCTTCGGAGGAGTGGTGTTAGTGATCCCTACTAATTTTACAATATAAGGATTGTCTAGCTGAGCCATCAGTTCATACTCATTTATAATAACCTCCACTTCCTTTTCATTTTTTTCTACATACTCTTTTAGCTTTTTAATAACAACCTGCGCTCCCTTCCAAGAACCTAGGGAAACACACGTAACAGGGCCTTCATATAAGTTTTGTACATATTCAATCTCCTTTTCGTCAATTTTTTTAATAAGAGGCTGAACGGATTTTTTTTCTTGCGCTGGCTTTAATCGTATCGCATTTCTAGGTACTTTGCCCCCCATTCCTGACTCATTGACCGCGTATAACCAATTCTTTCCTGCTATAAAGCGTACATGTAAGATTTCTTGTTTTCTAATAGGTAGGCGATCCACGCGGCTTTCATCATAATAATTGTATACACTGACAACTGAAATTAGTTCGTTGCATTCAGCCTGTATCTCTTCACTGATGCGGCTGTTGGGTAAATCTTCCTGTTCCATCAAAAGAGTTTGCATTCGTCGACTGTCTCGCTTACCTTTATCCTCATTTCTAATCTTAGCTGCCTTGTCTAGATCAAGATTACAGCCCCATCCATTTTCATACATCTCAGCTAATACCTCATGCGCTACCGAACTTCCCAATTGACATGCCTGTTCAAAGCACCTTATAGCTTCACTGTAATTTTGTGACACGCCCAAGCCACCCCTATATAAAAGACCCAGGTTATACCAATATATAGGGTCTACTAGTCTATGGTTTGATTCTATAGATAGACTTAACCAACGATAGGTTTGCGCATAACTACTGCACGGCCACCTCTTGTTTTGATAGACCATTCCCAAATTATATTGAGTCCATGATTCTGCTCGTTTAGAAGCTCTTTCATAGTAATAATCTGCTTCTGAATCAACATTTATACCCAATAGCCTTAAGTCATAGATTAGCGCTAAAATAAGATTGGCCCCTACGTTCTCTAACTTTTTCGCCATGCTCTTTAAAAAATCAATCGTGCTCTGCCAATCTTCAGCTTTACATTGATCCTTCAGATCAATGGCCTCTAGAAACATGTCTATAGCATACTCAGCAGAACTACATGACCCTATTTTTAATCGCCTTAAATAACATAGGCCCTGTACTAATTTAATCAACGCATGGCTTTTGCCTATGCTGACATTGGCCTTGTCATAACAAAACAATGCTGCATCCAAAGAAATTTCCACCCCTAAGCCATATTCGTATAGAAACCCCAGATAACACCACGCCAGCTCATCTCCTTGTTTCGCCGCATATTCTAAGTCTTTTCTAGCCTCCACATAATTTAAATTATGTGACTTCGTCATCAACATAATTCCTGCCCTGCGTTTTAAGACACCTAATTTGTTTTGATCATTAACCAGCATTAGTCTAGCGCTAAGCGTAGAAGGCGCTGGTGATTTTCTTTCCACTTTGTCTAAAGAAAGTTTAGGTATACGATTAAGTTTAGGGGGGTTAACGCTCAGCCGATTCCGACGGCCTTTAGCCTCTTCTTCTATAAAAGGCGAGTAGGCTTCATGAGTGCCTTCTTCTTCACTTTCTGCTTTCTCTTTGTCCTGCGGCAGATGTTGTTTATGGCATAGCGCTTGCACACCCATCACCATTCCCCATAAGAAATTCTCCACCACTAAGCCCACGGCCATTCCCGTTGCCACTTGTAGCAAGGGCAATGAATAATCATTGTAATTATCATCTTGCAGCCATGCATCTTCCCATGCACACAATACCGCTGCCATGCACCAAGATACCATTGTCACTATAGGTGCCAATAATAACCAGGGTATAGCACTTCCAAATACAGCGTGACTGCGCCTGGACTCAATCGAGGCAGACAGTAAAGACAGCGATTCCTCTGCTTCAGTCTCCGAGACTACACCCACGTATGCCTCATTACCAATTTGTGGATCACGGACACGTAATGATTCTTCATCCACTATTTCAATAACACTATTTGGTTTGAAACAAGAAGATAATATTTCCGCCATTTTTGAAAAACAGAATGTCGCTATTTGCCTAGGAATTTGTAGTACTGCTCCAGCCAAAGCCATCCACAACCATTTATTGGCTATAGAGTCTCGTCTGTATAAGATGTCGAATGAATAACGATACGTCAGCAGCGCTATAGCCGCATTGGGGAATGTGGTTTGTAAAAGAATGTTTTTTAGCTTTAAAAAAAAATGAGCTCCTCCATTTTCCTGGGTACAAAGGTCATAAAGACCTGCAGGTAAGTTCAAAGACAGCTCTGTCAATAATGTAGTCAAGAGGAACACTAAAAATTCGGGTGGTTCTTCTTTTTCTCCACGATAAAATTCAGTTATCCCTATCCATAAGCACAAAGCTATATTAAATGCCGCCTCTCTACGCGTAAAGCCTAAACTATTTTGATAGAATTGTACCCGCGGTAAATCTTCTTTATGTGCTGTAATTCCTCTAGACACTATAGATCGGGTCCAGACTACACTGCCGGCATAAAACAACAGAGGTGCCAATGGCGTCCCTTTCATCAGTGAAGGAATGAGTAAAAGCCCTTCATCTGAGCCATCGTCGGCAGTAACATTTCTAGGCATTTTCTC
This sequence comes from Gammaproteobacteria bacterium, assembly GCA_009885895.1. Classification (GTDB taxonomy): domain Bacteria; phylum Pseudomonadota; class Gammaproteobacteria; order UBA1113; family UBA1113; genus VFKP01. The sequence continues at coordinate 3,663 of VFJV01000043.1, forward strand.
GTTTTGCAAAACAGAAGACAAAATTTGCACATATCTAGTAACAAGCATCCGGTCACTCCTTGACTTTTTGGGGTTATCTGTGATTTACAATAGACCGTATCTCCGTTTACAATTATAGCACGAATATACCACAACCTTGTCATCCTCGACCAGGCCGCAATCGGCGCATTGCATCATATAAAATGGGTGCAGTTCCTTTGGAACGACGTCATTAACCGACTATCCCTGGTTCAGCGGCATATAAACGCCGCTTAGATTGCTGTTGATAAAACGATAAATAGTTTTCAAAATCGCCACTGGATTTTATTGGCCGTAATTTGAGTATTGCTTCAGCACCTTGAAGCCCCCAACGAGCACCTGTGATGTCTAAGCGATCATTGATTAAATGGCGACAAGCCCCTTCAATAACCCCCG
>VFJV01000034.1 GCA_009885895.1 Gammaproteobacteria bacterium
AATCGCTTGCTTTATTTTTTGGGCGGATATATCATGCGGACAGTAAAGTAACTTTGCTTTGCTTCACGCGACAACTATCCTGACAGTCACCGGGTGGGGAAAATATATTAATTACGATCTAATTGTTTATATGCTCTCTGCTGAACATAACAATATTTTAGAAAACCCTTATGTAAATCAAGTCGCAGAAATGCTAATGCGATTATTTAATGGCACTTATTAGAAGGAGAACCCTATGCCAATTTTAAAAAGAAATAATGGGATATTAATATACTATGAAGTAATAGGCCCTATGGAAGCCACTGAAACCATTTTACTAATTGGTGGTTTAACTCGAGATCATACTATATGGCGTAAAACACTTCCATATCTTGAAAAAAGATATCGAATTATACTTCCTGATAATCGTGATTCAGGGCAAAGTTCAACTGCGACTACCGAATATAGTATTTCAAATCTTGCTGAAGATATATCTGATTTAATAGAATATCTAAAAATTGGTTCTATCCATATTGCTGGACATTCAATGGGTGGTTTTATGGCTTTTCATCTTGCGGCCAAACATCCGGATCTTATAAAAACAATCTCCTTATGCAGCACGGCCGAAAAACAAACGAAAGCCGGTATCACTTATCTAATGGATAGGATCCATTTTATAGATGACAAACCATCTGCCGAAGAAATTTCAGCAAGTCGCGATGATATCGTAGCGGTTATGAATAGAATATACTCGCCGGAAAGTTTAACAAATGAGTCTTTCATTGAAGAAATAATGCGTTTTGAAACAAACAACCCTTATCCTCAAACTCGACAAGCATTCAAAAGACAAGCAATGGCCTGCATGAATCATGATGCTGAGTCTTTGTTAAGCGATATTCATTGCCCTGTTTTTATTGTTACCGGTGAGCATGATAAAACCTTCCCTCCAGAGATAGCGCGTACCCTTTCTAGCAAACTAAAAAACGCTACGGTTACAATCATCCCATCTGCAGGACATATGATTCAACTAGAACAGCCTCGCCTTTTATCTGATGCGTTAGAGAAATTCATTATATCTAATCATAATGAGCCCGATGAAAAAGTAACAATGAGAGCAAGACTATGAAAAAAACTATCACTTCATACCAAGAACTAGCTGAACATAAAGGCTTATTGTTTCTTACAATGCTGTACGTTATTATAACTGTTGTCCCTACACTTTTTTTGTATCGCTTAGTTCAAGTTGGACCGCTTATTTTTCCTGGTGGCATGTTTGTTTTTCCTCTAATTTATGTTATTGGTGACCTCATTGCAGAGGTATATGGATATAAGGTGGCGAGACTAATTATTTGGTACAGTTTGATTTGTAATTTTATTTTTGCATTTTCGATTTTATCTGTGATTTATCTTCCAGTTCCAAAAGGGTATGAGCATACTGCAGGCAACTATATTTTTGTTTTTAAGCACATTTTACGCGGAGATATTGCTAATATTTTTGGTGTGCTGGCAGGAGGGTTTTTAAACGTTTACATTCTAACCCGATGGAAAGTGTTTGTTGAAGGTAAGATATTTATTGTTAGAAGCTTTACCTCTAGTGCCATTGGAGAATTGGTTATGCTCACCATATGGGTAACTATTGCTTTCTCTGGTCAACTAGCTAGGGGAGAGCTACTCCATTTAGCGATTTCTGACTACATAATGAGAATTATATATTTAATTGTATTTTCTATTCCTGCTGCAGGCGCTGTCAGATTTTTAAAATCATTAGACAATGTAGACATTTACGACACAAAAACGAACTTTAATCCTTTTAACATGAGCTTAAAAGATTAGTCTAGACATTAAAAATAGGGATGCTTAAGCGAATGATACTTAAACAGGATAACCTTGAAAACTTTATTGTCCCGATCTATAGATCTTTTATTACGAAATTGGAACTAGATGAGTATGGTCTTGAAAATTTTAACAAGGGTAATTCACTACTGAACAAATTAAGCTTGTCTTTGATAATAAATTATTTCGTTAAAAATGAGCTTAATCTTTTAACCGGAGATAAGATAAAAAAATCGGAGTTATTTGAAAAATTAAGTCCAGTTAATCCATTTCAACATTTTATAAGCCACATGCTATACCTTTTAGAGGTTAATTCTTACATTTCATTAGCTGATGAAATGATTTATTTTAATAAAAGCCTGCTTCATTTTAAAACACCTGATAGTATCATTCGTGAAATTGCTGATGTTTCCCCCGATTTCTTGAGGGCAAGTAAATTGCTCAATCATTGTATTTACAACTATACGGAGTTATTTTTAGGTAGGCTTACACACACACCAATCCTCTTTCCTAATGGACACACAAATTTTGTTAACATCCATCTTGAAAAAATTAATGAAAAATTTTTCAAAATAGACACTTACTTTAAACTGATTATAAATCTTTTTTCTTGGCTAACAAATAACTATCCATCAATAGATATTCTTGAAGTTGGTTCTGGGCAAGGAATACTTACATGGAAATTGATAGATGTTTTAAGAAATAGAAATAATTATCTATATCATTTTACAGACATCGGCAGATCACTCATCAGTAGAGCGAAGAAACATGCAATGTTAAATAATCTAGATGGTTCTATGAAATTCTCTATCTTTGATTTTAATCTTGACCCAGAATTGCAGAATATAGCCAGCAATAACTATAACGTAATTCTTGCTTTTGACTCTATACATAATGCTTTTAACATAAATGATACAATCTGCTACTTAAAAAATTTGCTTAAACCAGGTGGCATTCTAATTATACTTGAGTCTATCAATTTACCACAGTGGCTTCATTTTATTTGGGGGGTAACACCAGAGTGGTGGTCTAAAATAGATAGGACTCAAGGTATAGGTCCTTTGCTCAGCATAAGGCAATGGGAAAAAATATTGGAAAAGAGTGCCTTTTCGAAATTATTTGTTTTCCCGGATAAAAATTTGCAACATGATCCAAATTTTGTATTACTATTTTGTCAAAAATAACTTAACACCCACAAAGACTTAACGAGCGCCAGTTTTTACGGCGGCTTTTAATCCATTAGAACATTAAATTAACATATTCTCAATAATCCCACGCATGAAACTAGGATAACAGGACTTGCAAACCAGTAAAAATTGACACAGTTGAGAATGGAATAGATTATACCCCATTAGCTTTAGGCTAGTTTAATTCAACCATAAAAGCGGTTGTGTCGCAAAAAGTTCTTAAAGCTGTTTAGGCTATCAAACGTCAATTATCTTTGCCGGTCGTATTGCATCATTAGAAAAACACACTACCTGTAATTGACGTTGACCAGAAAATGCACATAGTTTCAGCCGGACTCAATAATACCTGAAGTAGCGTCACTTGTCATTAATTTTTCTTCCAGCATCAATTCCTGATATCTCTTTTCCCGGTAATTTTGTTGGA
>VFJV01000093.1 GCA_009885895.1 Gammaproteobacteria bacterium
CTTTGCGCTATGAGGTCATTCATTTTTCTCTCCTTTTGATTTATTTAAAAGTCGAGTTAAATATAATGTGTTAGAACTACGCTGTCACGCGGCTTTGCCGGAAGGGCACGATTGAAGATGAGGTACTGGCCATTCTAGAAAACACGCATCGCTGTAGCTCTATGATTGAGAATTTGAATGGCCGCATACGGCCTTATCTTGCTGAGCAGAAAGAAGTGACGCAGAAAAAGTTAGATCTCCTCCAGTTTTATCTGAACCATAAACCTTTTGCACGCAGCAAACATGAAAGGCTTATTAATAAAACACCAGCGCAGGCTTTGACAGAAAAGGACCATCCGCATTGGTTAGAGATGCTTGGCTTTTCGCTTTTTAAGCAGCAAGTAGCTTAGACAGTCCATCTTTTTAAAGAGCTTATTCCGAACATCTATAATGCCATTTTCGGGCAGGTCTTTTCACGCCTACTGTTCACTAAAACAGGGCCTTTTTGAACCATGCCAAAATATGCACTTATCTGCTAAACATTAATTTAATAACGCAATTAGTCAGGCACTTCCTGACTAATTAACATGGACCAATCTGATTGTGGAAACAATTAGAATCCATTTTGTTTAACGCGCCACAGCAATGCGGGATGCGATATCACCGCCTGGCAAAATGCATTATCAGGGGATAAGAACTCTGGTCTGATACTACCCTGATCTAATGCGCTTAAAAAATTTATTTCATGCCCATTGAACGGCAACACAATTTGAAGCGCAGATTGACATTCAGTGAGAAGTTTTTCTCCCCATAGTTTAATATCATTAGATTTTGTTCCTGGAATAAAGTCTTGGTGCAATACGGGTATTAATTTGTTTTTTATATCTTTAAGATCTAGCTGAATTATACCTTTGTCTATTTCTCGCCAACCATCTTTACGCATACCAGTATAAACCGTAAAAGCTTGGCGCAATTTTTCTTGTTCTAATGGCCAAGAAGTTAATAGTTGGTGGCTATCAAATAAATCCCTAGATGCAATACGGCCTAACAACGCTTGCAACTTCCCCGCAGTGAGTTCATGAATATCCAATACCCTTACACCTATATTATGAAGCCAGCCAGCAGAATATTGCCATTCAGGCACCCATAATGGTGTACGATATAAGTAATTTAGATCTAACTCTAACCTTCCGTTATGCCCTAATGCACTTTTATAGATAAGCACCATTTTCCCACCTGCATGCGCGCCTGCGTTTCTATAAATAGAATATTGCTTCTTTTGACAGAGAACTGAAATTATGGCATCAATCTCTTTTTTATCGTTTAGCATGATTTCACGATCAGAAGAACCAATATAATTAAAATCCAGATCAACCGAAAGGCGCGGCAATTCATGTGTACAGAAAACATTGATAGCTGTTCCGCCTTTTAATACAAGCCTATCTTTTAAATAATCAATAGCCATTATCTCTTCAATAAAATCAAGTAAGCGGTATACTTTTTCTAAAATTTCTGGCCGATAACCTTTATCTTTAGCAATCAGCTCCAAATCTTCTTTAGTCATCAAGTTCATTAGGTTCTTCCCATTGTCGTTCGTGTAGATATTTAGGAACAATAATTTGCCATTTTTTAAAGAAAATACTTTTCCCTATTGTGCTGCGATCGATATAATATGGCTGTTTTGGTATATTTATCAACAATTGGTTCAGAATAGACGAATCCACCCTAAAATATTGGGATTGATTTTCTAAAAAATACCCAAGCTTTGCTGCAATACTGGCCCGCCCTAATGATAAAGCATAACTTATTGCAAATGAAGCATCAAAGCTTGTTACTCGATCCAATGAGCGGACAATTTCTTCCCAACCACCACTGACATTGGGGCGATTTAATACATCAACTACTGTGCGCGCTAGGGATGTTCGACGAATTCCGGTACCCATAACCGTTATTGTTTCGATTCCATCCTTTGCTATATTGTTTAGATCATGTTCTTTGTGATAAATTGCATGGTACTGTTGATTCTGAAAAAAAAAATCACTGGTCTGATGGCAAGTAATATACATATGCTCATTAAAATCTGTATACGCAATATTATGTGATTCAAGGGCACTATGATAGGCAATAACCGCGTCGTCTGTTGCTTTACCTATCACCAGAAAAGGATTAATTATATTGCTTTGGTAAGTTTGACTGCTCACTACAACATAAAGCCCTTTTCGTACATTTAATAATTTACCGTTTTTGCAATAACGATGTAACATCGTACGAACATTATTAGCCGTCGCTACAGACAGACCATCTTCCTTTTCGGCAGCGGCCAGAAATTCTTCAAAACGAAAGATAACATGTTGGTTAAAAAAAGCTTTTGCATCCATGGTTTTTTGCTAAAATATTGATATAATATACTATAATTGTATATTATATCTTTAAAAAAGCAAGTTATTTAGAGTCAGTTTGCGTGAGAATAAGTAAAATAATATATGGTGTTTTGTAAGGCTATGATTTTTAATATAAAAATCCCAAGGTTGGCTTTTTTTCTTCTTGAGCCGCCGCATTTGCTCTGGCTTTAGATGAAGCAGAGAATATGAAATCAGGATTTTCTGGATGAAGTTGTGGTTCATTCTCATTTGAACATTCTATAGATTGTTGGGGTTCTGATTTAGAATTTGACTTAAGAAGATTAAAAGCCTTTTTTCTTTTATCTAGAAGTTCAGCATGACGAAGCGCTGTTTTTCCTTCATTATTGCGTATTCCGGAAGATTCGAACAGGGATTCCGGTTTGCATTCGAACAGTGATTCTGGTTTTATCCGAACAGGTATTCCGGTGTATTCGAACACAGCTAAGCTCACGGGCGGATTATCTGTTAAGCCATACCAGTCTGTAAAGCTTTTTTGCTCTAGTAATGTGGTCTGCTTACTCGATCGTTTGATAGTGAAAATGGTAAGCAGGGGCATTGGGTATGGGTTACAGATTTTGAATTAAATGAAAAGAATGTATATCAGATAATGAGAGGAGGACGCGCACGGCATAAAATCGAAAA
>VFJV01000035.1 GCA_009885895.1 Gammaproteobacteria bacterium
AACGGTCTTAGCCGCTTCAATCGCAGCTTTAACACCCACATTTTCAGAATCTTTTGAAGCGTCATTATCCGCTAGAAAAATAATCTCGGCATTAGGCGAAAGCTCACGCACCGCCAAAGCCACAGCTTCTAAATTGCCTGCGTCCATAGCAGCCACAGCAGGGGTTTTAGTAACATCATATACCGCTGCCACTGTAGCTACTCCCTCGCCTATAAAAACCCTAGCCGCCCCGCTAATTTTGCCGAAGGGATAGAAGCAACCCTTTTTACATCCACCCTTAAGAAAGTTTTTCTCACCATTGGTATTAATTGCCTGTACAGTCCATATCTTTTGGTTTTTATCATACAGGGGGATAAGTAAGGCATCATCCCAGCCCCGTTGAGACCACGGCCCGCGCTTTATACGCGAGCCTAGAGATGCCTTTTTTAAAGCTGCATAGGAATGTGTAGTAACTTCACCTTTAGCAGAATTTATAATCTCTTTGGCTTTAGCTGCGTTTTCTTCATGTCGCTGTTGCTGTTCAATATCACGCTGTTTAGGTTCGAGCTCGCAGCGTTGATAGAAAGCTTCTTGTTCTTTAGAAGAAAGTTCTTCCCAACCTTCAGATTTCCAATGATCTTTAAGCCCAGAAGAATGATCTCCAAAAACGCCACCTTTTAAATCATCAAACAGTATGCACCATCCAGCCATGTTGCTTTGACCTTTCCCACTGCCTGGAAAGCGATGAAGTACACCAGGGTTTAGGGTGGCTGGGGGGGTGAGGCTAGCGATTAGCATGGCCTTTTTAAATTCTCCAATTGCGTTATTCATACCACCCCCAAAAAAATTCTTTAGAATTTTTGTTATTGACACAGGAGCGTAGCCTTGATACGCTGGGTTTGATGATATTTTCTTTAGCCATGATCCGAGGTATGTGGCCTCGGATCGAGTTTATTGTATTTCTCATGACGTTAGCCCTTTATACTTACCCGGCAGCAAAACATACTCCGCCACCCGATGCAGGGTGGCGCTGCCCGGGTTTTCCCTGATGGAAAATTGAGTTTGAATATTGAAACCGAGCTCATGCCGAAGTTCAAATATCCGTGGTCCAACGCCCAAAATCGCAAGTTTATGTCGAGCTTCTAAAGTCGACACTGGGCCTTGCCGAAGTCTCTCAAGTAAACGCGCCCTTTGCGAATTGGCTGATAAATCAAAATTTTTCATTTTTGGTCTCCTGTGTGTGCGTGAAAGTTCTCGACGCCATAAAGGCACGCAAAGCCCCGGCTGTGTAAAACACACGACGTCCGCACTTAGTGAATGGTAGGGCATATCGCCCCGTGGTGCGCCAACTTTGTAAGGCGTGCTCCGATAGCCGCAAAAATTTGGCAGCCTGGGACTGACTCAGTAACTCTGAGTCAGAAATTGATTCACTATGCAGATCAAATTGATCTTTTTTAGTATTAGTCGTCATGGATATCTCTCCTGCTTGTAAAATACGCCGCGGAATTGCTGCGTATTGACAGAGATCGTATAACTATGATTTCCCGTGTAGACTCCCAATGGGAGAGGCGGGAGAGATGGGAGAGTAAAGGGGATGAAAAGCATACATCCGCACTGTAGGGCTGCGCTTTAAATGCGCAGTATGATTTAATAAAGTAAGGTTATTTATTTGATATAGCTGATGTGATAAGGGATAGCTAAGGTACTAGCTTTGCGCAGTAGTCCATTTGCTGATTAAATTTTCAAAAGCCTTTCTTGTAAATTTTTTCTCCTTTCCATTTTGCATAACCCAGAAAATATTAGCGGTGGCACTGTTCCAGTCTGTCAATTCTTGAATCATCGAATATTCACCTTTGAAATCTTCTCGAGGAAAGTCTTCATTAACCTTAACCCGTAATTTCTCCCAAATATTTTTAGAACTTTTGTCCCGCTCAGAGTCATAGATTTTACGTATTAAGGTATGTAGATAATATTCCCTTTTTTTCTTTTCTTTATTTTTTAAAGGTATGGATTTGGCTGGAAGCTGCTCTTCAAGAAAAGCATCCAACTCTTCCACCCTGAAAACCAAATCATTAATGCTAATTTCTTTGCCTATAAAGTTTTGCTCCATTTCAAACCAATACCAGCCGCCTAAAATATAATCAGCAACAGAGCATTCAAATAACATAGTTTTTTTTATATTAATAACACCGCCACTATGAATTTGATTTAACGTCATGTTGCTAGAACAACTACACTCTGGTGGATGTTTCTTAAGTCTAATGAGGCCATCATAGGCATATAAATATTGGGTATCAATATGTTTTAAATCTATTCCTTTTTTAATATCCTTTACTGTTCTAGACGTTTGAGATAAATCCTGGCCTTTTAAATGGTATTTTTCATTTTCAACATAAGCATTAAACTTATTTTTCATGCATAATTCTATAACATTACGAGCCTCAAGTTTTCCATTTAATTTCTCACCAAGATACTGTGCGGCATTTTGCACGGAATATGTCAGGCCTCGCGAAACAGCCTTTCCCACCATCTTCCAGTCTAGGCCAAAGTGATGGAATTTTATTTTTTGTTTTACAGGCTCTTCAAAACCAATATTGCACCCAAATATAAATATATCGGTGCTATATTTATCAGAAAACCCCATCCATTCCACTGGCGATTTTGGTTGAACATTTTTCTTTAATTCAAAAAAAATTACAAATATTTCGGTTAACTCGATGTATTTATTCAAAACATCATTAATAATTTCATTTTCATTTTTATGCAGCCTTGCTTTTTCAACCAAAAGCCTTCGGAAACATAAAAAACAGTTTAAAAAAGCAAATTGCTTAATGCTACATACAGAACAAACTATGAAGGTTTCTAGAAAAATCAAAGCATGGCCTTCCCAGCAGTTAAGTTGATCATGAACATTTGAGCTTTTACCAACTACTTCATTTAAAATACCTTCCAACTGCTGCCGGTTATATGGACCTTCCAGATCATTTTTTTCATTTGCATTTCCGGTAGAAGCTTCTTGATATTGCTCAAGAAACACAGGTTTATCAGGAACCTGTATGCCAAGATGATCTAAAATACGCTTTATTTCCGACCAATACAAAACATCTTCAACATTAGCGATATTATAATCCCATTCACGTAAAAGCCCTGTCCTTGAGTCATGAACCTTTAACTCCGCACGATCTAGAGCTTCATAAATTTCTGAGGATATGGTTTCTGCATACTTGAATTGATCTAACTCTGTTTTTTTCCCTGCATTCAATTTAGACCAGTACCTTGCTAAATCATTTGTAACGGTACGAAGCCCTATAACTGTTAAAAAAATATCAAAGTCAGTTCTACTTTTCTTCTCATAAATATCGAACCGTTTCTTAAGTTTATACCTTTCATCTTCTATACAAACAACTTCCCCTTCGGCAATACAAGTCTCCAGCCCACCATCAATAAGCAATTCATATTGTTTAACCTGTTCAGAATAGACATCCTCTTTATTATGGGCTAAAATACGGACCAAATCCCATTGAGGCTTGTTAGGTGAAAAATTAAAAATATCTAATTGCTTATTAAACTCTTGTTCACTCCTCATAATTTCTTTTAATGTTTTACCTTCATAAAGACTAGGACTAATTTCTTTAACATCAATCATCCCTATATTTTTATTACCACCAAGAATTTCTAACAAGATATCTTCTTCTTCACGCGTTAACCTACTGAGTGAACAACCTTCTATTGAATAGCTGCAATCTATATCATGCATAGTTTTTAAGTAATCCGTCGGCGGATCGAAAATTGGGCCTGTGTACCGTGCTTGTGGGTGGATAGTCTGATTTTTTCTAGATGTAAATTCTAGAATAGCTTCTATCATTGATTTGTTATACAATTTAGACGGTAGATTTGAAAGATCAATGGTCTCTGGTAACTCGCCTTTACTAATATTTTCTTTATATATCCCACGAACTATATATTCACGACTTTTTTCTTCAATGTAAATTTTACCTATCTCTGCATTATTAGGATTTTTTTCTACTGACGATGACATTAAGCACAGCCTATACCCCCAGAAATTAATTAAAATCTCATCATAGTAACTTTCAGATAGTACTCTGTCAGAATCTAGCTTTACTAACTTTCTAAATTCAAAAGCAGGCTTAAATGGCACTTTCTTTTTTGCAAGATAAGCGCAAATTTCCTGTTTCGTAAATAGTCTGGCCATTTTAAGCTCCTACATTTAAAAAATTTTTATTGAGCTTGTGCTGATTCAATACCTTGAACTTTCCCCAACACAAAATCCGTTATCTTCTGCATCGGTTCCCGCAATCTCTCCACATTAGCCACAATATACCCCGCGGTAACGTCGCTACCATCGGCATGATTCAGCAATCGTTTTAAGGCATAGGCGGGAATATCTAATGACTCGGCCACCGTGGCGAAGGTTCTGCGTAGATCATGAATGCAAAAATCAATACCGCTAGACTGTTTAATGGCCGCAATAGCATGGCGGAAATTAGATATCACCCGCCCTTTAGCATCTGCAAAAACGTAATCAGAGACCGCCAGAGATTTACGGCGTTGAAAAAGGTTAAAGATAAAATCAGACATAGGCAAGGTGTGATCTTTATGGTTTTTAGGCTCGCGAATGATAAACGTTTTTTGCTCCAAATCGACATCTGCCCAGCAAAGTTTGAGAGCCTCTTCTTTTCTGGGGTCCAGCGCATTAGTAATCAATTTGTCGGATCCGTGTCTGTAAACCCATGATTTTAAAGGGGAAACTCAGGATCAAGAATTTTAAGCCAAAAACTTAAGTCATTGTTATGTATACATTTCTTCTCTAAAAAATCCAACAAAACCGTAACGGCCAATTTGCGCCTTTATTGATCGAAATCACGGGTTCCAATACTTTTATGCCGTGCAGACTTCGCACGGGCTGATAATTCTACGTCAATATAGCGATCGGTGATAGCTCCAGTCTTCTCCAATATGAACTGAGTCTGAACCGGTACTCGTGATTCCAACAAGAAATGGGTCTGAGCGGCGTCGGGTTGCATAAAATATGCGCATTCCTCATACTAAG
>VFJV01000141.1 GCA_009885895.1 Gammaproteobacteria bacterium
CCATCATGGCGCAAAAGCTGGCGCAAAGCCAAAAGTTTTCGGCCATCATAGCCCTGGGTGTGGTGATTCGCGGCGAAACCAGCCATTACGATTACGTTTGCTCGCAAGTTAGCGATGGCTGCTTGCGGGTGTCTTTAGACCAAGGAATTCCCGTTATTTTCGGTGTTTTGACTACAGAAAATGAATCACAAGCGCTGGAACGCGTGTCCGATGAAGATCATAAAGGCCGTTATTGTGCGGAAGCCGCAATGAAAATGGTTGAAAATATAAAAGCATTAGAAAAATTTTTATTAGAGGAGTGATTTTTGTTCAATATACTCCTAGCAGTTGATTTTTAGCCGAGGTGCCAAGTCCTCGAGCACCCGGAGTCTAGAAGTCTAAAGTGACTGTATTTTTAAAGAAAATACTGTACAATAGCCCTGTAGTCCATAAACTATTTTTGTAGTGTTGTGGCCAGAATAAAGAATTTCTAGAGCGGGGTGATTTCTATGCAAGAAAAATTTTTGGACTTTAGAGGTTCTAATTTAGATCGAATCTTATTATCTGAAAGAAAACACATAGAGCAGACTTGTTCTGGAGAACGCCCTTTAGGTGAAATTTCAGCATACACCGAACCTTCTTTTCGGATAGAAGCAATCAATCCCGGCCACTCCATAGTATTGCATACTAGCACTGTAGGACAATCCTCTGAATATTTAAAATGCATTCAAGATGAAAACAGCCTCATTCTTATTGAGGAAACGCTTTCTCAACGAAAGTCGGGAGAGGAAAATTTAACGTTCTTTGCGCAAGAAATAAAAGAATTAATGTTGGTTTTCGAGCAGTTCAAACGTTATCACCTTTATAATTTAGAAAAATTAAAAACAGACTGCGCGCGAGTGCAACTTACCTTTGTGCAAAACTGCATAAAAGAAATGGAATGCCTTTTTTCTGATTTAGAGCAGATGCTAAAAAAGGGTAATGAAGCTATAAATCGAAACCAACATGCCATTAACCACTGCTGCGGCCTCTTGTTTGCTCCCTTTTTGACAGTAACCGATGCTACTTTAAGCCAAAAGGTCAAAAAAATCAATGAGGAAGGAGCTGCCCTTAAGACGGCTATGCTCCATTTTAAGGAGAACATTTCTCAAGAACAAAGTCTCGTTATGCAAGAAAAACCAGCCGAAGAACCGCTAGAAAATTCGGCTGAAGACGAATATTATGAACTTGTGGAAATTAAAATTCCTGATGATCTATCTTATGATAAAATACGTTTATATGATGTGAAAGATATAAATGATTATGTGCGCCGCATTCTGCTCGCCTTAAAAAGGCAAGAAATTTCAGATTTATTAGACACTTTAATTAACTGCAGAGAAGAAAGGTTGGTGGCCATTAGCCGCTTAATTTATCAATTGGAACTGTCTTTGGCTTTAAAAGAGCCTGAAGAAAAAATTAATATGCTCTATCATTGGATAGAAATTTGCCGCGGAAAATCACCCAAAGACAGAGTTCTTAATCCAAATTTGATCGAAAAAACAGCGTTAAATAGCATCCGTCAAGATTTGGTTCTGAGCGACATTTATTTCAAATTACCATTCATTCTTCAGGCAGATTTAAAATTTGATGCGGAGGCTAGGGCGGCAGATACGCGTGCAACCGACAGTTCCCGATCTATTGACGACGTAAATTTGGATTCAGATCAAATCCTATTACAATATTCTAAATTTATTAGCCAAGAAAGAGTCCCGGTTAAGTTAAATGGCCCTATGAGGAATCGTGTGGGTCATGCTGCACATCGTGTAAGCAACCACTGGTACAGTGATGATGAAATAATTGTCTTGCTTACGCACTATACAGGTGAGCATCCTGAAGTAGCTTACTTGGATCCAATGTTAGGAACTGATTGGGGAGACGGTAATAACACCTTGAGGGATAACATGGCGGCTTATCATCAAGAGCGTGGAGAAAGTCCGGTAGGTGCGTTTGCCAAGCGAAGAGTTATTATTCCTGTTAACTTAGGGGGAGGGCACTGGGTTTTGGTTTATGCTATTTATCCTGAGGA
>VFJV01000003.1 GCA_009885895.1 Gammaproteobacteria bacterium
GTGGTAGGGCTGTAATAATAAACGATGCTTTTAATAAGGATATCCATTCTTTTATCGTATTGCGGGATAAACCTAAATCGTTAGCCAAGGAAGTATAATCTACTAATTGGCCAATGCGCGTTGCCGTCAAATTTAAGAAACGGCGAAATTGATCCAGATCTTTGATATTGATCATCATTTTCACATCGCGCTCTACATAAGTCTGTAGGTAATCGCGATAGAAACGTTGCGGCTCAATATGATGTTGATAAATTCGCGGATAAAACCCGTAAAACAATTGCTGATCTAAGCTTTGCTCTAAAGATGCCGCTTTTAGTTCTGCTAAACTTAAGGGCATTAAATGGAGTATACCGGTTCTGCCCGCCAGTGATTGGCTAATTTCTGCCTGTAACGATAGCTGATGGCTACCACTTAATATAAATAAGCCAGGACGATTTTGTTCGTCTACGATGCCTTGAATATAAGACAGTAATGTGGGGACTCTTTGCACTTCATCTAAGATGGCTCCATCGGGATATTGGGCTAAGAATTGGCGTGGATCTTCTGTTGTAAAACTGCGCACATCGGGGTCTTCTAAACTGAGGTAAGGTTTATTTGGGAAAGCCATTTTCACTAAAGTTGTTTTCCCCGATTGCCTAGGCCCTAGGAGGCTAACTACCGGATAAGATGCAGCTGAGCGTATTAACTCTGGAAGTAGCGCGCGTTCTATTTGTAACATAGTAGATTCTCATGCTTTATGATAAGTTAAGTATACATAAAGATGACAGTAATTTCAATAATTTTATGTAATTTGTATAGTTGACTATACAAATTACATAAAATTGAACGTTTAGGCGCAAAATAGTTCAATCAGCCGTGTTAAGTCCGGTTCTAGACCCTATTTTTTAGATATACTCATAGCATTTGATTTTTAGGGGTTGTTGCCTACGCTCATCTCGCCCCAGTCATGTAGAATACTACCCTCCTGGAGCTCGAGGGCTAGGCGCTTACCCTAAAAACCAACTGCTATGAGTATAGATCTTTGTTTTTCGTATCTATTTTCAATAAATGGATCAAATTCAGCATATCTTCAGGACAAGGCACAGACCAAGAGAGCGTTTCTTCGGTGACGGGATGCGCTAAGGTTAATTGCGTTGCGTGTAAAGCTTGGCGATGAAAATTTTGCAAGGCCTCTACTAAAACAACATCGGCTTGGCGTGGAAACTTAGGACGACCGCCGTAGGTGGTATCGCCCACAATGGGGTGGTGAATGTGTGCTAAATGTACGCGAATTTGATGTGTGCGCCCCGTTTCCAGCTGCACACGTAATAGCGTATGTGCGCGAAAACGCTCTGCCACGCGATAATGGGTAATCGCTTCACGGCCGCCGTCTGTAACCGCCATGCGCGTACGGGCTTGCGAATGCCGCCCTATAGGCGCGTTGATAGTAGCTCCGGCTGTGATCATCCCTTGGCATAAGGCTAAATATTCTCGTTTCACTAGGTGCTGCTGCATTTGTCGTATTAAATGGGTATGTGCGCTCAATGTTTTAGCGATCACCAACAGGCCGCTGGTGTCTTTGTCTAAACGATGCACTAGTCCCGCGCGTGGCAGTGTGTTTAAGTAGGGGCAATGGTGCAGTAGGGCATTGACCAAAGTGTGTTCAGGGTTACCTGCGCCTGGATGCACAATTAAGCCCACGGGTTTGTTGACGATTAAGATAGTATCGTCTTCGTAGATAATATTCAGATCGATGGCTTCGGGTTTTGCCGTGATTTCCACTAAAGCGAGGGCGCTTAAACTTAAGCATTCACCGCCTTTTAGCAGTTCTTTGCCCTTTAGGGTTTGGCCATCGCAGAGCAATTGTCCTGACTTTATCCATTTTTGTAATATGCTGCGTGAGAATTGCTCGAACAATAGGGCTGCAGCGCGATCTAGGCGATAACCGGCCCATTCTATGGGCACTACTGCCGATAAGCGTACAATGTCGTCTGTTTTAGGCATCATTTTTCATCTGGGTTTTTTAGATACCGGCGATTCTGGCTGGATTGACCTAGGATTGCAAGCAAAAGCCGTCAATAAGCCTATTTATTATTCAGATTTAGGAGAAATATCCTATTTTAGCGGCATTAAGCCTGCTTTTTAGCTCAATTTTTCGTATAATGCGTTTTGGCGCGAGACGATAACACAGTGCAACCTAAGTAACTTAAGGATTGATAATGAAGAAACAACAACGGCTCATTTTAGCATTAGCAGCGCTTTTCCTCGCAGCGTGCTCTGAAGACGTTAAAACCCCAGCCGATATTTACAAAGGTCAGTCGGCCGAAACTATTTTTAAGGGCGGCGAAATGTCTTTGGCCAAAGGCAGCTATATGGATGCAGTGGACCGTTTTGAAGGCCTGGATGCGTTATATCCTTTTAGCCCTTATGAAGAACAATCACAGATCAATATTATTTACGCGTATTATAAAACAAACGATTACGCAATGTCTGCCGCAGCGGCCGATCGCTTTATCCACCTATACCCGCGTAGTCCCCATGTGGATTATGCCTATTATATGAAAGGCATTGCCAATACCACGGTCAACCGCGGTTTAGGTTCGAATCTAGTGCAATTGGATATTTCCACGCGTGATTTAGGCTCGGCCAAGGAAGCATTTAACGATTTTGGTCAATTGGTACGCCTTTATCCTGATAGTCCTTATACGCCAGCAGCGCGCAGCCGCATGGTGTATTTACGCAATACTCTGGCGAAATCTGAACTTAATATTGCCCAATTCTATTACGATCACCGCGCCTATGTGGCGGCAGCCAATAGAGCCAATACGGTTGTGCAAGATTATCAACAAGCACCCGCAGTAATCCCTGCATTGGCGTTAATGGTAAAGTCGTATAGACAATTAGACTTAGAAGAACCGGCGAATAAAGCCTTGCAAGTATTGGCTTACAATTACCCTGACTCGCCCGAGTATAAGGCCTTAGTAGCAGATAAAAAGAGCTAAAGAAGCATCAAGCAATACCACAACTTTCCGCTTTTGCTTGTGCGCAGCGCTCTAATAGGCTACTTAAGGTATACACCGCCATGGCGTAATTTACACTGGTGTTATAACGCATGATGGTGTAGAAATTATTAAAACCCATATAATAAAGTGGTTTTTCTGGCGTGTTCAGTGCAACAATATTTGCTTTTAAGGACGAGTTATACGAATTATCGACTTTAAAACCCATTGCACGTAACTCCCCCAGCGTTTTAGTGGGCGCTACATTTGGGGTAATCAGATCTAAATCCTTTTTCTTCGTACTAAGCGCTTGGGTTGCAATGGGTAGCTCAGGCTGCCAACCATTTGCATTCAAATAGTTAGCCACACTGGCGATGACATCATCCTCATTTTTTTGTAAATTGATGGTGTGTGTTCCTTGATAGGTCACGGCATAATGCCTATAACTGCTAGGCATAAATTGTGGCAGCCCTATGGCGCCGGCATAAGAGCCTTTCAAAGCGAAGGGCGGAATGTGATGGTCGCGCACTAAGCGTAAGTATTCGGCCAATTCTTTTTTGAAAAATTTTTCTCGTGGCGGATATTCAAACGCGAGCGTGCTCAACGCATCCATGACTCGGTATTCGCCTTGTTTTTCCCCATAGAATGTTTCCACCCCTAAAATAGACACTATAATCGAAGCGGGCACACCATATTCCCTTTGAACGTTTTGTAAGGCTTTATGATGACGCAGCCAAAAAGCATAGCCTTTTTCAACGCGCTCGTTCGTTATAAAAATTTTTTCATAAAATGGCCAATCTTTAGCTTCAGCTGGTCGACTAATGGATTCAATGACTTTGGGCTGTAGCGCTACCGCGTCGAAGACTAAGGATAAGGATTCGGTATCAAAATTACCTTCTTGCACCAAACGCTGAATAAAAGCCTGCACATCAGGGCGTTGACTCAATTGGGCGGCTTGCGCTGGAGTAAAGAAGGCTATTAAAGCGGTATAAGAAAGCAAAAGAAGGACTTTTTTTAGAGGGGAGTGCATAGGAATGGATTATCCTTAAAATTAACTGAAGTGAGTATAGTATAAATGCAGATAGGTAGCTACTTTTTTGGGCTGCTCCTAAATCAATGGCTTAGCAGTGGCGAGCCCCATCCGAGGGTTTATTTTCCGATTTTTTTAAGAAAAATCTTGTTTTGAGGATATTTCTTAATGCCAGCTTAATGATCGGTTGATATAATGCTCTTAATGGGTCTCCCTTTGGGCGGCTTATAGGAGTAAAAATAAATAAAGCGAGGTGTATCATGTTCTTTTTATTAGCCGGAATTCCAATGGGCATATTTGCCCTGAGACTTATCTTAAAAATGATTACGGGTTTAAGCATTTTAAATGCCTTAATGGGTTGGTCTGACTCCTTATCAGATTATTATAAAGCACGTGTAAAAGGAACCGATATTACAGGCGACCATCTAGAAACGCTTTCTTTTGGCGTAGATGTATACGCCGTACAGATAGACATCAGCTATTCTCGGGGAAGGATAAAAAAAGAGCAAAAACCCAGGCCATGTTCAAATAATAGACTTGTTTAAAAAAACAGGCTCCGTCCTAAGCAATAAACCCACCCTAA
>VFJV01000104.1 GCA_009885895.1 Gammaproteobacteria bacterium
GGGGGTTGCCCCTACGGCAGATCCTGTCGTTATTTCTTTCCTAATGTTTATCATCAGCGATGCTCGCAATGACGAGATCGGCGTGCGAAAGTGGTTGTTGCGGAAGTTTAGTAAAACAGTCGGCTCTTAAAGACGTAACGGAATCCTTTCGTAGGGGCAGGCCCCCGTGCCTGCCCAACCAGGGCAACCGCAGGGGGCTGCCCCTATGACAGATTTTGCCGTTATTTCTTTCCTAATGTTTATCATCAGCGATGATTAGGGCACTCGCAATGAGGGACTATTAATCTTCTTTAAACGTCCAAAATTTATTGGCAGAATAATTCCAGATCAGAACCAATATCGTTGTGATCATTTGTGCTAGGAAATAAGGCAATGTTAAAAAAACTTGGAATACATGCAACAAAATCGCGTTCATCAAAAAAGCGACGATAAACACAAGGATAAATGGGGCGATGGCTTTAGAATGCTTTTTTTCTGATTCAAAAGTGTGTTTTCGGTTTAAACTGTAACTGATCACGCCGCCTAACAGATATCCTAAACTGGATCCCAACACAGCGCTACTATGAAAAACCTCTACACATAAGATTAATAATATATATTGACTTGCGGTTGCCAAAGCGCCCACCCATAAATAATGCAGCATTTCACGGTGCAATTGACTTTCTATTTTGCTCTCTATACATCGTGGCAGTAATGACACGATTAACGTTTTTCCTGAAAAGTTCTTTTGAGCTTTTTAGTCACTAATTCATTTTTAAGCCTAACGTACTGTGGCAAGCCATTTTTATAGGGAGGATAATCTTCACCTGCAATTAAGGGGCTAAGATAATCACGGCAGGCCTTGGTAATACCAAAGCCATCGGCACGAATAAAATGCTTCGGCAAGCATTTTTCTTGATTGGCGACGTTTTCTAAGGACGTTGTGCCTATAGTCCAGCGGTATTGTTTACCGGTTTTACGCACAATGGTGGCCATAATGCCGGTTTTGCCTTCTAAGGCAAATTCAATGGATTTATAACCCAATGCATACGCTTGTTCCACATCGGTTTTAGAGGCAATATGACGCGCTGCACGTTGTAAGTAATCGCACACAGCCCAATGGTATTTATACCCCAATTCATTTTTAATGAGTTGAGCAATGACCGGGGCTACACCGCCCAATTGTGTATGGCCAAAGGCATCTTTTAAACCGGCACTGGCAATGAATTCGCCCGCACGGTTGCGCACACCTTCGGAAACGACCACCGCACAAAAACCATATTTTTTAACCGTTTTATCCACTTTGTCTAAAAAAGCCTTTTCGTTTAAGGGCACTTCTGGCAATAAGATAATGTGCGGAGCTTGGCCTTCTTCTTCAGCGGCTAAAGCACCTGCGGCCGCTATCCAACCCGCATGACGACCCATGACTTCCATGATAAAGACTTTGGTCGAAGTGGCGGCCATAGAGGCTACATCTAAACCTGCTTCTCGTATGGAAACCGCGACATATTTTGCCACCGAACCAAAGCCGGGGCAATTGTCGGTGATGGGTAAGTCATTGTCTACGGTTTTGGGAATGCCTATACACGTTAAGGGGTAGCCCATAAGCTGGCTCATTTGCGCCACTTTATGGGTGGTGTCTTGCGAATCGCCGCCACCATTGTACATGAAATAACCAATATTGTGGGCTGCAAAGACTTCGATCAGACGTTCATATTCCGCTTTGTACTCTGTTAAACTTTTTAATTTATAGCGACAAGAGCCGAAAGCGCCAGCGGGGGTGTGGTACAAGCCACGGATCTGCGCTTTGGATTCTAATGTGGTGTCAATCAACTCTTCATGCAAAGCGCCTAAAATACCGTTACGGCCTACCAGTACTTTTCCGAAGTGTTTTTTATGGGCGCGAGCGGCTTCGATCAAGCCACAAGCGGTGGCGTTAATAACGGCGGTAACGCCGCCCGACTGAGCGTAGAATATGTTTTGTTTGGCCATGATGTACTAAAACCCAGGTTGCTATATAGGGCCCGTATTATAACAGAGTAAGGAACACAAAATGAAGCCAGGAGTTTGGGTAGGCATAAGTCTAAAAATAAGTCTTCCGAGCCATGATACAGTTAAATGAATACTACCTTCCAACCTGTTTTCTAGAGTATGAACCCTAATCTATATTAGGGTTCATTTGGATTTTTCCTTAGTTAGCCTTACTATTTCTACTTCAGAGGTGAGCGCCGAGGGATGATGATTCTGGATTAGAATTGCTCAGACTGCCTTGAGGAGCTTCGTTCCCCTGGAATAGAGCATTCCTATTCCCGCTTAAGCTGGGTTTATCTGAATCTCGTTTTTCTTCTCCCTCATGCTTTGGATCTTGATCTTGATTTTCCAGAGCGGAGCCGCTCAACGCCCCCATAAGCTCACCTCTGAAAGCTGTGTTAGAACCGATGGTATAGCCGTTAAGAAAATCAATTGCCTCTGAAAGAAAATCCTGCAGAATATCATTTGTTGATCCTAATGCTGTACCGTTCTGCTCTACAAAGACATTATGGTTCGAAATAGCTAAGCCAATCGTCTTTATTACGGCCGTAAAAAGAAATTGATGCTCTTTTAGTTCACCCGGCCTTACGCGTAGATCAAAGCCAGGTAAACGAGGATTAAGCTCTTCTGCATTACCATCTCTTATGAGCTCAAGCCGCGCTATTAACTGGTCTAGAATCGCTATTTTGCCATTTTGCACAGGGGTAAATTTAGGATGATTTTTTTGGTAGAGTTCAAGCTTACCCCGAAGATTCTTAATTAACTGCATTAGCTTTTCCACTGGATTTTCAGCGTTATATTCTAAAAAGCCCTCTATCACCTTGGGATCTTTTAGTATTCCTTGTAGGTACCTCTTCTTGACAATAATAGTGCATGAATGCAGTGCATTAAGTGTATCTAATTTTGGGAATGCATTATATCTACTGTTTGTAACCCGGCCTAGATCCAGTAAATAATTTTTGCGTTTCGCAAGTTCGAGACCAAGCTGTATTTTTAACTTGTTTTTTTCGACTTCATCTTCAGTATCATAAATCTGCAGAACAAGGTGCTTCAGAGTTCTTAATTCATTGGTGAATCCTCCTTTTGGTGTTAAGTCCTGAGCTAGTTCTCTTAGTGATGCTTTTATTGTGTTATTTAGCGTTTTTTCTATATCAGATTTCTCTTCTTCAGTATCCTCCGACCTATACTTGTTTAGATTATCAACATAATATTGCCTTTTAGCGAGATTTTCAGGCGTATCCTGACCAAGCTGAGGATTCAAATGATCAAGGCCTACAGTATCGAGAAAAAGCTCTGTTGGATTATACTTCGGACGAAACGGAGCTATTCCAATCTTGAATGGATTTGGTTCTAAGGTCTTCAAGATCTGATGTATATACGCTTCATCCTCGCTGGCGTTACGGCTAAAGTGCTCATCCCATAATTGAGTTGATTGCGCCATTTGTCTTATAGCACTCTGCAATATCTGTTCCGGCTCAAAAGACATCAATTGGAAACCCAAAGGCGGAATAATAGCTCCCGTCGCTTGATCCCTATCGAATTGCAGGTAAGTGCTCAAACTGCCACTCAAAGTTTCTACTAATGTCTTTGTTATTTCTGCTAAATGTCGTCCCTCAGAATTGACAATACCTACAGCCCAGGCACTCGAGCCTCCATTTAAAATGGCGTAGTTTCGAGGATAAGAGCCATTTGGTCGAAGATGAATCCCTAGTTGTATAAGACGCGTCGTATTATTTGCAGCATAGCGGCTTTTAGTCATAAAGCCCGCATTCTCAGGGCAATGGAGTGGTAAATGATTTAATAAATCGGTAGTCATCGCTATAGCTGCATCGCATTGACCTATTACTAGCTTTGCGCCCCCTACGTTCTCCCCAAACAGATTTTTTTTTAACTTTTCAACAACATCATCCCTAATTTCTCCAACATTGGTTATATATTCCCTAAACAGTGCTATACCAGCCTCTTTTAAATACACGATCTTACCTCTCAAATAGTTATAATTTATTGAATACACACAATATAACCGTTTTTGTATATACTGCGCACAGTAGAATAACATATTGACCTTAAGGAAATATTAATAAATCCAAGCGCTCGTTCACTGCTTTCTGTACTGGACAAATTTCTTTGGTCCGTTATTGTGAGGAGATCGTTATACGTTACTTGCGCGAAGGCCTTGGCTCTAAGCCGATACACTCTTTAAATTCAATGTGTTACGGGCTTTTTTAACTTTTCTTTTTCTTGGGTTAGCCAGTGGGCCAGTATCTTTATCGAGCCATTCTCTGAAAAGCTAAGCTTCGCCCCAGCGACCAATTTGCGCAAAAATTAGCCGCTCAGTCCCTCCTGTATCATATTGCATCTATTTTGACAGTAACTTATAATGCGGCAGATTGCACGATCATGTAAGGGTTTATTATGAAAGGCTTATTGGCGCTGTTGCGTTTATGGTGGGATATTTGTCGCTTTAAGCGCGATCCTGCGGATGTTCCCTATTCGCCTACCTTGCTGGCTGTGGTGGCTGTTTGTCAATGGGGATTGGCCTTTTTAGCCTGGACTAGCAGCAAAAGTTGGCAATATGCTCTGTTGGCCGCCACCATTTATGTAGGCACTTTATTGATTTTGCCTTATCTCGTCCTTCTAGCCGCCCATAAGAGTGCGCGTTATGTGCAAATGCAGGCCGCCTTACTGGGTACCTCGCTGATACTCAATCTAGTGGCCGCCATCGTCATTGTGTGTAGCGCATTTTTGGCCCAAAACATCCATTTTTTACAATATTTAGTGTTATTGGTCATTGCGGGCATGGTGGTTTGGGCCGTGTCAGTGCAGGGTAAAATTTATCAATCGGCCTTAGAAAAATCACGCCTTATGGCCATTTGCATCGCTATATTCGTATTATTAGCGAGCTCTAATATTTTTGAATGGACGATGCGTTTACTGCAATGGTTGAAGGCTAGCGTGTTATGAGCAAAAAGCTGCATATTCTAGGGATCTGCGGCACGTTTATGGGTGGGGTTGCGGCAATTGCTAAAGAAGCTGGGTTCAGCGTCAGCGGTGCTGATGAAGCGGTGTATCCGCCCATGAGTACGCAATTAACCGCCTTGGGCATAGCATTACACCAAGGTTATGAGGATACATTCTCAGGATCTATCCCCGACAATATCATCATAGGCAACGCTTTATCTAGAGGCAAGCCCATAGTCGAAGCTATTTTAGCACGCAATTTGCCCTATACTTCCGGACCAGAATGGTTGTATCGAGAAATTCTACAACAACGTCATGTTATCGCTATTGCGGGGACGCACGGCAAAACCACGACAGCGAGTATGGTCGCATGGATCTTGGAATACGCAGGTTTAAAGCCCGGGTTTTTAATAGGCGGCATTCCGGAGAATTTTGATATTTCAGCGCGTTTAGGCGAGGGCAAAATTTTTGTGATAGAAGCCGATGAATACGATAGTGCTTTTTTTGATAAACGATCTAAATTCATTCATTATCACCCTAGAACCTTGGTCATTAATAATTTAGAATTCGACCATGCCGATATTTTTGAAAGATTAGGCGACATTCAAAAACAATTTCACCATTTGCTGCGCATCGTGCCCAGCAATGGCACCGTTATAGTGCCTGCAAGTGATGCCGCTATTCAAGAAACCTTAGCGCAAGGTGTGTGGACGAAGGTGGTGTATTTAGGGCAAGAATTTAAGGTCGAGTCTTTAAAAGACGATGGCAGTGAATTTAAAGTTTATTATCAGGATAAAGAACAAGGTACAGTACGCTGGAATTTATTAGGGCAGCACAATATACGCAATGCGTTAGCAGCGATTGCGGCGGCGCACGCGGTGGGCGTGTCTATAGCCACAGCCCTTGCGGCAATGCCCGCATTTAAAAATGTGAAACGGCGTTTGGAGAAAAAGGGTGAGGCACATGGTGTTACGGTCTATGATGATTTTGCCCATCATCCAACGGCCATTGCCACCACCTTACAAGGTTTGCGTGCGCGTATAGGCGATGCCCGTTTATTTGCTTTATTGGAATTGGGTTCTTATACCATGCGTGCGGGCGTGCATAAAGCGGTTTTACCCGCATCGTGGTTGGATGCCGATGAAGTGGTTATCATTAGACCCCATCCGGATTGGGGCGTGGATGATTTAATTGTGGCCTCAAAACGCCCCGTAACGGTGCTAGATACTTTAGATGCTATTGTGGCGCACTTTAAAGCAAAGACCAAAGCAGGCGATCACCTGGTGGTGATGAGCAATAAAGGTTTTGGCGGAATTCATCAACAATTATTACAAGCCTTATAACGTAGGATTATACCTAAAAATGTCTATTGCAACCCTATTAAACGATAAAAGCAAAATCAACACGACGGTCAGTATTGAAGGTTGGGTGCGCACACGTCGAGACTCCAAAGCGGGCATGTCCTTTATTGCTTTATACGATGGATCTTGCTTTGCGACCTTGCAAATCATAGTGCCGAGCGATGTACCTCATTACGGCAGCGAAGTATTAAAACTGACGGCGGGGTGTTCTATTCGAGTTGAGGGCATCTTGGTGCCTTCAGAAGGGCAAGGACAAAAGGTGGAAGTAAAAGCTGATAACATCAGGGTGCTGGGTTTTATAGATAATCCGGAACAATATCCTATTAGCCCTAAGCGGCATACCCTAGAATATTTGCGTGAAGTGCAACATTTGCGCCCGCGCACAAATATTATAGGCGCTGTAGCCCGCGTGCGTCACAGCGTTTCACATGCGATACACGAATTTTTTCATCAACAGGGCTTTTTTTGGCTCAATACGCCTATCATCACCACTAACGATTGCGAAGGCGCAGGTGAATTGTTTAGGGTCAGCACGTTAGATCTAAACCGTATTCCTAAAGACAATCAAGGCAAAATTAATTTTAAGGAAGATTTTTTTGGACGTGAAACCTTTTTAACGGTATCGGGGCAGCTGAATGCAGAAGCCTACGCATTGGCTTTATCGAAGGTTTATACCTTTGGTCCTACTTTTAGGGCTGAAAATTCAAATACTAGCCGACATTTGGCCGAATTCTGGATGATAGAACCTGAAATGGCGTTTGCTACTTTAAAAGAAAATGCGGCCCTTGCAGAGGCATTATTAAAAACGGTATTGACAACAGTATTACGTGAACGTGCCGACGACATGGCTTTTTTCAATGAATGGGTCGATAAAACCTGCATTATTCGTTTAGAACAGGTTATTGCGAATGATTTTGTAAGCATGACCTACAGCGAAGCGGTGGCGGTATTAGAAAAAGAAAATAGCCGTTTTGAATATCCGGTGACTTGGGGCATCGATTTGCAATCTGAGCACGAACGTTATTTAGCGGAGCACTACGTGAAAGCACCTGTCATTGTGACCGATTACCCTAAAGACATTAAAGCCTTTTACATGCGTTTAAATGACGATGGTAAAACAGTGGCGGCCATGGATGTGTTGGCGCCCGGCATAGGCGAAATCATAGGCGGCAGTCAGCGCGAAGAGCGTTTAGACGTGTTAACGCACCGCATGCAAGACAGTGGTTTGAGCCCAGAAGAATACAGTTGGTATTTAGATTTACGCCGTTACGGTAGTGTGCCGCACGCTGGTTTTGGTTTGGGTTTTGAACGTTTATTGAGTTACATTACAGGCGTTTCGAATGTGCGCGATGTTATTCCGTTTCCTCGTGCGCCGGGGCAGGCAAAGTATTAGTTTCAATAATATACACGGCTTTTTCAACCAAACTGAATAGATCTGCGGTTTTGGCATACTCAAGGCCTTGGGCTTGCCAATGTTCGCGCAAATTTTTATCTTCAATCGCTTTTACCAACAGCGCATTAAAAGCTTCTTGTTTAAAAGGTGATGTTATCAATGCGCCACAGCGGGCCTTCTCGATGTAGTGCGCGTAACCGCACACATCGCTTACCAATACGGGTAAGCCCGCGAGCAGGGCTTCTAATAGGATCATGCCGGCGCTTTCTCTATACGCGGGATGCAATAATAAATCTGCACCTAATAAAAAACGTGGAATATCATTCCGGCCTGGAAGAATGTGCACGCGATCGGCAATGTTTAGACGCCGACTCAACTGTAAAAAAGGAGCGGCTTTATCTTGGCCAATGATAATAAGCTTGCAACTTTGTTGCACTGTAGGCGCTAAGGCGCAAAAGGCTAA
Organism: Gammaproteobacteria bacterium; assembly: GCA_009885895.1. GTDB lineage: Bacteria > Pseudomonadota > Gammaproteobacteria > UBA1113 > UBA1113 > VFKP01. The sequence continues at coordinate 8,189 of VFJV01000104.1, forward strand.
AAGAGCACGATCTACGCCTTTGGTTTTAAAACCAGAACCCACCATCAATAATAAAATGTCGTCATGTTTAAGTGCAAACTCTAGGCGTAAGGCGTTGCGTATGGACTCTGCATTATCGGGTCGTAGGCGATCGGGGGAAATACCCGGCGGTAAAATATGCAAACGATTATCGGGGGTATGATACGCTTTTTGAAAGGCTTGTTTTTGTTGTAGTGTTAATAACAATACCTGTGTTTTTGCCAAAGGAGAAAACACAGATTTTTCGTTCTTATAAAATTCTTTAAAACGCGGGTTAAAGTGGTAATACCAAGGCACGGGCTGTTTTATTGTATCAATATAGCAGATGTCGGCTGCATAATAAAAATCTAAGCCCGGCATTTTATTAAAACCAATGGTTCTATCCACAGGAGATTGTTGCAGATCTTCTGCAACCCAACGCTGAAAACGGCGATATACAACGTGATTTTGTATCGCGCGCACGGGGACTATACGTAAATCAATGAAAGCGGGTAGCGGGCCTTGCCAACTGAGTGTGTAAACGCGAATGCTATGGCCTTTTTCGTGGCAGGCCGTTGCGATGCGCAAAAAGTCACGTTCTAAACCTCCAAAAGGAAAATATTTATATAAGCAAAAAGCGTATAAGCTCATTTATTTCTTGTCGTTATTTTTACGATAGAACACACCAATTTGCCCTATTTGTTGTACCAAGGTTGCCGATAGGCTTTCTATAATTTGTTGCACAAAGGCTAGGCGAAGCTCGCGGTCGGAGCTGGCTAATTTCACCTTAATTAATTCATGGGCATCTAGGGCAATATTGATCTCTTCTAAGACCGTTTCGGTTAAGCCATGTTGGCCTAGCCAGACGACGGGTTTTAAGGCATGCGCTTTTTGGCGTAGCTTGTGTATTTGTTGGGCAGATAGTATCATAGGGATCTCATTATAATAAATAGTGCAGCGATTATACACGGATATGCGCTTATGAAAAAGGTGTTGTTTTTTTAAACAGAAGGTGGTAAAACATGGTTAAGTCTAGAAGCAGTAGGCGCTGGTTGTACGAGCATTTTAACGATCCTTACGTTAAAAAAGCACAACAGCTAGGGTATCGCGCCCGTTCAGCCTTTAAATTGGAAGAAATTTTAACGCAGAATCCTTTGATCCGTAAAGGAATGTGGGTAGTGGATTTGGGTGCGGCGCCGGGTAGTTGGAGCCAAATAGCCGCACAACATTGTGGTGTGCAGGGGCGTGTCTTTGCGCTGGATGTTTTAGCTATGGACGCTTTGCCCGATGTGGATACGCTGCAGGGCGATTTTACAGAACCCACGGTGTATGAAGAATTTTGCCAAATGATCAACCAGCGTGCTGTCGAAGAAGGACGCAAGGGTGAACGCCTCATAGACGGCGTCTTAAGCGATATTGCGCCGAATTCAAGCGGGACATTGGCGGTGGATCAGGCGCGTTCTATGTATTTGACGGAGTTAACCTTTCAATTTGCCTGTGAAACCCTCAAAAAAGGGGGATTTTGGGTGTCTAAGGTGTTCCAAGGCGAGGGCAGCGATGCCTTATTGCGAGAAGCGCGCGCCGCATTTACCAAAGTGCTGATACGCAAACCCGACGCTTCGCGTTCTCGCTCGCGCGAAGTCTATTGGGTGGCGCAAGGGTTTAAATTGTGATCTTAACAGATCGATTTTATTAACAAAACACTTCGATGCCTAGGCGTACTTTTATTTCGGTATATTCCGAATAGGGGATTGACGAAAGTAGGGCCTTTGTATGCGTCTACAAGGGTGTATTTTCACAAAGACTCTGTGCAAAAAATAATCACAACAATCTTTGCACTTTGCCCCTTTTTGGCGTAAACTAGCCCATTCCCTATAATAGTTGCAATCCCCTGCAAAAGGAGCACTTACTTGAACGACATGCTGAAAAACTTAATTATTTGGTCGATTATCGTCATTATTCTGGCGTCTGTTTTTAGTAATTTTGGCCCTAAACGGGAACCTACCATACAGGTCTCTTTTAGCCAATTTTTGGACAGAGCAGACAAAAACGATATTAGCTCCGCTGTGTTTACAGAAGGCCAAATCATAGGTGTTACCAAATCTAACCAACAAATCTATACCATTATCCCTAGTGGGCCTCAGGAATTGGTGCGCGACCTATTGCGTAAAGGGGTTGAGGTTAAAGGCAAATTGCCTGAAGGTCAGCCACTGTTAATGCGCATACTTATCAATTGGTTTCCGCTATTGTTATTTGTAGGTATCTGGTTTTTTTTCCTGCGGCAAATGCAAGGCGGCGGGGGTGCTGGGCGTGGCGCGATGTCTTTTGGTCGTAGCCGGGCGCGTTTGTTATCCGAAGATCAGGTTAAAGTCACCTTTGCCGATGTTGCCGGTGCTGACGAAGCCAAAGAAGAAGTGTCTGAGTTGGTCGATTTTCTGCGCGATCCCGGTAAATTTCAACGTTTAGGGGGTCGTATTCCGCGCGGTGTACTCATGATGGGTTCTCCAGGAACGGGTAAAACCCTATTGGCACGGGCGGTAGCGGGCGAGGCTAAAGTGCCCTTTTTTACGATTTCAGGTTCGGATTTTGTGGAAATGTTTGTGGGTGTGGGTGCATCTCGAGTGCGTGATATGTTCGAGCAAGCCAAGAAAAGCGCGCCTTGTATTATTTTCATCGATGAAATCGATGCCGTGGGTCGTCACCGAGGCGCGGGTTTAGGTGGTGGTCACGATGAACGTGAGCAAACCTTAAATCAATTATTGGTAGAAATGGATGGCTTTGAAGGTAATGAAGGCGTTATCGTTATTGCGGCCACCAACCGTCCCGATGTGTTGGATCCTGCCTTATTGCGCCCAGGTCGTTTCGATCGTCAAGTGGTCGTGCCTTTACCGGATGTGCGGGGCCGTGAGCAGATCCTAAATGTGCATTTACGTAAAGTTCCTGTGGCTGAAGATGTTAGGCCCGGCGTGATTGCTCGTGGTACGCCTGGATTTTCCGGTGCAGATCTGGCCAATTTAGTGAATGAAGCGGCCTTATTTGCCGCTAAAGCCAATAAGCGCTTGGTGGAAATGAGCGAATTGGAATATGCCAAAGATAAAATTTTAATGGGAGCGGAACGTCACTCCATGGTAATGAGCAGCGAGGAAAAGAAATTAACCGCTTATCATGAATCCGGACATGCCATCGTGGGGTTAAGTGTGCCCGATCACGATCCCGTGTATAAAGTAACCATCATCCCGCGCGGTAGGGCTTTGGGTGTCACTATGTTTTTGCCGGAGCAAGACCGTTATAGCCATTCCAAACAACGTTTGTTGAGTCAACTCTGCAGTTTATTTGGTGGGCGTATTGCAGAAGAACTCATTTTTGGCGAGTTGGGTGTAACCACGGGTGCTTCCAACGATATGGAACGTGCCACGCAAATTGCGCGCAACATGGTCACCAAATGGGGTTTTTCCGCTAAATTAGGCCCCATCGTATTTGGTGAAGAGCAAGGCGAAGTCTTTTTAGGCCGTTCAATGACACGCACGCAAGATATTTCAGAAGGCACGGCTTCTGTGATCGACGCTGAAGTGAAGATCATCATCGAAGAATCTTACGCGCGCGCCAAAGCGGTGTTAGTGGATAAAACACACATTCTACACTCAATGGCCGAAACCTTAATCAAATATGAAACCATTGACGAGATACAGTTGAAAGATTTAATGGAAGGCCGTGTGCCTAAACCGCCTAAGGGTTGGGTTGAATCCGATCTGGGCGGCGGACCTACGGAAGGTGGTTCGATACAGGTTGAAGAGGCCGGCAATACGGCGGATAAGACCAAAGCCAGTTACCCTACAGATCCTAAAGAACAAGACGGTTTGGCCTAGGTTTTTTGAGTTATGTGGAATTGCGGAACGTATAGCTTAGATTTGTCACAACCTTTAGTTATGGGCGTGGTGAATCTGCATCCCGGATCTTTTGCCAGCGTCAGTTATCGTGATTGTGTGAAGGATAGTGTAGAACAAGCCCTTAGCATGGTTGAAGAGGGCGCCGCCATCATCGATTTAGGCGCAGAACCGACTAATCCGCAGCACAGCACAGAGCTTAGCGCAGAAGAAGAGTTAGAACGGCTCCTGCCTGTTTTACGCGCTTTAGCCCCTCATAATATTCGCGTGCCTATTTCCATAGATACCTCACAACCCACAGTAATACACGCGTTGTTGAATGAAGGTGCAAGCATCATTAATGATACGCGCGCTTTAGCCTATGAAGGGGCGCTTTCGGCAGTGGCGTCTAGCAATGCTGGAGTGTGTTTAATGCACCAAGGTGATGGGGGTGATATCAATGCCATTGCGGAATTTCTAGGGAATAGGGCGGCTGTCTGCGAAGCGGCGGGGATCCATAAACAACGCATTGTATGGGATCCGGGCATAGGCAATGGCTGTTTTGGTAAAACCACCCTACAAAATTTAGCACTGCTCAAACAACTCAAGATCCTTTGCATGGCCGATTATCCTATTTTAGTCGGTGTATCGCGCAAAACCTTCATAGGAGATGTATTGGGTGTGTCTCAAGAAGACCGTTTAGCGGGATCGCTTGCGGCAATGATAGTGGCGTATCAACAGGGCGCGAGCATTGTGCGTGTGCATGATGTAGCCCCTAGCGTACACGCTTTAAAAATTATACACGCTATAGAGTCTTCATGAAAAAAAAATATTTTGGAACCGATGGCATACGTGCCACAGTGGGTCAAGCACCCATGACGGCAGAATGGTTATTGTCTTTAGGGCGAGCCATAGGCACTGTCATACAGGAGCAGGCTAAGCCCATTCTCATTGGAATGGACACTCGAGAGTCTAGTGTAGCACTAGGCGATGCTTTTGCGGCAGGTCTAGCCGCGCAGGGTCATCACGTTATAATAGCGGGCGTATTGCCCACACCGGCGGTGGCTTTTTTATGTAAGCAAAAGGAATTTAGCTTAGGCGCCGTTATTAGCGCCTCTCATAACCCTTATCAGGACAATGGCATTAAATTTTTTTGCAGCGATGGCTTCAAGTTAAGCGATGACGCGGAACAGGCTATAGAAACACGCTTAGACCAGATTGCAAGCATAGCTTTGGCGGCTAAACCTGGGAAAATAGACTACGATAATAGCCTAATCCAAGTTTATGCGGAGCATTGCCAAACATTTTTTGCGCCACAAGCGTTGGCGGGTTTGAACTTAGTGCTCGATTGCGCTCATGGCGCTACGTACCAACTGGCACCGACTTTATTCATCGACTTGGGAGCCACCGTACACAGTTTGCATATTACGCCAGACGGACGTAACATCAACGCGGCAAGTGGTGCCACCGATCTACGCGCTTTGCAACAGGCCGTTAAAGAAAAAGAAGCCCATTTGGGCATTGCTTTTGATGGCGATGGCGATCGGGTCATGATGGTCGATGGCGATGGTGTAGTGGTCGATGGCGATGAATTATTGTGGATCTTAGCCGCACACCAACTGACAGAGCATAAAACATTAGCGGGCGTAGTGGGCACTGTAATGAGTAATCTAGGCTTAGTCGAAGCCTTGGCGGCACAAAAAATTCCTTTTTATCGCGCGAATGTAGGCGATCGCTATGTTTTAGAAGCCTTAAAAGAGCGGAATTGGTTTTTAGGCGGCGAATCTTCAGGGCATTTACTGCATTTGCACTATGGCACTACCGGAGATGGCCTCGTGTCGGCATTGTTGATTTTACAAGCCATGGTTAAAGCTAAAAAGCCTTTGTCTGAACTTAAAAAAGGGATGCGAAAATACCCCCAAGTGATGATCAACGTGCGTTATGCAGGCAAAAAACCGGATCTAAATCTAGAGGCTATTAAAAACGCCGTGGCGGAGGTAGAGCAACAATTGGCGGGCCAAGGCCGCGTATTATTGCGCGCCTCGGGCACAGAGCCTTTAGTGCGCGTGATGGTAGAAGGCAAAGACAAAGCCGAAACGAAAGCGCATGCAGAATCCTTAGCGTTTAACATTCAAAAAATTTTGGAAGGATAAGGGCAAACGTCATCATGGGTATAGTCCCATTCCACTTCAAGATGCGGATTCTTCCGTAGGGGCAACCCCCTGTGGTTGCCCCTCTAGGGCAGGCACGGGGGCCTGCCCCTACGCGCAATCTCGCATCTTCATTGGCGAAGAGTATAGTCTAATTTTTCTCATGCCATTCACAACTCACTAGATGATCGTTCACCATGCCGGTTGCCTGCATAAACGCATACACGGTGGTGGGGCCTAAGAATTGGAACCCCGCTTTTTTTAAATTGTGCGCTAATGTTTCGGCAAGGGGCGTGTGTGTAGGAACGTCTGTAATAGATCCCCAGCGATTGCGTAGGGGTTTTCCGTTAACATGCGACCATAACCATTCCGAAAAAGAGCTTTGTTGCTGCAATTGTATCATCGCGCGTGCATTGTGGATGGTAGCCAAGATTTTACGCTGATTGCGTACGATGCCTGTATTGGCTAATAAAGATTGAATTTTAGCTTCATTGTAATCGGCAATTTTATCCGCGGAGAAATTATCGAATGCCACGCGAAAGGCGTTGCGTTTATGCAAAATAGTGCGCCAACTCAATCCCGCCTGAAAGCTTTCTAAAATTAAGAACTCGAATAAAAGTTGCTCATCGTACAATGGTTTTCCCCATTCTTCGTCGTGATACCGAATGTATAGAGGATCGTCGCCGCACCAGGGACAACGCGAGGTATGGGTGCTACAGAACATTATCTGTAACTCTTTGTAATATAATGTATTTTATATTTTTCAAAAATTGTATGCCCCCAAATATGCCCCCAGAATAAAAGTCTTACCATATTGATAAAGGGAACAGAGCTTCATAAATCGTTAATTTGACTTATTTTTAGCCAGGTCTCTATTGTATCATTATAATTATTATAAGTTAATTCTTCTGGTTCTATATATAAATTAGAGCATAATTCTGGTAGATTTTTTTTAAATTGCTCAAAACGCTGATATATTTTCTTACCCCCAGGGATAATCCTGTCATTAAAAGCGGAATTTAACCAGTTCCGTATATATTTGATTAATTCTTCAGCTTGTAAGTTATGAGAACGGATGTCTTGGCCAGCAATATCAGAAATAAATTTTTGGTATCGGTATTGCTCTTTGTCAAATATTAAACAGTTTTTTTGTTTTTGTACTTTGCCACCAAAACATTTAGCACCAAGAAATAAACCAAGTTCTAGAGGCATATTGAACCTTGGAAGATTATTCTCGCTATCTAGTTCTGTTCGAGATAAATCGTGTATTCCGAGTTTTGATTCAGCAATAATTTGTTTTATTTTTTCAAATCTTATGTTACCGCTATCATCTTCTTCAAGGGCGCATCTGGGTACAAAACCACAGTCAAAGATTGCAAATACTAGCGCATTTCTTAAATTAAGATATTCATTATCGAAGGGGCAGTTAATAAATACATTCTTTGAATAGTTAGTCTTTTCGGCCATTCTATTTTTTCTTTTTAGTAGATAAGACTGCCTTAACCGCTTTTTCTATTGCTGCAAGAGGAATATTTCCTCGTTTAGGAGCCGATTGAATAGTTCTTTTAGGCTTACTAGATTCCTCTTTGTGAGAAGAAGCAGCTTGCTTTGTTTTGGTACTACCTGTTTTTTTAGATGTTTTGGTCATATTTTATCCTTATCTAAAGTGAATATTCATTAAAAAATAATAAGCTTAGTTATATTATAGCAAAGATTTAATTTAGATAATAGGGGATGGCTAATCATTCAGCTATTCTCGGGGAAGGATAAAAAAAGAGCAAAAACCCAGGCCATGTTCAAATAATAGACTTGTTTAAAAAAACAGGCTCCGTCCTAAGCAATAAACCCACCCTAA
>VFJV01000133.1 GCA_009885895.1 Gammaproteobacteria bacterium
AAACTGTAAATAAAATAAACATAAGGAGTCGCCATGACGTAATTTAACGCATCATAAAACCGGCAATCTTAATTGTCGCTGACCGGCAAAGATAATTGACGTTTGATAAATTGCTGCCTGTGCACTATTGGAAAAAACAAATAAAAAAATCTCGCTCGTCGAAGAATTTGAAGGAATATTATTTTCAACTACATGCTAAAGCAAACGAGGCTTTAGTGAGTGACCCACTAACCATCATCTATGATTCCCCACGGTGGAATGCATGGGCTAAAGAATGGGTATTAAAATTTCAACGCAGCACATCGCAAGTAGAAGGCCGCAATGCAAGGCTAGATGAGTCTCACCATCGTTTTAGAGGGATGGGCGAGTTACAAATAAAAACACAAACCATTCTCCATAATTTCTGGATAACCCGAGAAGATGGCACTACAGCCGCCGAAAGGTTATTTAAATTTAAGCCGCCCAATCTCTTTGAATGGCTACTTTCGAACATGCCTGAGCTAGGCGACCCCCGGCAGCGAAAACCAAAAAACAATGCTCCACAGGAACTGGCTTTTATAGCTTAAGCCATTTTCATAAAATAATTTATCGGTTCACTGAAACCACGGGATCGTGTTGCCTTCACATTATCAAACAAGAAAATTAGCGCGACATCAATGCTGAAAATAAGGTTTTTGAGTGGAATCCCGTGAGAAACCTACCGCTATTTTCAATAAAATCTAGATCCAAGATCGTCCCGCCTTAGGCGAGTACCCCAATAGACTATTCTTCGGCAAGTACATAACTTATCAAAGGGTCTAAGGATTTATAATAGCCTTTAGCATCCTTATAAATATAATCTTTTTTCTCAAGAATATTGATTGCTTGCGTTATAGTTGTGCCTGGCATTTCAGCCTGAATTTGGAACTCGCTGCTTCTGGGCGAATTTGTGCCGTTGATTCGCGCTAATATGGTTAAACATTTCCGTTGAGAAGCACTTAGCATATCCAGTTCATTTGCAACTTGCGAGCGCTCCTCAACCGTGTAATGGTGCCATGAATGATTAACTTCATCCATAGTAATAGTCGATAGTCGCCATAGACGAGAACATAAAACATTGACATAATATGGGTGTAACTCTGTGAGTTCAAGAACTCTATGAATTGCTTTACTGTCTATAGTTTTTGAAGATTCTATTGCTGCAGTAGAAATATAGTGATGATACGCATTCTCATCGATTCTATCTAAAGTTATACGATCGCATAATTTGTAAAAAGGTCTATTTCTGTCATTGAACATTTGATGTAAAATGTGTCGGTTGCTGCCAGAAAAAATAAACGATAGCTGCTTGGATGATTGCGCTATTTGACGTATCACGCTTTCTATAGCTTGATTTTCCGAAATTTGATACAGCCGTTGAAATTCATCAAAAAGAAGTACAATTTTTTTGTTATATTGGCTACTTAATTTTTCTATTCGTTCTAATATGTTGAGTATATTGGTTGCAGGGTCGATGGACTTTTTATTAATTTCTATAGATAAACCAAGAGTGTCTAAGCTAAATTTGATGCTTAATCCAGAAAATAAATCTGTAGCTAGTTTAACTGCTTTTTTAGGTCCTCGCTCTATCCTGCCTATCAATGAGCCTACACCTTTTAGCATAATTTTCTCTATATCGTGCAGGGTTACCGCAGATAAAAAATCAAAAGCTGCAAAATGCAGTTTTGAATCGTGTAATGTATGCATGGCTAAGCTCGTTTTCCCATAGCGCCTGGGAGCAATAATGAGCGTCGGTCTTGATTCTAATAGGTTGTATTTTAAGTGTTTTTGCTCTTTTTCTCGATTACAAAAAGCACCGCCACTGGCCAATGATAAAGGAAAATAATCCATAGCGCACCTCGTCATAAAGTATGCGTCATATTATATGACACATACTTTATGACATCAAGCCCCCGTCATAGTGAGGTTTTACATCTAGAACCCCTGTTACCTGAGAGTAACCTTGGGGGGGGCGAATGTAATCCATTGATTTTAAAGTAAAGTTTCCTGGGGCCTATCTCAGAGATCCCCGCATTTTAAAATAGCGAGATCAGATTTAACCATTTGAAAAACATGAAAAAAGGGATCATGCTCCTGATTTTACCTGAGGAGATGACCGGATGTTTAAGCTTGAAATGCCTGAAATTATAGATATCCAAGGAATTATCGGCGAGATTTTCGGCGATAATTTACACAAAAAACGGCAGCTTTCTTTAGCTTACACGGCGATGGGGCTGCTCGAAAGTAATTCATTATTTTTGCACGAAATGGGCTCGGGTATGGCGAAAAGGGGCATGGTTCAAATGTAGTGAACACTCTGCTTTTGAAATACAGTGATAACCATATGATTAATATAATAATACTCATTTTCTCGGCAGGTAGAGTGTACACCAAAACACAACCTTTTTGAACCATGCCCAAATTGTTACCGAATCTAAATATCCTTTATACTGGCACTATCCATAAAGCCTTCGATATCATAATGCGTGCCATAAAAAGTAGTCTTTACTCCCAAGGTTTCTTGTATTTTCTGAGCCAAAGTATAATTTTCTAAAAGTTTTTTCAACTATGTATGGAGCCTAACGCGAAATCTTTTCGAATCATCATATAATTTCGTATCAGATTTATAAATCTGACTAAATCTATTCGAGACATTCCCATTTTCATCAGACATAGAGACCACCTATTTTATTTTGGCAACCCTTCATGCTTCTTTAAATAAATCTTCAAGTGTCACCACTTGGCTTAAGATCTCATCGGAATATTTATTTTTCTTAACGCCATTTGCTGAGATCATTGCCATAAAAATTTGGTTGTTTGTTTTTGTTACTTTTACAAAAGTACAGGTTTTGTTTTTTAAGTTTTCCGCATATTGTTTATCAATAATAAACGGTTTATCAGTATATTTTATCTCGCATAATGTCGTTGAATGATCAGATCTACTAAATAATAAGTCTATTTGCGCTCCATTTTCTTTGCTGCTCTTCAATGGTGAATACCTCCATGGTGAAGCCAATGCAGACAAAGGAACATCTAAAGCTTTCCTGATTTGTGCTATGTGCTTATAACAACTATTTTCAAAAGCATAACCGGCCCAAACATAATATGCAGGTGTATCCACTATGCTCATCCAATAGTGCGCATTAGATTCCTGTTTCAATTGTGCTTTAATAGGTTCGATCCATCTCAAATAAAAATAGCAATATTCGTCAGATATCCTATAATATGTGCCGCGTCGTTTATGTTCGAACGGCATATATCCTGTGATAAACCCCGCCGATTCCAAATCATTTAAACGCGTTGTGAGATGACCACCCTTTCCAGTTAACTTACTTTGTTGCTCCAAATCGTTTCTAAGTATCCCATAAGATGATTTTGCAATAATTCTTATAATTTCTTTATAGGCATCTGCCTCATCAAATAATGAGAAAAATACTTCATCGAATTCATTAAAAAACAACCCATCGGAATTAAAAAACAATTGATTTATATTTTGATCGATTGAGTAACTCTTATTTAGCTGTTTAAGATAATAAGGAATGCCACCTATTGCCATATATAGTTTTAATAACTGTGTCTTTGATAGTTGCATCCCCTGGCTATGAAGAAACACTCTGGATTCTTCTAAAGTAAAAGGCATAAGTCTTATTTTTCTTGTTACTCTATTATGTAGTCCGCCACGATTCTTAATGATTTTATTTATCATCCATGATGATGACGAACCACACAAAACCAGTTTTAATCGGCTATTATCAACCCAATATCTATTCCAAAAGTATTCTAGTGCTTGTAATACACCCGATCTTCTATTTGCTAGCCAAGGCAACTCATCAAAAAACAGTATGACTTTTTTAGACCTGGGTAATGTATTAATAGCTCTTGTCAATTCTTCAAAAGCACTCATCCAATTTTCCGGTATTTTTAGTGAAAGTCCAGAATAGAAAACGTCTGTTAATACCTTAGTATATCTTTCAAGTTGGACTTTTAGTGCACCATTCTTTATTCCTGTAATATGAAAATAAACGCATTTCTTTTCTTGAAAATGGTGTTTAATAAGGTAGGTTTTTCCTACTCGCCTTCTACCATAAACCGCTACTAACTCTGCTTCTTTCGATGCGTAAATTGTGTCTAGAATTTTCTTTTCTGGCTCTCTGCCAATTACTGCGCTCAATGGTAAGCTCCTTTGTTTTATAGGGAGGAATATAATGCTATCATATTCCTCCCTATAAAACAAAGATTCAACAAGAGTATAATGCGTAAACAGGCCCATATAACAATAAATTATGATTTTAGCTAAAAATCCTTGACCGGGCACTTTTCCTTTAAAATCAAATTGTTACAGAAAAAGATGGCGTTTTGACTATTTCTACTCAAGGATCCCCTACCATAGAAGGCTTGATTTTAAACTCATTTATCTATCTTCTATTAATTAGTCAAAATTGCGCTTATAGGTCGAATTTCTGGATTGTTTATAGGGAGATTTATAGCTTCAACATATTCCTCCCTATAATCCGAACTATAAAATACGGTGCTAAGCACAGCTAGGTGCTTTGTGGAAAAACCACCAAAAATGACGGTAGATTATTGAATAATAGGGTACTCACCTAAACAGAACCTTGCAAATTGCACAAAAAAAGGGTAACATACGGTATTAGCTGAAAGTACTCTACAATGGAGGAAGGCCCCCTAATGGACGATGCAATCGAACAAAATTTAAATGAAACGCTGGCGCCTCTATTGAGCGTTCTGCATTACCTAAACCATAGAGTGCTGGGGCAACAGGCTTTAACCCAACGTTTATTGGTCGCCCTATTGGCCGATGGTCATCTATTGGTTGAAGGCGCGCCTGGCTTAGCCAAAACAACCGCCATTAAGGCTTTGGCCGATTGCATTGAAGGCGATTTTCACCGCATTCAATTCACCCCCGATTTGCTCCCAGCCGATCTCACCGGCACCGATATCTACAGGCCGCAAACCGGCGAATTCGTATTCCAACAAGGCCCTTTGTTTCACAATATTGTGTTGGCCGATGAAATCAATCGCGCGCCCGCCAAGGTGCAATCCGCTTTATTAGAAGCCATGGGCGAGCGACAAATTACCATAGGTCAAAGCACCTACGATCTCCCCCCTTTGTTTATGGTCATGGCCACACAAAATCCTATAGAACACGAAGGCACTTATCCGCTACCCGAGGCGCAATTGGATCGTTTCTTGTTGTACGTTAAAATCGATTACCCCGATGCAAAAACCGAACACGCCATTTTAAATTTAAACCATGCCGAAGCATTGGAAAATAGCGTACACCCTCATGTGGCCAAACCCATTACCTCTGCAAACAGTATTTTTAAAGCAAGGCAAGCCGTGTTGCAAGTGCATTTATCTAAAGCCTTAGAAGAATACATCGTGCAACTGATCATGGCAAGCCGTCAACCTAAAGCCTATTCAGACTCCCTCGCGCAATGGATACGGTTTGGCGCTAGCCCGCGTGCTACCATAGGCTTAGCCCGCGCAGCACGTGCGCTTGCCTTTTTAAAAGGCCGCGATTTTGTAATCCCACAAGATATACACGCCATTGCACACGATATTTTACGCCACCGCATTTTGTTGAGCTATGAAGCCATCGCTCAAGGTATAGACAGCGATGTCATTGTTAGCCAATTGTTACAATTAGTGGCTGTGCCTTAATGAGATTGAATGCCATGAAAGGATCCTTAGGCATACAGACCACACTAGACGAATTAATAGCCTTGCAAAGCGACGCCCAACCTTTACTGTGGCAAAAAACAAATAGCCACCACACTAGACTGTGCGGTTTAAAACAGGCTAAACAACAAGGCCGTGGCATTGATTTTTCTGAAACACGTATCTACCAACCTGGTGACGACATACGCCATATCGATTGGCACGCCACCTTGCGCACCACGCAAACACACACCAAATTATTTCATGAAGAAAAAGAACGGCCCATTTGGTTATTAGTGGATCACAATCCGTCTATGTATTTTGCCACACGGCTTGCCTTTAAATCTGTCATCGCCGCACATGCAGCCGCACTGTGTGCCTGGGCCTTCTCGGCTAAGGGTGAACGTGTGGGCGGATTGGTTTTTTCAGGGAAAACGCAATGGAGTGTTCCACCTAAAAATCGCTTGCACGCTGTATTGCCCTTACTCAAACAGCTGGCAGATTCCAGCGCAAAAGCCTCAGAAGAAAAGGATGACAACAGCTTAGAGCTTGCTTTTAATTTTTTATTGCAACGCCAATTGCATGGCAGCCTCATCCTTGTGTTCAGTGATTTTTGGCAATGGGATCCTGGTTTAATCACTCGCTTACAACCCTTAACCCGCAAAAACCAATGTGTGGCTGTGATAGTGCAAGATCCTTTGGAAACGGCTTTACCCCAAAAAGGTTATTACCCTATTTCCGATGGGCACAATAGGTATAAGATCAATACCCACGATGCTCATTTTAAAGATCGCTACGAGCGTTATGCAGCCGAACGCCTGCAGACGTTGCAACAATCGTTTCAACAATTGAATATGCCTGTCATATTGCTCTCGACAGCCGAGGCTTTGGTGCCACAACTCAAAATACTGTTTGAATAAGGAGACATACTATGGATACGGATGTAACAACACAACTTTTATCGCAACTGCGCGACATACACGCCCCCAGCACCTTATCCTGGTGGCCCTTGGCTCCTGGCTGGTTCGCGGTGGCTTTTCTGGCCTTAACGGCGGCACTCTGGATAGGTTACCGAAATTACCAATGCTATCAAAAAACACTACGTCGGAAAAACATTCTGAAACATTTAAATGAGCTAAAGGAGAATTTAACGCTAGAAGAGCAGTATCCTTTAGTATATCAAGATCTTTCCACATTACTACGTCGCATCGCTTTAATGACCCACGAACGCAATGCCGTAGCACATCTCACCGGCGATGACTGGTTGGGTTTTTTAGACGCACAATGCCAAACTCAATTGTTCAGCCGTGACATAGGCCGTTTATTATTGAGCGCACCGTATTTTCAAAGTAACCAACTCGTCGCTAACCCAGAACCCTTATTGAAAGTCACCGAAGAGTGGATCAACCGATGCGTGTAATTATTTAGGGTAACACTATGTTTGAATTTTCAGCACCCTGGATTTTACTCTGTTTACCCCTACCCCTATTCACTTGGTTTTTTTTACCGCCGCTTAAAATAGAGCAGAACCAAGCCTTACACGCGCCTTTTTTTCGCTACCTGAAAGACTTTATGAACGCGCAATCTTTTAGCGTAGCCACTTATGTGCGTCATTATAGTTTAGCGACCCTTATTTGGGTTTTATTGGTCTTTGCTGCGGCAGGACCACAATGGCTGGGAGACCCCATGGCCTTAGCACGCAACGGCCGCAATATCATGCTGGCAGTCGATCTATCGGGTAGCATGCAAATTACCGACATGTCTTTAAAGGGTCAAACCGTATCGCGACTGAGTGCGGTGCAATGGGTCGCCAAACAATTTATTCAAGAAAGACAAGGCGATCGCCTGGGCTTAATTTTGTTTGGCAGTAAAGCCTATTTGCAAACACCGCTTACGTTTGACCGCAGCACGGTAATAGACAGACTCAACGATAGCAGTGTAGGTCTAGCCGGACAATTAACCTCTTTAGGCGATGCCCTTGCTTTAGCCGTTAAACATTTAAAAGATTTACCCAAAAACAGTCGCGTCCTTATTGTATTAACCGATGGAGCCTCCAACAGCGGTCACTTTAGCCCCTTAGATGCCGCCACCCTTGCGGCCAACTACGGCATTAAAGTCTATACCATAGGCTTTGGTGCCGATCGCCTATTAGTGCCCAGCCCCGAGGGAATGCAAACGGTTAATCCTTCGGCCGATCTAGATGAAAAAACCTTAAGCCTAATTGCAGCTAAAACGGGGGGGCATTATTTTAGAGCCAAAGATAGCGAAAGCCTAGCGCAAATTTACAATCAAATTAACCAATTAGAGCCCATCGCACTAGAGAAAGTTCAATACAGACCAAAAACCACTTTATACCCTTGGCCTTTGGGTGCTGCCTTTTTAATTGCTTTTGCAGTGTTGTTGCGTCGCGTTTTTTCGCAATTCAAAAGGGTGCAATGATGGATTTTATAGTACATTGGCTGCGTCCGTGGTGGCTACTCGCATTTTTTCCCGTGCTGGCTTTATTATTACCGATAACCTTAGCATCATGGCGCGATACTGCTTGGCATAAAGCCTGCGACACCCATTTATTGCCACATTTACTCATAGGCGATAACGCCCGCTTAAGCATTGTAAAAAAATGCTTTCTTCCATTAGGCTTTTTATTGGCCATTATTTCTTTAGCGGGGCCTTCTTATAAAACCAGTGACGCCCCTATTTTTCAGTTAAACACCGCTCGCGTCATTGTATTTGATTTGTCTACAGCACAGTGGGCCACCGACATCGCCCCCAATCGTTTAACACGCGCACGTTTTAAGTTGTTAGACTTATTACAAGGGCTTCAAGAAGGGCAAACCGGGTTAGTGGTTTTTACAGAGCAGCCTTTCGTCGTGTCACCCTTAACACAAGACACTCAAACCCTCATTGATACCGTAAGTACCTTGTCTCCTACGATTATGCCGGTACAGGGCTATCGCTTAAACACAGCATTATTAGAAGCAAAAAAAGTATTGCAAAAAGCGGGCGAAAAAAATGGCCATCTTGTGGTATTTACGGCACAAAACCCGACTCAGGCAGACATCGCTACGGCAAAAATTTTGGCAACGCACCGTTTTCAGACTGATGTGTTGTACATAGGCAGCACTACTGGCGGCACCATGAGCACCCCAGACGGCACGCTCGCTAAAGACGAACAAGGCAATATTCTCGTTAGCCGCTTAAATAAAAGTGCTTTATCTGCCTTAGCCGCAGCAGGAAATGGTCAATTGTGGACGCCTGAAACTCCCATCGCAAACATAATCCATACCTTAAATCCGCGTAGCGCGCCTAAAAGCACTAGCAAAAACCATACCGCCCAGACTAAAATAGAGCTAGACAATGGTTATATCTGGTTGTGGCCGTTGCTCATTTTAGTTTTATGCGCTTTTCGCAAAGGGCGCCTACAGGAGTTGTTGAAGTGATCAAAGATCGTGTTTTTTTAGTGCTTCTATTAGCGGGATTGTCTTTTTCAACAAAAGCCTTAACATGGAACGATTTATGGGAAAATCCGGATCAGCAAGGCTATCAAGCCCTAAAACAAAATAACTGGCAACAAGCTGTATCAGACTTTAATAGCCCAGAGTGGCAAGCACTGGCTTATTATCGTATGGGCAATTATAAAAAGGCATTAGAACTATTTAGCAAGGCAAAAAATGCCACCGCCGTGTACAATAGCGGCAATGCCTTGGCTTTACTGGGTCGTTATCCAGACGCCATTGCCGCATACGATGAAGCATTAGCCTTAGATGCCTCTTTTGATGATGCGCACTTTAATCGCGATGTATTGGTTCATTTATTAAATAAGCCCTCGGCTACACCTACACCACAAAGTACCCCCCCTTTTAAAAGAAAGTATGTAGACAAGAAAAAAAATGCCGACGACGCTAAAGCAGCTGCCCAGCCTGATAAGCGCAACAAGTCTGAAAATACACCTGAAGAGAACCTTCAACCTGAAAATCTCCCCGCGCAGAATACAGAACAACCCGCATCGCCCGAGACTGCACCCGAAAAGTCCGTTGCCCAATCCTATCAAGATCAACAGCAACAGCAAGCCTTAGACGATATTAATGATGACCCAGGCGGATTATTACAAAGAAAACTAGAACGCGATTATGAAAAAAGCCAACAATAAGGAAATTAATGTATGCGATTATTTGTTTTTATCTTTCTTTTTAATATAGCCTTTGCTGCCACTGCCATCACCCGCGTGGATCGCACACAAACACCCGCCGATGTCACCGCTACCCTCCCCAAAAACCCCACTGCTCCTAAACAAGCGTCTATTTTTATGCGAACCAGTGTAGTGCCTAAAACCCTTTATGAAGGACAAGCGGGGTTATACACGGTGAAAATATTTTACAATACCGCTGTACGTGAACCCTCTTTGTCTATTCCTGACATGGGCAATGCCAAACTCATTCATATGGGCAGTGATACAAATCAGCGCACCGATGTGAATGGAGAAAGTTATCAAATGTTAGAACAACATTATGCGGTCATTGCACAAAAAGATGGTATCCTTGATCTCAAAAGCCCCGTGTTACAGGGTTTTAGTTTAGATTTAACGCGTAGCGATTCTTTTAACAATCCGTGGGAACCCTTCCATGTGAGTGCACCTACTGTATCTTTAAAAGTAAATACAGTGCCTGGAATGAGTAAGTCCACTTGGTGGTTGCCCAGTACCAAAGTGAATTTAACCGATAGTTGGACTGAAAATCCACCTCAGTTTCAAAGTGGTGTGCCTATAACCCGCACCTTAAGCCTAAACGCACAAAACATTACCGCAGAGCAATTACCAACGATTGCGCCTTTACACAATAAAGGTTTCCAATTGTATCCTGATAAACCCGGTTTAAATACCAATAGCAACGGATTTCAATTGCAAGCCAGCCGCACCGAAAAAATTGCGTACCTGCCTAATGCCACTGGGCAGTTGACTATACCGGCAATCACCGTCGATTGGTGGGACACCGACAGTAATAGTCCTAAAAAATTAACACTCCCGGCTTATAACGTGACCGTAACCGCCAATGCCAAGGAAGACACCGGCGCCCTCCTTCCTACTTTATCACTCAATGAAGAGGCCGTGCAACACGTCGAACGTATTAACACACAGTGGTATCAAAACCCATTTTCAATTTTAAGCGCATTATTGGCCCTAGCATGGATTGTCACTTTATGGTTATGGTGGAGGGGTTCTAAACCGAAAGTCATGGCAAAGCCGCATACCACGCACCATAGTGACGACATAAAAACAATGCGTCAACTACGCCTAGATTTAAAAAGAGCCTGTGTACACAATAGTGCATTAGATGCTAAGGGCGCACTCTTGTCCATAAGCAAGGAATTATGGCCCTATGAAACGGTGCTATCCGTGGGCGACTTGGTCGAAAAATTTCAACAAGAACGAACAAAACAACTATTGCAAGAATTAGAAAGTGTACTCTATAAAGAAGCCAGTGTATGGCATGGTGCAGAATTGTGGGCCCTCTTGGATGAAGAATTTCGCCTCAAAGCAAAACACAGCACTACACCCGATGATGTCTTACCCCATCTGTATATGGAAGAAAAAAAATGACCTCAAGAAAACCTTTACTGATAATCACCGGCGCTAGCAGCGGCATAGGCTATGCAACAGCGGAAAATTTTTTAAGTCACGGCTTTGATGTGCTCAATATCTCACGCAACGACTGCGCACTCTCCGAGGTCTACACTATTAACCTGGATTTACTCCATGCGAAAGAAAAAACCATAAAAACCCAACTACTCTTGCATATCTCCGAAAAACGCCGCATTGTCTTAGTGCACAATGCCGCATTGTGTTATAACGACACCATCAATAATTTTAAGTCTGAATCCTGGCAAGATACCTTCACGTTAAATGTAAGCCTTCCTGCTTTGTTGAGCCAATGGCTATTACCAAAAATGGCACCGCACTCCGCCATTGTTTTTGTAGGCTCAACCCTCTCAGAAAAAGCAGTGAGCAATACCTGCTCTTATACCGCAAGTAAACATGCTGTGCTTGGTTTAATGCGTAGTGTCTGCCAAGATCTAGCCGGACAATTTATTCATACCTGTTGCGTGTGCCCAGGAATTACCGATACGCCCATGTTGCGCCAGCGGGTGAATAACGATGAAAAAATTATAGAGCTATTAGCAAAGGTGCAAAGCGATAACCGTTTATTACAGCCAAAAGAAATGGCGGAGGTTATTTATATGGCCGCAACACACCCTGTTTTGAATGGGGCTGTATTGCATGCCAATGGCGGACAAATTGAAGGTGTGGTTTAAAACCGATGCGCACCATATTGAGTCGATTTATAACTAATTGAGCCTATGGGAACAACGATAAAAATAAAAAGGGGAATAAAAATGAGTGTGACTTATGAGACCGCGATGAGAATGCAATCCGATCTGCAGATGCAATCGGAAGCAAATACACGCTTACTGAATAGTGAACAAGACAGTGGTTATGGCACAATAGACGTCCTAACAGATGGAACGGTAGAAAATACTGAAAGTGGCCCTTTGACATCCTTCCTTTTTGTCTTTAAAAAAATGTCAAAGATCGCTATTCCCATGGGTCTATCTTTTACCTTTAGTTTTGAAGTATTCTTAGCCGTGCTTTTACTACAATACTTAAGCGAGTCAGAAGAAGATACCGCCGCCGCCAGTTTAGTATCGACCACGATGAATTTCGTCTCGACCTTGGCTATCTCACCTCTTTTTGCAGCGTCCATCGATTTAACTAAGAAGCTAGGGGAATGGAGGGAGGAAAGGGAAACTGAGTCAGAGCACGAATACATTGCTGCGAGATCTATACAAGCACTATGCACAGCTCCCGATAAAGCGCTCAAAAAAGCGCTCAAAAAAGAAAAGATTGAAATCGTCAATGTAAATACCATGTTGATGGGAACGGCGCTTACGCTGCCTGCAGTTAGCGCCCTGTATTATTCTAATTTTATTTTAACTTCCGTGTTTCATCAAGACAGCGTTGTGGCTCGTTCAGCACAGCAATTTTTAAGGCCCTATGCCTTTGCAATTCCAGGGCTTGTGGCACGAATAACCTTCGAACAAGTCATATTTAGTTTTGGACAAGCGAAAGCGGCCATGTGTATGGCATTAGCCAGTTTTTCTGTTGGGGCCTGCTTATCCATATTGCTGGGTTTTGGAAAATTGGGTTTTCCTGAAATGCGCCAGGAAGGTGTAGCCTTAGGGTTTGCGGTTGAATCCTATATTACGGCTTTATCATATGGCCTGTTTGTTATGTTTAGTAAAGAGTCTAAAAAATTTAATTTTTATAATTTTTCAATCGATAGGATAAAAAGAAATTTAGACAATCTACTGGATATAATCCGCATGGGCATGATGATTAATTTTACGGTTGCAATTGAGTTGCTGCTAACACTTTCAGTTGTCGTTTTCAGTGGCTGGTTAGGAACAGAGCAAGAAGCGGCCATGTCCTATTGCCTGCAGTTTATCTATTTCGAGTATATCGTGTTAGCGGCATTTAGCTTCAGCACCGCCCAAGAAATAAGTAGGGAATTAGGTGCGAAAAATTTTAGTGCCGCAGCGGATATCGCTCGATATGGGGTGCTAACAGGTTTGATCTATGTCGCACCGCTACCCATCCTCTTTGCAGCCTATCCTAAAGCCTTAGAGTTTATATCGGGTGGGGCTACAGAAGAAATTTCCAAAACCTTGAAAACACTGGTTCCTATTATGTCTTTAGGCATTATTTTAGATGCTATTCGCTTTAATTTACTTCAACAATCCAGAGCATTACAGGACTTTCTGGTGCCCAGCATCATTGCCTTTTTGGGCTTGTCCAGCGGTATTCTTTTGGCTGCTCTATTAGGATTTGAAACGCCCCTGGATATTAATGGCGTGGGCATAGGCTATACTTTTGGCGTTGGGGTAACGGCGGCTGCATTGGGGTTGCGCTGGAACACTAAGATTACAGAGGCAACCGTAGTGGATATAGAAAATAGCGCCCCCTTAGAACCAGAAAAACCGAGTCTATGGACTAGCATATGTTCTTTTTTCTATTTTGGAGGCAATAATAACGCGGCCGATCATAGTAATTGCAAAGACATGCACGCAGCTGAAATATACTCATAGCAACCATGCCTTTAGGCCATTGAGAAGCGCGGGCTTTAAGACAATAAAAAATGCCACAGTGAGACTATTTTGATCCCTTGCACCCTATCGGTTTCTAAGTGCTTAGGCCATTCCCAGGTGATCAAATAAGGGTTTGCTTTAGGGTATTGTTTCAATCCTTCCTGCAACGGTTTTAACTCCCGGGCTAAAGTCTTAGGATCCGTTAAATTTTCGTAAGCAACTTGGATTAATTTATCGGTGGTAATACCTTTTTGAGTAACAAAATCAATTTCGCCTAAGCCTTTCCAGTAGAACAACTCGTCTTGCTCTAGTGTTGCCAAGTGATTATGCACAATCGTTTCTAATAACTTGCCATAGTCAGGGCTGGTAGACAAACTCACGACTTTGCGTAGCCCTAAATCATAGGCATGAATTTTTAACGGATTTCTAGCGCGTTCCGAAGCTTTTAAACGATAAATATGCAGTGTATCGATAACAAATGCTTCATGCAGATATTGAACGTAAGTCTCGACTAAATCTGTAGATACTTGGAAAATATCACTTAAGCGTTTGTAGGAAAGTAACGATGCGGTATTGGTTAGCAAATGGATAGCAATACTGCGTAAAGCCTGCACGTCGCGTATTTGAAAGCGTAACACGATATCTTTTAAAATAATTTCATCAAAGTAACGCTTCAATAATCTTTCGCGTTCACTATCGTCTTGAGCTAAAACAATGCGCGGAAAACCGCCCCATTCTAAGTAGTCTATTAGAGCATGTTTGATTTCTGCCGGGGGGGTATTCGGCCAAGGCTTTTGTGGCAATGGAATATTTTTAAAACGTAATACCTCATCAAAGCTTAATGGGTAAATATTGAAAGTAAAATTGCGTCCCGTTAAAACAGACGCTAATTCTCTAGATAACAATGCTGAAGATGAGCCGGTTATCCATATTTTGATATTTTCAGTATCATTTCTAGCGCGCACCCATCGTTCCCATTGAGGGATGTTTTGTATTTCATCTAAAAAGATGTGCGCTTTTCCCTTGGGGTAAACCTTGGCTCTATAAGTATCATACAGTTTATCTAAAAAGGAGTTTTCTAACAGGGGAGTAAATTCCGGCTCTTCTAAATTAACATGTAAAATAGCTTTAGGATCTAGGCCACGCTCCAATAAAGCCGCCATAACCTGATATAAAATGGTTGATTTACCTGCGCATCTAGGTCCAATTAAGGCCATGATTTCCGGCGTTTCAGTATAACGCAAAATATCTTGAGTGATAGTGCGGATATAGCTACTGGGAATTTGCCATTGTCCCCATAGATTCCAACGGAATAAAGCGGCATAAAGGTCCATAAAAAGCTCTTTTCTAAGGTTATAACCTCTATATTATAGCATATTCTAAGGGTATATCCTATTCGACTTTGATTTTTAGGGGGTGTTGCCTACGCTAAAAACCAACGGCTATGAGTATAAGCATAAAAAAATGACTTGGCTTCGTTATTGCTGTCTAAACGCTCAATTTTTGACCGTGCCTTGATTTTTAGCGGCCTCGCCCCCATATCTTTTTATATAGCTGCTGCGCCTTAACTCAACTTTAGGAGCCCACCTTGCAACAATACTGTGGAACAACCATCCTTTGTGTACGCCGCAATAACAGAGTCGTTATTGGTGGTGACGGCCAAGTTACCTTAGGCCCAACCGTGATGAAGCATAATGCCCGTAAGGTGCGGCGTTTGCATAATAATAAAGTCATTGCGGGTTTTGCGGGCGGCACCGCCGACGCCTTCACCTTGTTTGAAAAATTTGAAGCCAAATTAGAGTTATACCATGGCCATTTAATGCGCGCGGCTGTAGAACTGGCAAAAGATTGGCGCACCGATCGCATTTTGCGCCGTTTAGAGGCTCTCCTCGCTGTCGCCGATAGCAAATATTCATTGATCATTACTGGAAATGGCGATGTCATTGAACCTGAAGATAATCTCATTGCCATAGGCTCAGGCGGCCCTTACGCACAAGCCGCGGCACGGGCTTTATTAGATGAAACCCCTTTAGAAGCCAAGGACATTGTTGAAAAAAGCTTAGCCATTGCCGCTAATATTTGTATTTACACCAATCACAACCGCAGCATTGAAGAATTAGTTATAGAATAAGAGGTTTTTTCACATGTCCAAACTCAAAACTCCCTTAAGTGCGCTGGATTTAACACCGCGCGATTTAACCCCACGCGAAATTGTAAGCGAGTTAAATAAACACATTGTAGGCCAAGACGATGCCAAACGTGCCGTCGCGATTGCCATGCGCAATCGTTGGCGCCGTCGCCAAGTACCGGAACATCTACGCGATGAAATCACCCCTAAAAATATTCTAATGATAGGCCCCACGGGTGTGGGTAAAACAGAAATCGCCCGGCGTTTGGCTGTTTTAGCCAATGCTCCCTTCATTAAAGTTGAAGCCACTAAATTTACTGAGGTAGGCTACGTGGGACGCGATGTAGATTCCATTGTCCGCGACTTGGCCGATATCGCCATGAAAGGAACCCGGCAACGGGAGTTAGAAAAAGTAAAACAAAAAGCGGCGGACGTTGCAGAAGAGCGTATACTAGATCTCCTCTTACCCAAAAGCAAAGAACCTTTTTCCGAAGGTCAAAAAGAAAGTGATAGCAATAATGACGAAGCCCGGCAAATTTTTCGTAAAAAATTGCGTGAAGGTGAATTAGACGATAAAGAAGTTGAAATGGAAGTGCGCAATTCCAGCATAGGCGTTGAAATTATGGCACCTCCTGGCATGGAAGAAATGACCAACCAATTACAAAGCATGTTTCAAAATATGGCCTCCGACCGCACCAAGACCCGTAAAATAAAGGTTAAAGACGCTCTAAAAATTGCCGCAGAAGACGCCGCCGATGAATTGCTCAACGATGACGATCTAAAAGCAAAAGCATTAGAAAATCTGGAGCAAAATGGCATCGTTTTCATTGATGAATTTGACAAAATTGCCAAAAATTATGAACGTAGTGGTGGCGCCGATGTCTCACGCGAAGGTGTTCAGCGCGATTTACTGCCTTTAATTGAAGGCTGCACCGTGTCTACAAAATATGGCACTGTCAAAACAGATTATATTTTGTTTATTGCATCGGGTGCTTTTCATTTGTCTAAACCCTCAGACTTAATTCCAGAATTGCAAGGACGGCTACCCATACGCGTTGAATTAAAAGCCCTAACAACTGAAGACTTTAAACGTATTTTAACCGAACCCAATGCGTCATTAACGGAACAATATCGCGCTTTATTGGCCACAGAAAAGGTGACCATTCGCTTTACCGACGATGCCATTGAAAAAATGGCTTCTATCGCCTGGCAGGTAAATGATCAGACCGAAAATATCGGTGCCCGTCGATTGCATACGGTATTAGAGCGTTTACTGGAAAAATTATCCTTCGAAGCATCCGATCAAGGTGGAACCGAAGTCAACATTGATGCAGCCTATGTAGAATTATACTTAGGGGCCTTGGTAAAAGACGAAGATTTGAGTCACTACATATTATGACAGAATGCCTACTCAGTGAATTTAAATTGTTGCAAAAAGAGCGTAAAGTTATTTTGGACTTTTCCGATGGCAGCCATTATGAATTGCCGGTTTCTTATTTACGCAAAGCCTCGGCTGCCGCCGATCACAAACAAGCCATGGCGCTTGATCCCAACCAAGATTTTAGCAACGTCAATATTAGCTCGGTTGAACCCGTTGGGCTTTATGCCTTAAAATTGGTGTTCGATGACGGCCATCAAACCGGAATATATAGTTTTACGCTGCTGCAATCTTTGGCGCAAAAATTTGAGCCGTAAGCAACACAATGGCATTCGGTTAAGCGCTAAATTATCGGTAAAACGATGATCTGTCGTAGGGGCAACCCCCTGTGGTTGCCCCCTCTAGGGCAGGCACGGGGGCCTGCCCCTACGAAAACAAGGGTGACATTAGTAGGCAACACCCCCTAAAAAGAAAATGGGAAGAGTATATCTATGTTTAAAGATCATTTTTCTGGACATTCAAAGCAATACAGTAACGCTCGACCGACCTATCCGGATAACTTATTCGACTATTTAATGACCTGCGTTAAAGGCCGTAATCTGGCCTGGGATTGCGCGACCGGCAATGGCCAAGCGGCCCTAAAATTGGCTCCGTATTTTAAAAAAATAATGGCCACTGATGCGAGCAAAACACAACTGGATGAAGCCAATGCCTGCGCTAATGTTGAATACAAGGTTGCTACGGCAGAAAACTCTGGCTTAGACGCACAGAGCGTAGATTTAATCACCGTAGCAACCGCGATACATTGGTTTGATTTCAATGCCTTCTACGAAGAAGCCAAACGCGTGATGAAACCCAATGGCCTTATCGCTGTATGGTGTTATAGTTTATTCCAAACCGATAATGCTGCCTTTAACGCGTTAATCAACGTTTATTATAGGGATATTGTTAGCCTATACTGGCCGACAGAGCGTAGATATATTGACGCGCAGTATAAAACAATCCCCTTTCCCTTTGCGGAAATCACCCCTGTTCCAGAGTTTGCCATTGTCAATCAATGGTCCAGCAATCAAATCATAAACTACCTACAAACGTGGTCTGGTGTTAAAAAATATGAAGAACAGCGTGGTAAAAACCCTATAGAAGAATGGTTACTGCCTAGAATGGTAGAGTGTATCAACGATTTTGATGAACCTTTGCTCGTAACAATGCCTTTGGCACTTAGAGTGGGTTACGCTAAGCTATAAATGTTCTTCATCCAAATAAGTAGGAATAAGGCAAGACCAGCCTAATTCTGTTTCAATCCGATTTTTGAGTGCATTCGCAGCCGCAGCTTCACCATGCGTAATAAATACGGTGCGCGGCGCACGATTAAACTGCCTTAACCAATACAGAATATCTTCATAATCGGCGTGTGCTGAAAGATTATTTAGACACTCAATTTTGGCCCTCACCGCAAAGATTTCACCCTGGATCTTAAGTTCACGCTCGCCAGCAAGTAGCCTTGCACCACGGGTTCCTCCGGCCTGATACCCCGTCATTAAAATGGTATTGCGCGGATCGGGCGCTATGATTTTTAAATGATGTAACACCCGGCCGCCTGTCATCATGCCGCTGGCAGACACAATTATTTTAGGGCTACTAGGCGCATCTAATTCTTTTGATTCTTCTACACTATTAATGTAAGTGGCAGCACTGCAGGCCATGCGGCACTGTTCCGGCGTCAAATGACTTTCTTGTGCGGCGTATTGGTGTAATAACAACGTCGCATCCACGGCCATTGGGCTATCCAGATAAACAGGGATATTAGGAATACGATTTTCTTTTTTTAACTGCGCAAGATAATACAATATGCTTTGTGCACGCCCTACCGCAAATGCAGGAATAAGAACCGAGCCACCGCGTTGAACGGTGTCTAATACCACGGCGGCAATGCTGTCTTTGGGATCTGTTTTGTCATGCAAACGATTACCATAGGTAGATTCCAGCACTAAATAATCGGCCTCCTGCATTAACACAGGCGCTTTCATCACGGGATCGTTAAAGCGACCTATATCGCCGCTGAATAAAAGTGTTTTTCCATCCACTTTAAATTGCACAAAAGCCGCGCCCAAGATATGCCCTGCTCGGTGCCAAGAAACCTGAATGCCGGGCGCAATAGTATAGTCTTCTGAAAAATGAACAGGCTTAAAGTGTTCTAAAGATTTTTTGGCATCTTTTATAGTATACAACGGCAATGCCGGATGGTGTTTGCTATAGGCATGTAGATTAGCCGCGCGCGCGTCTTCTTCTTGTAAATAGCCACTGTCCGGTAATAATATTGCGCACAGATCACAGGTAGGCTTTGTGGCATATATAGTACCCTTAAAACCATTTTTAACTAATAAGGGAATATAACCCGTATGATCTATGTGCGCATGCGTTATGATTACGGCATCAATATCCGAAGGGGCTATGGGTAATCTGTTCCAATTGCGCAAACGCAATTCTTTATACCCTTGAAACAAACCACAGTCTACTAAAATATGCTTGTTTTTAATAGTGACTAAATATTTTGAACCCGTGACCGTTCCAGTGGCGCCTAAAAATTTAATTTTCATAGTGCTTTTTTATTTCCGTTATGGATCCTTCCAAAACATAATTTCGATGCGGCGATTAAAATATTCTCCTGAAGGCGTATCTTCATCGGCTATAGGTTCTTGATGGTTCATGCCATAAAAATCCATTTGATTGAGCGGCTTACCATGGGTCCAAAAATAGGTCGTGACCGCTTGTGCTTGTAAACGGGTAAGATCTAAGGTATGTAACTGCGTGCCGGTGGTATCGCCATGAGCCGAAACATTGAGTTTAACGTCGCCGTAAGTGTTGATAAATGCCAGGGTATCATTCAAGATAGCTAAGGCATTGTAGGTTAAGTTCGCTTCATTAGGGTAAAATAATGTATCCGCTGGAATAGTGATTTCCACAATATCACCCAGACTAATCACGCGTAAACCATCTTTAGCTAAGCGCTTATATTGCGCTTCTTGCTCTTGATAGCCTACCAAGGCCCCCACTCCCGCACCAACTCCCGCACCGATGGCAGCACCCGCTAAAACATTAGAGCCCAGCGCAGCACCTATGCCTGCACCTGCAGCACCACCAAGAGCAGCGCCCCCTAGAGCACCTACGGCAACAGGATGATCGGAGCCATAAGTTCCCTCTGCTTTATTATGTGTACTGCACGCGGTTAAACCCAAGGCAAGCAGCATGCAAACGAAAGAGATATGGATTTTACTTATCATAGCCAACCTATTTTTTTCATATACCCTCACTATATCAATCTTTTAGGTAGAGAACCAGCTTATACTCTTCGCATTTGATTTTTAGGGGGTGTTGCCTTCGCCCATCTCGCCCTAGTATAGGACAGAATACGTCACTCCTGGGGCTCGCGAGCTCGGCGCCTACCCTAAAAACCAACTGCTATGAGTATATTCAAAGATCCTTCAGCATATGATAACTGCGCAATTCAAAACCATGGTTAAGATACAATCGGTGTGCCGCATGCCTATTGGGGCCAGTATCCAAGTGTACCTGCTGGCAATCCTCAGTTCGAGCCTTTTCTATAGCCCATTTGAGCAAAATACCGCCATAACCTAAACCGCGGGCCGAAGACAATGTGGCGAGATCATCGATATAAAGTGCCTTATTCCAAGCCAATTGTTCTGTTAAGCGATACCCTAAGATGCTCACAATGTCCTCATTAGCCTGTAAATACATGAAATGGTAGCCTTGGGCTTGTTGCCGCAGCACTTGGGCTGTGAACTCACCCCGATTTAAGTGTGGCCTTAATTCGTGTACAACGGCATAACAGCGATCTACAGCACTAAAATCGCAGGCCTCCTGTATAACGGTGGGTGTGCTTTCGAGGATAGTCATGGTTTATTTTCCAAAGTGGCTCGGATAATTCATTCTAACAAATAACTGTATTCAGACGCAATTACGAAAAAAAGCCCTAGAGGACAAGCATCTAGGGCTAACTTTATCCCCGACTTAGGCAATCGGGAAGGACGCAACACTTAAGTTAAGAATAGCTTTCTTTTTGACCAAAATCAAGGGTTCTGTCGTAAACCTCTGCGCGCCTCAGCTAGTCCTAGTTAAGTAAATACTCATTTTTCAAGCCACCCAAAAAATCCATAGTTATTTTATAAAATATTTCTGGTTGATCGTATAACACAGAATGTCCACTATCAAGCAAATATAATTTCGAGTTTATAACTTCATGGCTAATTGTTCTGGCAAAACAAGGATCATTAATCCAGTCTTCTTTTCCACTACAAAGCAATACTGGACATAAGATATTTTTTAAATCTCTAGTATAATCAAAAAGCCAAAAATTACTAGAAAAAGCAATATTTAGCAAAGAAAACGGGTAATCATATTTTTTAGCACGATTACCAAAAAGAGAACAACGCAAATCATCTCTTACAGACTTAGAATAAAGCGGTGCCATGATACTAAAAAAATTATCCACATCATCAGATGATGAAAATGCGCCACTCCATAAAAATTTTTCGCAAATATCATTCTGATCCTTAGATCCATTCTCTAGTAAATTCTGCTTTGCCTTTTCAATAAAGTGGTAACTTGAAGCCCCTGCCACTAAAATAAGGCTATCAAGGTTTTCACTATACTTGACACCGTAGCCTATAGCTACCATCGCACCATACGAAACCCCCAATAACGATATTTTATTAAAATAAAAAAATCGCCTTAGGAGGCGCGCAATAATTACTTTTACAACTCCTATTTTTTCTGGCGTTTTCTTGGTTTAATAGCATAATTCCATTCACCATGAAATTTATCTTCCACCAACCTCA
>VFJV01000102.1 GCA_009885895.1 Gammaproteobacteria bacterium
CGCGTACACTTGGCAAAAATGTTGAAAAGTGGTGGCAATGTTTTATTATTGGATGAACCCACCAACGACTTAGACGTAGAAACCCTGCGTGCCTTAGAAGAAGCTTTACTCAGCTTTCCCGGTTCAGCCGTTATAGTCTCGCACGATCGCTGGTTTTTAGATCGCGTGGCAACGCATATACTCGCTTTCGAAGACGATGGCAGTTACACCTGGTTTGAAGGCAGTTTTAGCGAATACGAAGAAGATAAAGTTAAACGCTTAGGCATAGATGCGTTGCTGCCAAAACGCATTAAGCAGCGTGTCGCTATGATGGGCGGCTAATCGACTATGAAAAAGCAAGCGCTTGCTTTGGTCGTGCAGTCTGCACCGAACCAGAGCAGCAGCCTTTCTGCGTTTCGTTTGGCGCAAACAATCGTGTCTGAAAATACTGCAACGCTTTGCGGTATTTTTTTCTATGGCGAGGGTGCGTATCATGCAATTGATGCCACTTTAGATTGGCGTGCTTTGCAGGTAAATTTGGCCGTTTGTGTCGCCAGTTTAGAGCGACGCGCTAAGGAAAAACCGGTGGACAACGCTTTTAATATCGTAGGTTTGGGCTATTTGGCGCAGTTGTATCAACAGAATGATAAAGTGATTGTATTGGGGTGAGTATGGATCGCAACATCATTTGCATTCAACACAATCTAGCCCATAGCGACTGCGAAGATTTAGACCTGATCATGGCATTGGCGAGTTTTGAGTATCGTATTCATCTCATTTTTTACGGCGATGGTGTTTTGTCTTTATTTAATCGCGATCCCGCATCAATCTATAGCAAACGCTTGCACGCCTTACCTTTATTCGATGTCAACGACATTTGGGTGGATGAGAAAAGCTTAAGTGCACGGAAACTGTCTGCATCCTCATTGCCAAATACCATTAAACTATTAACCAGGTTCGAATTAAAAAATTTATTACAGCACAATCTGGCGGTTTACACTTTATGACTATTTTATATTTATGGCAAAAGCCCAACTGGCGAGATTTTCCAACTGGGGTATTAAACCCTAATGACACTTGCGTGCTCATAGGCGACGGGGTTTTTGCCGCTTTGTTGGAAGAAAAAAAACCTCTACTGCCCTGCCCACTTTTTATTTTAACCGAAGACTTAAAGGCTCGGCAAATCGTGTTAGCCCAAAACACCCCTATCATCGACGACGTCCAATGGTTACACCTCATTTTAATCCATACAAAAATAGTGAGCTTTTAATGCCGTCATTCAGCAAAGACGGTTATTTAATAGAAGAGGGGCTATGGACAAAATCTCTAGCCATGAAAATCGCCGAGCAAGAAGCGGTTACTTTAACCCCACTACATTGGCAAATCATACAGGCGTTACGACAGTTCTATCAACAATACGCCATCATGCCTACCATGCGCGCCTTTTTAAAGTATTTGCATCAGGAGTCAAACTTAGCTAGCGTAGACAGCGCGCAATTATATGCTTTATTTCCTAAAGGCCCTATCGTACAAGGCGCAAAAATTGCAGGATTGCCTAAACCTAAACATTGTATTTGATTGGGATGGGTGAAGATCCATCCTAAACACGGCTTTAGGCGGCTTAATTCTTATTCACTCATCGTGTATCTCCGGTTGACCATTTTTTGTCTATATCCCCTTTTACCTTTTACTCTAAAAGCGAACATTACAACTTCTTTGGGCTAACAATTTGAGCTAACAAATGCGCAGGGTCTATTGACGGCCCTGTTAAAATTGGTTACAATAAACACATGTTTGACCACTAGAGATTGTTACCCATGAAAAAATACCTTTGTTTATTATGCGGCTGGACTTACGATGAAGCCTTAGGTTGGCCTGAAGAAGGCATTGCCCCTGGTACCCTTTGGGAGGATATCCCCCTCAATTGGTGCTGCCCTGATTGCGGCGCTACCAAGATGGAATTTGAAATGGTTGAGGTAAGTGTCGCTTCTAGTTAGGCAATACAGATAGACTCTTCGCATTTGAAGACGCGAGATTGCGCGTAAGGGCAGGCCCCCGTGCCTGCCCTAGACGGGCAACCACAAGGGGTTTCCCCCCTACGGAACAATTCGCATCTTCACGTGGAATGGGTATATCAATCCAGCACAGCGCCGCCTTCATCTGTTGTTTCGCCCAGTACATTTCCCACATCGGCAATGGACTGCACAGCAATTAAATGTTCGCTTTCTTCTAGACGAATGAGTATAACCCCTTGTGCATTACGGCCTACGTGCGAAATTTCATCTACGCTGGTGCGCACCAAAGTGGCTTGGTCGGAGATCAACATCACTTCATCGCCAGAAAATACTTGACAAGCGCCTACAACCTTGCCATTACGCTCATTGACAATAATGGAAATAACCCCCATGCCATGACGGCTGGTAGCCCTATATTCTTCGACGGCACTGCGTTTACCATAACCGCCTTCGGTTGCGGTTAAAATGGCGCCACCTTCTTTTAAACCCAACAAAGCGATGACTTTTGCATTTCCTTTTAAGCGCATGCCCTTAACACCCTGGGCATTACGTCCAGTCAAGCGTATTTCATCGCTGTTAAAACGTAAGGCCTTTCCATCGTCGGAAAATAACATGACTTCTTGAGAGCCCATAATGAGCTCTGCATTCACCAAGCTATCGCCTTCTTGCAAATTTAAGGCAATAAGGCCGCTAGGTCGTGGCCTAGAAAATTGCTCTACGCGAATTTTTTTAATTAAACCATCGCGCGTAGCCATAACCACAGCCACATCTGCCTTAAAATCTTTTACAGGCAAAATGGCTTGAATACGCTCGCCATTTTCCAAAGGCAAGAGATTAACAATAGGTTTACCTCTAGCTGTACGCTCCGCTGCGGGCAATTGATAGGTTTTCAGCCAATACACCTTGCCACGGCTGGAAAAACACAATAACATATCGTGCGTGTTTGCAATTAATAATTTTTCTATATAATCTTCTTCTTTCATTTTAGTGGCCGCTTTACCGCGCCCGCCACGCCGTTGCAAACGATAATTATCTAAGGATTGCACTTTCACATACCCTGCATGCGACAGCGTCACCGCAACGTCTTCTTCAGTGATTAAGTCTTCTATGGTAATGTCTTCTTGAGTACCTATAATTTCCGTTCGTCTTGCATCTGCAAAATCGGCTCTAACCGCCACGAGCTCGTCTTTGATCACCTGCTTTAAGCGTTCTGGCGAGGACAATATATCCATTAAATCGACGATTACTTTCACTAATTCTTGATAATCGTCGTGAATTTTGTTTTGCTCTAACCCGGTTAAACGCTGTAGACGTAAATCTAAAATGGCTTGCACTTGCGTAAGCGTTAATTGATAGCCATCACCGTGCAGCCCTTCCTGTGGTGCGCAATCATGAGGGCGCGTTACATTAACCTCTGCAGCCAATAACAATTGTTTCACCCAACCGGGTTCCCAGGTGCGTGCCAACAGGGCTTCTTTGGCTTCCGCCCCTGTTTTAGACGCCTTGATCAGAGCTATCATTTCTTCAATATTGGCCAGAGCCACCCCTAAGCCTTCTAAGATATGCGCTCTTTCTTTGGCTTTTCGCAATTCAAACAGAATGCGGCGCGTAACGACTTCGCGTCTATGTTTAATGAAGGCTTCTAGAATTTCTTTTAGCGTTAGCGTTTTAGGCCGTTCATCGTGCAAAGCCACCATATTGATACCAAAAACACTTTGCATCGCTGTTTGTGTGTACAATTGGTTTAACAGAATTTCACTCATCTCACCGCGTCTTAATTCTATTACCACGCGCATACCGTCTTTATCGGATTCATCGCGTAAAGCCGTAATGCCATCTATTTTCTTTTCTCTAACAAGATCTGCAATTTTTTCAATTAATTTTGCTTTATTCACCTGATAAGGCAACTCGGTGATAATAATCGTTTCTTTAGTCGTGCGCTCATCGGTTTCTATGTGTGTCTTAGCACGCACATAAATGCGCCCACGGCCGGTACGATACGCTTGCACAATGCCGGCACGGCCATTGATGATGCCGGCGGTAGGAAAATCGGGGCCGGGAATAAAGGTCATTAAATCATCGATGCTCAAATCTGGATTTAACAATAAGGCTATGGTCGCATCAATGACCTCTCCCAGATTGTGCGGGGGAATATTGGTGGCCATGCCCACGGCTATACCGGAAGTGCCATTAATGATGAGATGCGGAACGCGTGTAGGCATGACCGCGGGAATTTTTTCGCTGCCATCGTAGTTGTCTACAAAATCCACCGTTTCTTTGTCTAAATCGGCTAGCAGGCTGTGGGCAAAGCGTGACATGCGCACTTCGGTATAACGCATTGCGGCGGCGGCATCCCCATCGACCGAACCAAAGTTACCCTGGCCATCGACCAATAAATATCGCATAGAAAAAGATTGCGCCATACGCACGATGGTATCGTACACGGCAGTATCGCTGTGGGGATGGTATTTACCGATAACGTCACCGACGATACGCGCAGATTTTTTATAAGGCTTATTCCAGTCGTTGCCTAGCTCATGCATGGCAAATAAGGTGCGTCTGTGCACGGGTTTTAAACCATCCCGCACATCTGGCAAGGCACGGCCTACAATGACGCTCATCGCATAATCTAGGTAAGAGCGCTTTAATTCGTGCTCAATGGTAATGGGGATAATTTCTTTACTTAGCTCGCTCATACACCGCCCTTGGTTATAGGTCATAGTGGGTTATTTTAACATAGATTAGGCCAAATGGCTTGTTTTTTAAAGGTTATGCGGCCTTGCTTTTTGAAGGCTTTTCTGAGCATATTTTAGCCTGCTTTTGGAAATTTAGTTTGAATCAAATAGTCAATTTGAGAACTCAGTTGCACGCGCGTCTTATTTTGAA
Source organism: Gammaproteobacteria bacterium (assembly GCA_009885895.1). Lineage (GTDB taxonomy): Bacteria > Pseudomonadota > Gammaproteobacteria > UBA1113 > UBA1113 > VFKP01. The sequence goes on from VFJV01000102.1 coordinate 4,881, forward strand.
AAAATGGATTTTCAGAAACACTATCTACAGCAATTAGTTTATAACGCAAATTTTGTTTAAGGAATCTATATAGACTAGAGTATGGGCCGTAGGTTGGGCCTAGTCCAAACAACTAGAGTGACAGTGCTAGGGCGAGGCGCAACCTACATTTTTGGTTAGTGATTATAAAAATAGCCCTTAAAATGGGAGGCTTATTTAATCTTATCTTCTTTAAACCAAACGTGCTTACGCAGCTTTTTGCTGTACTTTTTAAAGCGCATTTTTTCAGGGGTATTTTTCTTATTTTTGGTAGTGGTGTAGTATTCGCCGGTACCCTCTTCACACACCAGTTTGATTTTATCACGCATAATTTTGGTCCTATTTATTCACATTTTCTGTTCATTTTATTTACACTTTCTCGCCGCGCGCACGCAGCTTGCCTAACACAACATCAATGCCTAGCTTGTCGATTAAACGCAAGCCTTGATTGCTCAATCTTAGCTTAATAAAGCGGCCCAAAGAGGGTACCCATAAGCGGCGCGATTGTAAATTAACATGAAAACGGCGACGAGTCTTATTATTGGCGTGAGAAACGCTGTTTCCACTCATAGGACCGCGGCCAGTGACTTGACATACTCTGGACATTTTTAATACATCCTCATTGGTTAAGGGATAAATTCTTCATAAGGGTTGCATTTATAGCAAAGTTTTAGGGTAAATGCAAGGGGGGAAAAGCAGGGCAACCGCATCTAAATTGCTAATCCTTTGACCAAAACACTCCTGTATTCATCATCCAGAGCTGCCATTTGTCTTTTTCGCTTGACACTTGCCTTCTTGAAGCTATCTTTACGAATGATATTGAGGGCAATATGCCTAAA
>VFJV01000067.1 GCA_009885895.1 Gammaproteobacteria bacterium
CTTTGCCTCTGAGCCCTTGCATCGTCAATGACTGGCTATTCAACCAGGCTTGAATATCGACAAAATTCGGTGCCGGGTAAGGATTCGGCAATGCATCTATCAGGCCAGAGGTGGAGTCTACAGATCTGGAGGCTACTGATTCTGTAGGTGCAGCTGGCGCGGAAGTACTAGACAATAGCTTTTGGTCAAAACCCGTCGCAATGAAAGCGACAGAGAGTAAGATAATACAACCCAGTGTACGTCTGATGCCCTGGGCATGTTCTTTAAAAAAGCGCATCTTTTGCATAATTGTTCTCCCCATGAGAGCAATGATCAACATAGGCACGCCCGCGCCTACAGAGAAAAAGAGTAGGGTGATAAACCCCTCAAAATTGCTTTTTTGCCGAATCACTTGGACTAAAACAGCTGCCAAAATAGGCCCCGCGCAAGGAGTCCAGATTAAACCAATTAAGGCACCTATGCCTAAACCAGAGACAAACCCACCCTGATTACGGGTGCTTGAAAATTTATGACCTACATCGGCAAGTCGTTGTGTAAGTGTATTGAACTTTTCCGATAAACGGCCCGATAACATCAGAATACCGAGCAGGGTTAGTAGCAGTAAGGAAACATACTTAATCACATCCAGATTGATGCCAGAGGTCAAGATCAGCCAACGCGAAAAAAAAGCAAATAAGCAAAAGGAGGCTATGAAGCCAGCGGTAATACCGACAGGTCGGGTTTTACCTCCATCGATGGATGTAGACAAAATGAGGGGTAAGATGGGCAAAATGCAGGGAGATAAAATCAGGGCTACGCCTTCGATAAACGCCAATCCATTATCTACCAGTGACATACTGCTTTATCCTTATAAATGCCGATTAGGATCCTGAGTATACTGTAGGTGATAGATAAATACCAGCATTACAAAAATTCCACTATAGCCTTTGCCAGTTCATCAAACTCAGGATTATAGAGCAATTCATTTTTCTTAGGATCTAGGCAATTGCCGCTTAAACCATAGTATACGTTTTCAGGGGAAATGGGCAGACCATTGTGTCTTAACACACCAGGCGGGTTTTCAGGAAATACATCGTTGAGATAATGTATGCGCTGATCGGCATGAGTGCTTAAAGCACTGTGGTGGATGAAGCAACGGCTATCTTGCGTTGTAAAATGTGTGAAAAATTGCAAACACGTTTTAGGCGAAATAATCTGGTCGCTGTTAGAAAAAGCCATAAATAGCTTTGTTTTCAGCTGTTTTTTAGACCCCATTTTTTTTAAAACGTCTTTGCCCAAACGATACACTTCAACAATGGGTTGGGTGGCAAAGGAACGGTATTTGCTGTAATTATCTTCATTATTTTTTTCTAGCCAGGGCGAGATTTTAGCAATGAGTGGCGATAGGGGGGCCGCCATATTTTTAATTTTAAGTGCGGGCGCCAGTGTGATAATGCCTTTAATATTTATATTCGGGTGTCTTAAAGAATAATCTAAACACAATAAAGCGCCAGTAGACATACCACATAAATACAATTCATCTATGCTATCTTTTAAAGCATTCACGGCAAAATCCAGTGTCTGTTGCCAAGATTGACGATGACACTGCAACAAATCTGCAGGGACTGTACCGTGTCCAGGGAGCAATACGCTATAGACTAAGAAATTTTGCTGGTAAAAAATGTGTCCTAAATCTCGCAAGGCAAAAGGTGAATTGTACAAACCGTGCACCAATAGAACGGCACGTTTTTTGCCTGGGCTATTTTCTTTAGGCAACCACATAAAAGGGCTATTGGCGTCGATGATTTTTTCAGGATAATCGGTATGCAAATCCAATCGCGCCAAAACAATTTTTTTGCGGGTGTGTTCGATGTAATCAGAAAAATTATTGCCTTTAAAGTCAAAGCTTGAATTGTATCCAGACGGTTGATAGTACTTATTGTTCATCTTTAGACACCGCCAACTTCAAATATTTTTCATGCAGCGCATCTACAGAGAGTCTTAAGGCTGCCATATTACCTTCATTCACTAAAATGTCATCGGCGTGCGCTAAGCGCTGTTCGCGACCGATCTGTGCCTGTAACATTTTGTTTGTCATTATTTCATCTAAATGATCGCGCTCCCGCAAACGTTGTCTTTGCGTTTCTACGCTAACATCCACCACTAAAATTCGGCTGATTTCTGGGTGTGGCAGTGTTTCAATGAGCAAGGGAATAACCTGTATGCAATAGGGCGATAAAGCGGCAAGGCTACCCGCTATCATTTTATCTCGTATTAGAGGGTGCAATAATTTTTCTAACCATATGCGTTTTACAGGGTAATTAAAAACAATTTCGCGTAATTTCGCGCGATCAATGTGTTGCTGAATGTCTAGAATGCTATTGCCAAAATAGGCGACAATACTCTCATAGGCACTTTCTCCGGGGAGAACCACTACTCTGGCTATGACATCGGCATCAAGAATACAGATACCGTGTTCGGAAAATAAATGCGCAACAGTGGATTTGCCACTGGCAATGCCGCCGGTTAGGCCAATACTATACATTATGGCCCCACCCACTGATAAAACCATTGCATCCAGTGTGGGTAAAGAATCGTGCTTAATCCAGCCAAGCATAGGTAAGGGCCAAAGGGTATGGGTTTGTGCAGGGTATGGCGGCCTAAGAGTATTAGCGTAAATCCGACAATGGCACCTAGCATAGAAGCCAATAGTATAATGAAGGGCAATGTTTGCCAGCCTGTCCAGGCACCCAATAAGGCCAGTAGTTTGTAATCGCCTTGTCCTATCCCCTCACGATGTCGCAATAGTTTATAGGCACCACCCACCACCCACAATAGCAGATATCCAGCGATGGCTCCTAGAATAGCATCTTCTGATGAGACGAAGGAGACACTCAGGCTGAATAATAACCCTAACCACAATAGCGGGAGAGTAATATTATCGGGAAGAATTTGTTCATCTAAGTCAATAAAAGACAATGCAATTAAACCCAAACTCAATAGGCTAAAACCCAACCCTGCTAGCGTGAAGCCATAAGTCCATAGAATCAACCACAAAATAATGGCGGTTAAGGATTCTACCAGCAGATAGCGATAACTGATTTTTGTTTTGCAATGAGCGCAGCGCCCTTTTTGGATTATAAAACTTAATATGGGAATATTTTGCCAAGGGGCTATAGGTGTTTTACACTGAGTACAATGTGAAGCAGGTCCCCATAGATTTAATTTTTCTACGGGTGCGTTCTCGGATTGGCTTAAAAAAGCCTGACATTCTTCTTGCCATTGGCGCATCAGCATTTTAGGTATTCTATAAATGACCACATTCAAAAAGCTGCCGAATAATAGTCCTAAAAAAAGAACTATTGCACATTGCAACCCAAAAGAGCTGCGGATTAAATCTAGTATATCCATTAGCGTATTACTGCCCCCAGTTTAAATAACGGTAAATACATGGCGATAACTAAACCACCCACTAACACGCCTAAGATCAGCATGAGTATAGGCTCTAAAAGCGTGCTTAAATTATTAACGGTATGATCGACCTCTTCTTCATAAAAATCCGCGACTTTGCCTAGCATCAATTCTAAAGAGCCGGATCCCTCACCTATACCTACCATTTGTACGACTAAAGGCGGAAATAAATGGGTGTGGCTCATGGCTCGTTGAATTTTTTGCCCAGAAGACACTTCATCGCGGATACGCAAGGTTGCATTCTTATAAATAATATTGCCGGTAGCCCCCGCAACGGATTGCAATGCATCGACCAGGGGTAAACCCGCGGCAAAAGTGGTGGCTAAGGTGCGTGCAAATCGTGCTATAGCCGCTTTTTCTAAAATAGTACCGACAATAGGTAGCTTCAATGAAAATGTATCTATTTTTTCTACGAAAGCGCTATTTTTTTTATAGCGGTTTTTGAGTAGATAAAAACTAAGAAGAAAGCCAATTAGGGCAATCCATCCATATTGCCTTAGGCCATCGGATAGAGCAATGACGGCGCGGGTTGCTGCGGGTAGCTCAGCGTTAAATCCATCGAAGACTTGTTTAAAAGTAGGAATGATAAAAATCAACAAACCGGATGTAATTAAGAGCGCCATGCTGATCACAGCGGCGGGGTAAGTCAGGGCTTTTTTAATTTTTTTCTTCAAGGACTCATTTTTTTCGGCATAAACGGCAACGCGTTCTAACATATGGTCTAATGTGCCGGATTGCTCTCCAGCGCTTAATAAATTGCAGGTTAAAGCGGTAAAATTATCAGGGTATTTTCGCAATGCTGTAGAAAAAGGCGTGCCGCTTTCTATGTCCGCTTTAAGGGACAATAGCATTTTTTTGCCCAGAAGATTAACTTGCGCTTGCCCCACCATATCCAATGATTGCACTATGGGGATACCCGCATTCAGCAGAGTAGAAAATTGGCGCAAAATAAGCGCATTGTCGCTAGGCGTTAATTTTTTGTGTTTATCCTTTGAAAATAAGCCTAGGGGCTTCTTTTTAACGGATTTTAGACGAATACCTAAGCGTTGAACTTCGGCTTTGGCCACGATTAAACTGATGGCAGAAATTTCACCCTTTAATTTGTCGCCTTTGGCGTTATGCCCCTGCCAAAGATACGGTTTTAATTTAGCCGACATACGGTTATTCTCTTAATCCTTAATGATACGATTAATCTCTTCCAAACTGGTTAATCCTTCTTGCACTCGATTGAGCCCCGAACGGCGCAAAGTTTGCAGTCCCTCGTCTAAAGCCACTCGTAAAATATCCAATGAGTTACCTGCCTGCATAATAACATGTGCTATGGCTGCAGAGATAGGCAGTACCTCATAAAGACCAATACGACCCGTATAGCCGAAATGGCAGCGTTGGCAACCTGAGGGGTGCGGACTAAAAATCTGAAAACCCAATTGAAGTTCAGTTTCGCTAAAACCCATTTGCAATAAACTTGCTTCAGGTATATCTACCGCACGTTTGCATTCATTGCACAAGCGGCGTGCCAAGCGTTGTGCCACGATTAAAGAAACGGAGCTTGCTACATTAAAAGCAGGTACTCCCATATTCAGCAGGCGCGTCAGTGTTTCGGCGGCGCTATTGGTGTGTAAGGTAGATAAAACCATATGGCCAGTTTGGGCGGCTTTTACCGCAATTTCGGCTGTTTCTAAGTCGCGAATCTCGCCCACCATGATGATATCGGGATCTTGGCGTAAAAAAGCGCGCAATGCTGTGGCAAAGCCTAAGCCTGCCTTTAAATTCACATGAACTTGGTTGATACCCGCAACGTTAATTTCCACCGGATCTTCAATCGTCGAAATATTGACTTGTTCGGTATTTAAGATCCCTAAAGCAGTGTACAAGGACACCGTTTTACCGCTACCAGTGGGGCCGGTGACCAATACCATGCCTTGTGGTTTTTGAATGGCATTTAAAAATAATTCCTGCTGCTTTTCTTCTAGACCTAATTCGGCTATACCCATTTGCGCCGAAGCCGGGTCTAATACGCGGATAACCACTTTTTCGCCGGCGATGGTAGGGCAGGTGTTAATGCGAAAATCCATGCTACGTTCTGGGGATACGGTTATTTTAAAGTGACCGTCTTGTGGCAGACGGCGTTCGGCAATATCCAATTGTGCAATGACTTTAAGGCGCGCACTAATGCGTACGGCTAAGGCTTGTGGCGGTCGCGCCGCTTCGTAAAGCAGCCCATCACGCCTATAGCGTATGCGATAGCTCGTTTCAAAGGGTTCAAAATGTATATCCGAAACGCCGCTGTGTATGGCTTCTAGTAAAACTTTATGGACAAAACGCACTATGGGGGCGTCATCGGTATCGGTGGCCAATAGGGGCGTTTTTTCTATATCGAGGTCAGTTTCTGCTAAATGGGCTTCTAAAGCGGAGAGTGCATGGCTATTATGATGCCGTAATAATTTGTCTATGAGGCGGGTTAGTTTATTATTTTCAACCAAGATAGGTTGAGTGTTTAGGCCGGTTTTAAACTTAAGTTCGTTTAAGGCCCCTAAAGAGGATGGGTCAGCCAGAGCAACATCCAATCTGTCACTATGTTTATTCAACACCACGACCCGGTGCTGTAGCATGAATTTTTCATCGATTAAATCCATAGGAATACGGGCGTGATCAAATGCATTTAAATCGATGAGGGGAATGCCGAAAGCCTCACTGGCCTTTTGTGCAATAGCCAGTGAAGCGGGTCGTTGTTCCATTTTATGTCGCTAAATTAGCACAAATCATGGCCGGTGGTTTTGCAGCCGCTGTTCGGATCGACGGTCCAACTGATGGTGCCATCGCTGGTATTGTAAATAGGCGTTAAGATGTAGGTATCTGCAGCCGTCATGGGTGTTTCATCCCAGGGCGTTGCGGTGATAACACAAACATCCGATACCCCAACGCCAGCCGTTTTCTGTGCAGCACTGGGGGCCGTGGCAGTTACGGCAGTACACGTGGTTTTGCCTGCTGCGATGATTTGCGCCGAAACATCCGATTTTTTGGCCATGGCAGTGTTTTGAACCTGTACAAATTTTGCTTTAGCCGCATAATTGCTGTATTGCGGAATGGCTATGGCGGCCAAAATGCCAATGATGGCAATGACAATCATTATTTCAATTAAAGTGAAACCTTTTTGAACAAATCCAGCCTGTTTTAACATACTAAAATCCTCTGATGGGGGAGTTTTCCAATATACAGCTTAAGATTGAACTAAGCTACCCATAGGCATGCAAAAAGAGCGCTACGTTAGAGTTTTAATTTGCCCGCCGTCCTTTGCCGCTGCCAGGTCACATTATTGATTTATTAACGGATGTTGTCAAGAGGCTTGCTGTTCACTCAAGAAGGCCTTTTTGAAGCAGGTTGTTTTCAAGAGGAATACCCCAGCTTTAAGAGCGAAATAGGACCACTCTGAGCAGGCTGCAAGCCAAACGGCTATCTTCAGAGCCTAAATAGTCCTGTTTTTTCTTCAAGAATGGGCAAAGGGCGGTAAAAACCGCCCTTTATTTCTTTAAGATTTTCTAAAACGGAATATCGTCATCAAACATTTTGTTGCTGCCTGCATTCATGCTCATATCGGCAGCGGCGGGTTGTGGAGCCGATCTAGCACCCGCAGGTTGCTGATTAAAACCCGAGGAAGCGCCTGCATCGGCACTTTGTGCGCCAGCGCGATCCAGCATTTGCAATTCATCGCCATAAATTTCTGTCGTGTAGCGATCTTGTCCGCTTTGATCTTGCCATTTACGCGTACGAATTTTGCCTTCTACGTAAACTTTGGATCCTTTTTTCAAATATTCACCGGCGATTTCGGCCAAGCGTCTATAAAAAACAACACGATGCCATTCGGTGCGTTCTTTATTTTCACCGGTTTCTTTGTCTTTCCAACCTTCGCTAGTGGCGACCGATAAATTGGCGACCGCTTCGCCATTGGTCATATAACGAACCTCAGGATCGGCACCTAAGTTGCCAATTAAAATTACTTTGTTGATACCACGTGCCATGCTATTTTCCCCTAAAATATAAAAATCTTCTCGTAACCATTCGGTGTATTAGACCTTTGCGATGCCCTCATTTTCCTGGGGTCTTTTGCGCAATAGGCTTAGTGTAAACCAAATTGTGGCTAAACCCAAGCCCAATAGAAAAATAGCGGTGTTGCCGATGTGACCATACAAAAAACCACCTAGTGCACCGCCGCAAAAGATGCCCAAAAATTGACAGCTAGAGTAAATACCCATAGCCGCCCCTTTCTGCTCTTTGGGGGCAATGGTTGAAATTTGTGCGGGCAATTCTGCTTCTAAGACATTAAAAGCAATAAAAAATAGGATTAAATTGGCGGCAATTTCCCACAATTGTCCGTGAAAGAAAATGAACAATAATTGGCTGGTTGCTAAAACAGCGATCATCAGGGGTAATAGGATATGTGCTTTTTGGGTGCGATGTGTGTAGATGATGATGGGTATGGCTACCGAAAAGGCCGCAGCGACGATCAGCAAATAGAATAAGGGATTAGGGTGATTGTTGGGCATCAGGCCATTTAGTAGGATTGGTAGAATAACAAAATTGGCCATTAAAATGGCGTGTTGCGCAAAAATACCGAAATTGAGTTTTAATAAGGATCTATTTTTGAATAAAATAGGCAGTTGCTTTAAATGTGGACGTAGGCTTTCGTGAGTACGATTGGACAAGGGATCGGGCACTTGGGTGTGTAGAATAATAATGCCCAATAAGGCCAGCAGTGCGGTGAGCATAAAAATGCCTTGTATACCAAAATAAAGGCTGACTATGGGCCCGACTACCAGGGCCAAGGAAAAAGAAAGTCCTATCATCATGCCTATGACAGCCATAGCTTTGGAGCGTTGTTCTTCTCGAGTGAGATCGGCCATTAAGGCGATTAAAGTACTGCCTATGGCACCACTGCCTTGCAGGGCTCTACCCAGAATAACCCCCCCTATAGAGTCCGACAAAGTGGCAACAATGCTGCCGATGGCAAACAGTATTAGCCCAAAGGTGATGATGCGCTTTCGGCCAAAGCGGTCCGACAATAGCCCAAAGGGTAGCTGTAACAGGGCTTGGGTTAAGCCGTAGATGCCTAAGGCAATGCCTATGTTACTGGCGGTAGCACCGGGCAAGTGTAACGCATACAAGCTGAAAGTAGGTAAAATCATGAACAAGCCCAATAAGCGTGTGGCAAAAATGCCGCCTAAGGCTAGGGTTGAGCGGCGTTCATTGGGGGTCATTGCGTATATTTTGCTCATGTTGTATTTTTGCTTTGCTCACAGTACGATGTTGCTCGTTTCAGCAGTATATCAAAATAAGGAACAATAATGAATTCCATCGTTATTCGCGGTGCCAGAACCCATAATTTAAAAAACATAGATTTAACGCTGCCGCGAGACCGCTTGATTGTAGTCACGGGGCTATCGGGTTCGGGGAAATCTTCGCTGGCCTTTGATACTTTGTATGCTGAAGGGCAGCGGCGTTATGTAGAATCCTTATCCGCCTATGCACGGCAATTCTTGTCGGTAATGGAAAAACCGGATGTGGATCACATCGAAGGATTGTCGCCCGCCATTTCCATAGAGCAAAAAGCAACCTCGCACAATCCACGTTCAACCGTTGGGACCATCACCGAGATTTACGATTATCTACGTTTATTATTTGCCAGAGTAGGGCAACCGCATTGCCCTAAACATAAAATCGAGTTAAAAGCGCAAACGGTGAGTCAAATGGTGGATCAGATTTTAAATCTGCCTAAAGATACAAAGATCATGTTATTGGCACCGGTCGTTGCAGCACGCAAGGGCGAACACGTTAAATTATTAGAAGGCTTGCGCGCGGAAGGCTTTGTGCGTGCGCGTATCAATGGCGAATTGGTGGAACTAGACTGCTTACCCAAATTGGCCTTAAGGCAGAAACACAGTATTGAGCTGGTGGTAGACCGTTTGAAGATCCGAAATGATTTGCAAATACGCTTATCGGCTTCCTTAGAGACCGCTTTAAGCAAAGCCAATGGCATAATCAAAATTGCTTTTATGGATGAGCCTGAGCGTGAAGAATGGCTTTTCTCATCTAAATTTTCTTGTCCACATTGTGGTTTTAGTTTAAGCGAATTGGAACCACGATTATTTTCTTTTAACAACCCTTTAGGTGCTTGCGCGGCTTGTGACGGTTTAGGAATGGAGCATTTTTTTGATGAGAAACGTTTACTTGAAGATGAAAATTTAAGTTTAGCCGAAGGGGCTATACGCGGCTGGGGCGAGGGAAATCCTTATTATTTTTCCATTTTAAAAACCTTAGCGGAGAATTACGATTTTTCAGTAACAACACCATACAAAAAATTAACTAAAAAGGCAAAAGATGTTTTATTCCAGGGGTCTGGAAAAGATAAAATTGTTTTTAAGTATGTGAGTGCCAGTGGGCGAAAATTTCAACATAAACAAGTTTTTGTAGGCATTATTCCCTTGATGGACAAACGTTATAAGGAAACCAATTCTGATACCGTAAGGCTAGAGTTGGCGAAGTATTTAAGCACAGAACCCTGCCAGCAATGTTTAGGCAGCCGCTTAAAACCTGCAGTAGTGCATGTTTTGATAGAAGAGCACTCTATTGCCGATATTGCGAGTCTCTCTATAGAAAAAGCTTATCAATTTTTTAAGCAATTGGTATTGCCAGGGTATAGAGGGGAGATTGCCAATAAAATTCAAAAAGAATTGTTAGAGCGTTTGGGGTTTTTGAACAATGTGGGTTTGGATTATTTGAGCTTATCGCGCAGCGCCGAAACCCTATCGGGCGGCGAGGCGCAACGCATACGTTTGGCGAGCCAAATTGGCGCGGGCTTAGTCGGGGTGACTTATATTTTGGATGAACCTTCCATAGGCTTGCATCAGCGCGACAATGGTCGTTTGCTACAAACCTTAATGCGTTTGCGTGATTTGGGCAATACAGTCATTGTCGTTGAGCACGATGAAGAAGCGATACGTATGGCCGATCACATAGTCGATCTAGGACCACGGGCGGGGAGCCATGGTGGTGAAATTGTTGCAGAAGGAACGGTAGAAGATATTATCAAAGCAAAACGCTCTTTAACGGGTGATTATTTATCGGGGCGCAAAAAAATAACGTATCCAGAAAAACGTGCTGTGAATGATAAAGAGAAACAAGTTGTTGTGCATGGCGCTAAGAGTCATAATTTGAAAAACATCACGGTATCACTACCGGTGGGTTTATTGATTTGCGTGACGGGGGTATCGGGTTCCGGTAAATCCACTTTGATTAACCATACTTTATATCCGTTGGCTGCCAAGCATTTGAATCGTGATAGCACCTTGAATGTGGGTATTTATGACAGTGTGGATGGCTTAGAACATTTTGACAAAATCATCAACATCGATCAAAGTCCTATAGGTCGTACGCCGCGTTCCAATCCAGCGACTTATACGGGATTATTTACACCGTTGCGGGAGTTGTTTGCAGGCACTCAAGAAGCCAGAGCGCGTGGTTATGCCATAGGGCGTTTTAGTTTTAACGTTAAAGGCGGGCGTTGTGAAGCATGTCAGGGTGATGGATTAATTAAAGTAGAAATGCATTTCTTACCAGATATTTACGTGATGTGCGATATTTGCCACGGTAAGCGTTATAATCGTGAAACACTGGAGATATTTTACAAAGGCAAAAACATACATCAGGTCTTGGATTTTACTGTTGAAGAGGCGCGTGAATTTTTTGATGCCATTCCCGTTTTGGCGCGTAAATTACAAACCTTGATCGAGGTGGGTTTGTCGTATATACGACTGGGACAAAGTGCCACGACCTTATCGGGCGGCGAGGCGCAACGCATTAAGCTTGCCAAGGAATTATCGAAACGCGATACGGGCCGCACGCTGTATATATTAGATGAACCGACTACGGGTTTGCATTTTCACGATATTCAACAATTGTTAACCGTGTTGCACGAGTTGCGTAACCGCGGCAATACTTTAGTGGTAATTGAACATAACTTGGATGTGATTAAAACCGCAGATTGGTTGATTGACTTAGGCCCCGAAGGCGGCGATAAAGGCGGCTATGTCTTAGCCACCGGCACGCCGGAGGATGTGGCTAAGGTAGAATCTTCCTATACGGGGCAGTTTTTGAAGGGGCTGTTATAGTAAATGCTTAAAATCTCTCGTAACTACGTATTCTCTCGGGCCCCGTCATTGCGAGCAAACGAGTACTAGATATTATAATAGAAACTGTGGACTGTAACAATAACAGAATAATTTTGCGC
>VFJV01000126.1 GCA_009885895.1 Gammaproteobacteria bacterium
GCTCTGGACAACGATTTTGAGCGGCTTTAATCTGATTTTCATTGCTATCAATAGCGACCACCTTGCCCGTGTCTCCGACTATTTCCGCCATGAATTGTGTCATGGTACCCAAACCACAGCCTATGTCTAAGACAGACATCCCTTGTTGTAACCCATGTTTTTTTACGAAATATTGGCTTTGATCATTGAAAGTGATATCCAATAGATCAAGACTTTTTTGCCCTTCTTCCCCCACAGTAAAACAATATTTTTCAGTCACCCGAATTTCCTTTTATAAAATATTTTCTCTTTGGATCATTCGGCCCTGTTCCCACCTCAGCCACCAACCCCTTTTCAATTAAATGAATTAATCTAAGCCTCGTTGCTCTCTGGGATTTACTGATTAGCTCTGATATTTTATGGGTAGATAGCCCCGCACTCTTTTTCAAAACAACCATGATATTCTCATCCGTTTCATTGAGATAAGGCTTTTGAACCATTTCAGTGAATATAGTCACTCTAAAATGTGTGCCAATTTCTTCAAAAACAGGTTCCGAAAACCCTGCTTCTTGACAAGAATCAATGATGCGTCGGATACCACTTCCCCAACGCTCAATTAGGCCTAAGCGATAAAAAATTTGTCCAATAACACGGTTCCTTAACTTAGATATCCCTCGCTTAATTTCATCTACAGTCAACCCAAATAAAAGTAACCCTGGATTCTCAATCTCTATTCGATCATTAAAAATAGCCAAACGAATTGGTGAGCCTTGCTGCGCATAATCTGCATGTACCACTGCATTCACGATTGCTTCTCTAATAGCTATCAACGGTATACTCCATCTATTTTTATGCCTTGATAATGACTCATTTTTTAAACCACTGCTCGGCATAATAACTTCATTCATTGCATGTTTCTTGACAAAAAGCATAACCTCATCAATAGCCAATATTGGATATGAGGTAATTTCCTGTGTATCCATAATGTTTGTTTTTGTAGTACCGTGAAATCGGCCTAATTGGATCCACGCATCAGGAAAATACTTCAACCTGTTTTGACCAAACAAAATAACGCCTCCTACGGTAGGCACTTTCTTCTTTTGATATAGGGTAATCAGATCCATTGTTTCCAGATCAGCCTTTCTAATCTCTTTTTTATGCAAAAACAACTCTGAAATAACTCTAAAATCAATATTTTCAGAGCTCAACTCCGTTATGGGTACCTTATCAAAGGAATCTTCAATCCTAACACGTTGCAATTCAGAGAGCATAATTTTATCTGCAAGACGATTTGTCGATCCCACTCGAATATAACAACCCTTTTCAACTCCTTGATTTTTTAGGTAATGGGGCCTGGCTGAACTTGGAAATATGTGAACAATAATCAAATAAGTTTCTCGCCATGGAAAAACTTCTATTTCCGGAATAATTTGGGGCGCAATACAGTCATTGATCAGGTTAGAGATCTTCTCTTCTAGTTTTAATGGCTCTTCAACTCCATGAATATATTTTGTCTTATCTCCAACACCTAAAATAATGACTCCACCTGCAGTGTTAGAAAAAGAAACCACCGTACGCAAAATGCCCATCGGTGAAGACAAATCACGTTTGAACTCTAGCGTTTTTCCTTCAGGACTAATCAGCAATCCGTTAATATCCATAGACACCCTAAATTCTAATGTTATTTATAGCTCTGCATTCTACTCTGAAATTTAAACAATGTCCATACTTCTGAGTAAAGTATGGGTTTTTTGTCAAATAATTTTCTCTTCGGCACAAATGCACTTTTATATACCTCTGGGAAGAAATAAATTTTGATTTTTTGTTTAAAAACAACCGGTTAGCCGATAGTGCTTGGCCCTATAAAAGTAATACCCAATAGATCAAGACTTTTTTGCCCTTCTTCCCCTACAGTAAAACAATATTTCTCAGTCACTCTTAGCTCCTTTTAAATACTTTTCCTTCATTAACCTATACAAAACATGCTTTGATAAGGGATGATCCTGCGGCAATTTAGGGTGTGCAAAATTGCCATTTATATCGCGTTCTAAGCCTATTTTTTCCATAACGCGTATAGAACGTACATTCGCAGGCACTGTAAATGAAACAATTTCTTGAAGATTGCACTGCTTAAACCCATAGTCCAATGCAGCCTTAGCCCCTTCGGTTGCATAGCCTTTTTCCCAATATTGAGATCCCAAACGCCAACCCACTTCAACCGCAGGCGTAAAATGCGCTTCCCAATCGGTATAGTTAAGGCCAATAAAGCCTATTAACTCACCTGTTTCTTTAAGCTCTACGGCCC
>VFJV01000038.1 GCA_009885895.1 Gammaproteobacteria bacterium
CCGAGTGGTCGAAGGCGCTCCCCTGCTAAGGGAGTATGGGGTTTATAGCCTCATCGAGGGTTCGAATCCCTCTCTCTCCGCCAGTTTAGAGTGGTATTGATTAATGTGCGCCCGTAGCTCAGTTGGATAGAGTACCTGGCTACGAACCAGGCGGTCGGGAGTTCGAATCTCTCCGGGCGCACCATATTGCATCCCTTATAGTGCAATTTGAAGTGTGATTTTTTCTTGTTCAATCAATGCTCTAAACGATGGACTGGTATTAGCCCAGTCTACGACGTCTACTTTCCAAGGTAAGTCCGATTCTGAAAAAGCCTCGTTTAAAGCGGCGCTGATCATCAACGGTAGCGGTTCTTTGCTAATAATGGCTAGGTCCAAATCTGAATAAGGTCCCGCAGCCATTTTTACTCTAGATCCAAATGCCCATACCTCGTATTGCGGCACCTGTTTTTGTAAAATATCTTTTACAATTTGCCATTGCGCGGGCGTAATGTCTATAGGAGGTAGCTCTATCATCCTAAATGCTTCTTTAAGTGTTCATGTAAATACATCGCTTCTGTTAAAAAATCAGGGATACTGTTTACGACTTCCAGAGCAACCTCTTCATCGTAAGTATGGCTGGTTTTAGTGCGCATTTCGCGGTATTTTCGCCAGATGGGCCAATCATCGTGCAGCAATCCGTGTGCATTGCCTAGACGGATCAAATCTTGAAAGGGCATGTCATCAAATAGTTGTGGGGTGGCAGAAGTCAATCTTAAATAACGCTTTAGCATTTTATGACTTAATTCATAAGTAAACTCGAAACGTTGAATCAGGCCATCCCTTAATTGGCTATCCTTATGATGTTGTTGATAACGCGTGAGCCCTTCGTCTAAACGAGCAATGCTTTTTTCAAGTGGGCTGATATCTAAGATCATGATATATCCTTATTTCTTCAAACGACGAATTTTATCCACAATACGCTCGCGCTTTAGGGGTGATAAGCGGTCTAAATAGGTTAGGCCATTCAGATGGTCAATTTCATGCTGCAAGCATTTAGCCATAAAGCCTTCAGCCGTGAATTCTATGGTTTCACCCTGTTCGTTTAAGGCTTTAACCGTGACGCAGGCGGCGCGTTTGACGCGTTCGTGTAGGTGGTCGGGATAAACCGACATGCAGCCTTCATATTCAAGCTGTTCACCTTCACTGTGGATAATTTCCGGGTTAATTAAGCAGAGCGGTTCGTTTTTTTGCTCGGAAAAATCAATTACGGTGATGGCGGGTGGGTTGGGCAAATCGAGTTGCGTAGCCGCCAAGGCAGCGCAATTTTCTGTGGCGTAATGGGTTTCAAACATATCGGCAATGATGGTTTTGATTTCATCATCCACCACAGTGACTTTCTTAGCGACACGTTTTAATTTAAGATCGGGATAATCTAGGATGCGAATTTTTGCCATAGTTAACACTCCGGATGATTGACAGCCAAGCCGCCTAAGGACGTTTCTTTATAACGCGTTTGCATCGCATGGCCGGTTTCTAACATGGTTTTAATGACTGTATCTAAGGATACAATGTGTTCACCGCTTTCGATGAGTGCCAATTTGGCGGAGTTAACGGCTTGTACCGTACCCATGGCATTGCGCTCAATGCAGGGAATTTGTACTAAGCCTGCGATAGGATCGCAAGTTAAACCTAAATGATGCTCCATACCCATTTCGGCGGCATTTTCTATTTGTGCCAGGCTACCGCCTAATATAGCCGTTAAAGCACCTGCGGCCATAGAACACGCCACACCGACTTCACCCTGACAACCCACTTCGGCTGCAGAAATGGAGGCACCTTTCTTATAAAGAATAGCGATGGCGGCGGCGGTGAGCAAATAATCTATCACGCCTTGTTCCGTGTATTCTGCACAAAATTCGCGATAATATTGTAACACTGCCGGTAAAATACCGGCAGCGCCATTGGTGGGGGCAGTGACAATACGCCCTCCCGCGGCATTTTCTTCGTTGACGGCCAGCGCATATAAATTTAGCCAATTTAGAATGTCAGAAAAATCTTGGTTTTTTTTCGAGTCTATTAATTTTTTATACAAGGCGGGTGCACGGCGCCTGACTTTCAAACTGCCGGGTAATTGTTTTTCGGTACTCTGACAGCCTGCATTGATACAAGCCGACATGGTAGCCGCTATTTTTAAGCAGCGTTCTTTAACGGCAGACGCATTGCGCAACGCACTTTCATTGGCCAACATTAATTCGGCAATGCTTAAGTTATGTTTTTTGCATAAAGCCAATAACTCGGTCGCAGTAGAAAAAGGGTAGGGTTGTTTTTCTTCCCTTATTATGGGTTGTTCCATTTCACTTTCTAGGAGTATAAAGCCACCGCCTATGGAGTAATACGTTGCTGTAAAAATAAGCGTGCCATTTTTATCGAAAGCACTAAAGCGCATGCCATTGGCATGTAGGGGCAGCGTTTTTTCATAGTGAAAGAGTAAGTCGGTTTTATGATAAAAAGGGACGCTGGCTAGTTTGGGCATTTGTAGCCGTTCATTCTCGATAATGGCGTGCGCGCGCGGGCCTACTTCTGTAGGAACAACGTCTTCGGGGGTGTAGCCTTCTAAACCATTGAGTATAGCGCTGTCGGTGCCGTGGCCTTTACCCGTTAAGGCCAGTGAGCCATATAAGTCTATTTGTAGGCGCAGGCACAAATGTGCCGTGGGCATTTGTGTTAGACTATCCATAAATGCTTTGGCCGCGCGCATAGGGCCTACGGTATGCGAGCTGGAAGGGCCTATACCGATGGAAAACAAATCGAATAAACTGATGGCCATGGTGGTAGACTCTTGAAAATTAAATATGGCCTATTGTAGGAAATGAGGGCAATGAATGCAAGTCAATGGCACAATGATATTAATCTCATTGCTATCGCTGATGCACGCAAACAATGGTTATTGGGCGCTAACCGGTTAGTGCACGCTTTTAAGGCGAACTTCGGTGAGGTGCAGATAGAAGCGCTGCAAGAAGAGTATAGCCAACCTTTTCCCGATGAAGGGGCTATTTTGCGCTTAGAAAATGGCAAGGCGCATATACGTCAAATTATCATTGCGACAAAAACTGGGCACCGTTTGAGCTATGCGCGCGTGGTCATTGTCGATAGTACCTATGAGGCTTATGCGCAACAATTTTCAGGTTTAGGGCGGCAATTTATTGGGGACAGTTTATTGTTCAATAATAAAGAGGTCATACGGCAGCCCTTTGAATTTGCGTGTTTTGACGATTCGTCGTTGTATGCAGAAGCCTATTTTCAATTGGGACAGCGGGCTACCGAGGCTGAGCCCTGGGTGGCGCGGCGTTCTATTTTCTTATGGCAAAATCGACCGCTGTTAATTACCGAATTCCTCTTGCCTTATTTAGCCACTGTGCCGTACACTAGGGCCATATTAACCAATGGAGAAAACAATGAGCTACAGTCTGAGTGATAATAGTTTATACAGTTATGCCGTCCGTAAGAGCCATAAAACCTGGCATAATATCGCTTGGGTTGCCTTAGGGGTAGGTTTATTAACTTTGGCGTCCCAATCGGTTATTCCATGGCAGCCGGTTCCGCTAACCTTGCAAAGCGCAACGGTCATTTTTTTGGCAGCCCTTTTGGGGCCTTCTTTAGCCGCTAGTAGTATTGCGGCTTACCTTGTGCTTGGGCTTTGTGGTGTGCCTGTATTTGCTGAATTTTCGGCAGGTTTTCATGTATTCATGGGACCTACGGCGGGTTATCTTTTAGGCTTTTTACCTGCGGCCTATTGTGCAGGATACTTATTTCAAAAAGGAGCGGCACGCCATTGGTCTTTGGCCTGCCTTGCTAGTGTCGCTGCTGCCAGTATTATATTTATCTGTGGCGGCAGTGTGCTGAGCCTCTTTGTAGGTGTTAAAGCCGCTTGGACACTAGGGGTAGCACCTTTTTTACCCATGGAAGCCGTCAAGCTCATGTTAGTAGCGGCATTTGTGCGTAGTTCCTGGCGGGCCGGGCGTTAAATTATGGGCAGGCGGTCTGCGTGCCGCCTAGTTCAAATGCTATCTTATTGATTAATAGTAAAAAATAAATTCCATAAAAAACACCTTATTTTTATTGAAAACCTATTGACATATCGAATTAATTAGATATATAATACCCCTATGAACGAAAAATTGATATTTAAAGCACTGGCCAACGAGACACGGCGGCAAATTCTAGCTTGGTTGAAAGATCCCAAGCAGCATTTTCCAACCGCGTTGTCTGACGTGGTGCTAGAGGGCGTGTGTTGCGGGCTAATCCAGCAAAAAGCTGGGCTTGCTCAATCCACCGTTTGCCATTATCTAGGGCTTCTGGAGCAAGCCGGGTTGGTTATAACCACCCGTTCTGGGCAATGGACGCTCTACAAGCGCAATGAAGTGCAAATAGCGCAATTCGTTTCAAAATTGGCGGTGTCTTTGTAATTAAAGAAGCTATTTTTTAACAGTATATATCGACTTTTTTCGATATATAGATAAATAGGAGTTTAACATGAAAATAATTGTTATAGGCGCAACGGGAACGATAGGGCGAGCTATTTCTAAAGAATTAAGCCAACGGCATGAAGTCATTGCCGTAGGTCATAGTCACGGCGATATACAAGTTGATATCAGTAATATTAAATCTATAGAAGCAATGTATCAACAAGTCAAAAACATTGATGCCGTTGTATTGTCTACGGGCCAAGTGCGTTTTGGCAGTTTATTAGATATGACTGAAAAAGAGTATGCTATAGGCTTAAACAGCAAATTGATGGGGCAAGTCAATGTAGTCTTAGCAGGCATGAAATATTTAAATGATCGCGGTTCTTTTACTTTGATCAGTGGTGTGTTAAGCCGCGATCCTATCCAATATGGCAGTTCTGCTTCTATGGTGAATGGAGCTGTAGATGCTTTTGTTAAAAGTGCGGCGTTGGAATTGCCTAGAGGGCTTAGGATCAATAGTGTTAGTCCAACGGTTATCACTGAATCGATGGAGGATTATGCTGCTTATTTTAGAGGGTTTGAATCCGTTCCTGCAGCGCGCGCCGCATTAGCTTACAGCAAAAGTGTGGAAGGATTGCAGACCGGGCAAACCTATTGGGTAGTGTGATAAACATAAATAGGAGAAACAGATTATCGTGAAGTTTAATTCATTTGCATTTATATTTTTGACGCCTGGCTTTAGTGTCGAAGACAATAGTATAATAACCGAAAAAAATGGATATCGCTTTAAGGCGGTCGGTATCGATATGGCGGATAAAAGCAAAGTCATTGATGTCGCCAAAGCATTGGCTGCCGAAGGCTATCAAATGCTTGAATTGTGCG
>VFJV01000076.1 GCA_009885895.1 Gammaproteobacteria bacterium
AATTGCAGCTCTAGTTCAATAAAATCCTTCGCTTGTTCAAATGGATCTTTTCGTGTTATCCAGTCACGCGTGCGAGGTGGTTTTTTTGTTTTTCGATAAAATTTCGCTTTGACAGCTTCCTGAATACCCTCAGGTATAGCCACAACTTTTTCTTTGGCTGATTTAATGTCTTCAGTCCAATAACGGGTGCCACACTTCAAAACACTACTTCCTTTTTTTCAGATAAATTTTCGCTATCTTATTCGTTCGCGTTTTAAAGCGCCTATGTTGCCATAGATATTGCTCTGGATGTGCCACAATGGCTTTTTCTAAAATTTGATTAATGCGCGTGGCATTTTCTACTTCATCGTCGCTAGGGTAGTTTTCTAAAGCGGGGTGTATGCGCAGGTGATAGCGATAGTTTTCATCGCGATAATACGTCACGGGTAATACCGTTAAACCTAAGTTGCGTGCCATTTTAGCCGGGGTGGTAATGGTGGCCGTAGGAATATTAAAAAAAGGTGCGAAGACGCTGACTTTACGGCCATAGTCTTGATCGGGTGCGTACCATACCGGAATACCTTCCTTCAAAACGCGAATCAAAGCGCGTACATCATTCTTTTCTAACAGTCTGCCCGCATAGCGTGAGCGACCTTTTAGCATAAAATAATTAAAAACCGGGTTGGAATGCGGGCGATAAAATAAGGCAAAGCTAGTTTGCCTTGAGAGCAAACGGCCAATGATTTCTAGGGTGGTAAAATGAAAGCCTATGCAGAATAATCTAGAGGAAGGAACACCATTTTCATAAAATTGGTCAAAATGTTCTAAGCCATCAACCGTAAACGAAACTTGGCTCAATTTTTTTTCTGAGCCTAGCCACGCTATTATGGTCTCAACGAGGCTTATTCCTACAGAGCGAAAACAGGCTTGTACTAAATCTTTTTGTTGTTTGGGGGCTAAGTCTGGAAAACACAAGCGTATATTGGTGGCACAAACACGACGTCTGTAAGGGGCTAATAGCCCACTGATTTTCCCTAAAGCCACACCTAAAGCGTAGAGCCCGGGCAAAGGCAATTGCACCAACAACCAGGCGCAGCCTAATCCTAGCCATAAAGGCCAATAACGCGGTTTTAACCAACTTAGACTAAAAGAAGGCAGATCGGTTTTATCCATCTAGGCAAGACCTCGGGATTAAGTTATAATAATCCTTTCGGATATTTTTTTAAAATGCACGCGGTATTATTCTCTATTATAGCGGCCTGTGTCAATATGGCCGCACTTTATTGGTTGTCGCCCCTTTCGGCACTTGTAGCACTGCTGCTTGAGAGTGTAGCATTATTTTGGTTGATCACCAAACGTACACAATGGGTTTGGGTAGTGCTGGCCTATAGTATGAGCAGCCTATGGGTTTTAGCCCATTTTTTAGCAGCAATGTGCCAGCAAATTCCACTTTCGTGGCAGAATCGTGCCGTACAGATAGATGCTACTATTATTTCACTGGTGACTCGTGATAGTGCTAAACAAAAATTTACCATAAAGGCCTCGCGTCTTTGTTTAGAAGGCGATTGCCTAAAGGTGAAGGCTAAAATTGAGCTTAGTGCGTATACTAACGCGAAAACCACGGTGTTGTCTCTAGAGCCCGGCCAAAGGTGGATTTTTTATGCCCGTTTAAAGCGCGTGCATCATTTGGAAAATCCCAGTGTGTTGCCTATTCTAGAATGGGCAAAAGGGGATTATGCCGTGGGCAGTGTATTGTCTCATCCCTCAGCGCGATTACTTAAACCCGCTAGCGCATTTAATCCAAATAACATACGTCAAAAACGAGTGGGACAACTATTAAAGGCAAATTTAAATGAAAATAGTTTAGCGATTATTTCTGCTTTAACTTTAGGCGATCGCAGTCATTTATCCTCTGCGTTATGGCTCTTATTTCAGCAAACAGGCGTGCTGCATTTGATGGCAATTTCTGGTTTACACATTGGTTTATTGGCTACCTTTGTGTATGGTTTAATGTACGTGTTGTTATGGCCATTGCCAAAATTATTTAATACGCTGCCGCGACAAAAAATAGCGATGTGGGCCGCCGTGTCCATGGCTTGGAGCTATGGTGCTTTGGCCGGATTTTCCGTATCAACGGTGCGCGCGTGTATTATGATCAGTATTTATATTTTAGCAAAAAGCTTTTCGCGCCAAGTATCGTGGTTATCGGTCTTATTGTGGTCTTCAGTGTGTATTTTAATCATTTCACCGCTACAAAGCTTAAATATAAGTTTTTGGTTATCTTTTATTGCGGTGTATAGCATCGCATTTTTACTGTGGGTGTGGCCTAAACAGCAGGGACGCTTCAAACAACACTTGAGCATACAAGTGGCTTTAAGTTTATGCTTACTGCCATTTGCAATATTATTTTTTCAAAGGTCGCCGCTGAATGCACCTTTTAGCAATTTATTGGCGGTGCCGGGGGTTAGTTTTATTATTTTGCCAGGCGCTTTATTGGCTTTAATTTTGCAGACGATCAATCCATTTCTGGCCCAGCCCATTTTCATTGCGTTACAATGGACTATAAGCTATTTATTGCGTTTTTTGCAGAAAATGGTGCAGTTTTTTCCGTATCAATGGTGGTATGGTGGGAGTCTGTTGAGTTTGGTTTTGATCAATTTTGGTTTATTGTTAGCATTATTGCCGCGAGCATGGCAATTAAGGGGTTTGGCCATCGTGTGGTTGTTATTAGCTTTTATTCCTTTAAACACTCAGCCACAGCCGCCTTTGCGCGTCACTATTTTTGATGTGGGTCAAGGATTGGCGGTATTGCTGCAAACACGCCATCATACGCTGCTCTACGATACGGGTCCTTCTTATTATGGTGGTGGTGATGCGGCAACGAGCAGTATCCTGCCATTTTTGAAACGACAAACAAAGGCCGCTATAGATGTGATGGTGGTAAGTCATCAAGATGCGGATCACAGTGGTGGAGTGCCTACGTTATTAAAACAATTGCCCGTGTATAACCTCAGCACCAGCATGTCGCAATCGCCTTTTGTCAAAAAGATCTATAACGAGAGTTCTTTTCGAAGCACAGCATTGTTTAATGTAAAGGAACCTTTACAGTTAAGTCAGTGTGTAGCAGGGCAACAATGGCGTTGGGATGGTGTAGATTTTCGTTTTTTAAGCCCCCAAAGGGGGGCATTAGATAAGAAGGGTAATAATTTATCCTGCGTATTGAGGGTGGCAGTGGCAGGGCACAGTATATTGCTAACGGGGGATATTGAAATCAAGGGGGAACAAAATTTAGTGACCTCTGCGGGAAGGTATTTGCCTGCCGATGTGTTGGTTGCACCACATCATGGTAGTAGTACGTCTTCCAGCGAGGCGTTTATCGAGGTGGTTAAACCCAAGGTCGTTATTTTTTCAACGGGTTATCTTAATCGCTATCATTTTCCATCTGAAAATATTCAGAAAAGATATCAAAGCGCAGGTGTTTTAGCCTATAATACGGCGGACAAGGGTGCTATTTTGCTTAGCTTTGATGAGCAGGGGCAAATGAGCGCAGTCACCACGGTGCGCAATGATCTAGCCTGGCAAGATTTTTTAGAAAGGATATATACTCATAGCAGTTGATTTTTAGGGGATGTTGCCTACGCCCATCTCGCAATAGCCGTGTAGGGTACTACACTCCTGTTGCGCTAGAGCTAGTCTTCTACCCTAAAAATCAACTACAGGGCCGTTATTTTTTATCCAAAAATATTCAAAAAAGATATCAAAATGCAGTGCTTTTAGCGTATAATACGGCCGATAATGGTGCTATTTTATCCAATTTTGATGAACAGGGGAAAGGAACACCCCCTAAAAATTAAATGCGAAGCGTATATAGGCGATTTAACAGGAGCAATATGAGAGTTATACACAAACAAGCCCTAAAGCGTAAACCCAGTGGCGACAGCATGGCGTTATATAAGCGCTTAACGACGTATTCCAAACAATATTGGCCTTGGCTTATTATCGCCACTATTTCAGGCATGGCGTATTCTGGCATTGATGCCTTATTTACCTATTTAATGAAACCTTTATTGGACAAGGGGTTTGTGACGCGAGATCCTACTTTTTTAAAATGGCTCCCGCTTGTCATCATCGTTTTGTTTGCTGTGCGATCGCTTATGAATCTAGCAGGTGACTACACGATGGCGAAGGTTTCACGTAGTATTGTGGTTAAATTTCGCCAAGAGATTTTTGATAAATTATTGCATTTACCGTGCAGACATTTCGACAAGGAATCATCGGGGCAATTATTATCTTTAATTGTCTATAACACGACACAAGTTTCATCGGCTTGCACCGATGCTTTGACCCAACTGGTGCAATCCGGCTTTCTAGCCTTGGGCTTGTTGGTGGTTTTGTTCACTTTAAGCTGGAAATTAAGCCTCTTATTATTGATAACGGGCCCGGTGGTGGCAATAGCCGTTAAGTTAAGTTCTACTCGTTTAAGAAATTTAAGCCGTAAAACCCAGGATTCTATGGCCGATATCGCCCATGTGGCCGAGGAAGCGATTGAAGGGTATCGCGTGGTGCGTATTTTTGGCGGCGAAGCCTACGAGATGAAAAAGTTTTATAAAGCGATTAAGTCCAGTATGGCTAGAGAATTAAAAATCATTGTGACTAAAGCTGCCGGGACCTCTAGCGTACAAATGGTAGGTATTTTAGTTCTAGCCTTATTAATTTATGTCGCGACGTCTAAATTAGGCGTCGATCATCAACTCACGGCTGGCGGTTTTGCGGCAATGATTGCCGCTATATTGGCTTTGTTAAAACCGGTTAAAGACTTAACCACGTTAAACGTTCAGATCCAAAAGGGATTGGCAGGAGCGGAAACTATTTTTGAAATGTTGGATAAACCCAATGAACGTGATGATGGAATGTACGAAACGCCGCGCGTTAAAGGGGCCATAGAATTTAAGAATATTTCTTTTTCATATTCTCTTGAAGTAGGTCCGGTGTTACAAAACATTAACTTTAGCATACGCCCTTCGCAAGTAGTGGCTTTAGTGGGCCGCTCTGGCAGTGGTAAATCTACCATCGCGAGTTTATTACCCCGGTTCTACGATCTAGAACAAGGCAATATTACGATTGATGGCGTAGACTTATTTGACTATCGTTTGAAAAATTTAAGGCAGCAATTTGCCTTGGTATCACAGCAAGTGTCTCTTTTTAATGACACTATAGCCAATAATATTGCGTATGGCCGTCTGGGTGAGAGTGTGAGTGATGAGCAAATCCGTGTGGCAGCAAAAGCCGCCCATGCCCTGGAATTTATAGATCAATTGCCCGAAGGTTTAAATACAGTAATAGGCGAGAATGGTATTTTATTATCTGGCGGGCAACGGCAGCGTTTGGCGATTGCGCGCGCTATCTTAAAAGATGCGCCTATTTTAATTTTAGATGAAGCGACTTCTGCATTAGATTCTGAATCGGAACGTTACATTCAAGAAGCGCTAGAAGCGGTGATGAAAAATCGCACTACCTTGGTGATAGCACATAGGTTATCCACCATAGAATCTGCGGATCACATCGTCGTTATGGACGGTGGCCACATTATTGAACAGGGCACGCATCAACAATTATTGGCACAACGCGGCTATTATACTAAATTGTATGAGATGCAATTTCAATCACCCGGGCCGGGTGCTGCTGAGGCTTTATGAAATGCTGGTATCGTAGAAATAGCTTAAGCTACCTGTTGTGGCCTTTTTCTTTATTGTGGCAATGGGCAATGATCTTGCGTCAAAATTTGTATAAGCGCGGTATTTTCAGTACCACACATTTTCCGATACCTATCATTGTCGTTGGCAATTTAACCGTGGGTGGCAATGGCAAAACCCCAGTGATTATTGCATTAGTGGAATTATTGCAAGAGATGGGTTTTAAACCTGGTATTGTGAGTCGAGGTTATGGCGGTTCCTTAAAGAAAGGCGCCCATTTAGTTACTAAGGCTAGCAATGCAACGCTCGTAGGGGATGAACCATTGCTTTTGGCCAGGCGTTTAAATTGCCCGCTGGCCATAGGGGCAAAACGGGTAGAAGCCGTCAATAGGCTATTGGCCCATCACGACTGTGATGTGGTTTTAAGCGACGATGGGTTACAACATTTGGCCATGGGTCGCGCGATGGAATTGGTCGTTGTGGATGGGGAACGCCAATTTGGCAATGGCTTTTGTTTGCCTGCAGGACCCTTGCGCGAAGGTATTAAACGCTTGCAGACTACGGATTGGGTGATTTACCACAGTGTAGAGACTGCCTATGCGCAACGTTTTTTTCTACAGCCAAATTGTTTTCGGTCACTAAAAAACCCGGAATTAACGCGATCGCTGCAAGCATTTTCAAACCAAACGGTAGACGTTATTGCGGCCATTGGTTATCCGAAACGATTTTTAGAGGCATTGCACGCTTTAGGTATAACCGTTAAAGCGAAAATTTTTAGAGATCACCATGTGTACACCGAGGATGAATTAGCACGGTATAAAAATAGAACTTTGCTTATGACCGAAAAAGACGCGGTTAAATGTAGCGTTTTTGATTTGCCTGATGCATGGTATTTAGACGTTTCTGCGGTATTGAGTAAGGACTTAGAAGACAGATTGAAGAAACATTTCTTACTATGGAAAAACGATGAACACACTCTTCGGTAATTACGGCGATGGTACCATTGCCTTAATACAGTGGGCGCACGAAAATGCGGTCTCTGAGATCACGGTTTGCCATATGGACACCGGTTTTGCCTCCTCTAGTCAGGCGTGGCAAGAGCAGGTTAAAAAAGGGCAAGCATTGGCCAAAGCCTATGGATTTAATATCACAGCCTTGTCCTCAGTCATAAGCTGGTCCGAATTAATATTAAAGCGCGAGGCGTTTCCCAGTGCGCAATTTCAATGGTGTGCGGGTTGGTTGAAAGGATTGGCGTTTTTAGACTATTTAGATGAAGTGGATCCTTGTTGCTCGGCCACGATTATGTTACCTAAGCATGTAACTCATGCGCGGGGGGATGTGCTTTTACAAGAGTGGGAAAGTCATTCCCCTCATTTTGGCGATAGGCGCGTGTGGCAGCCTTTATACAATTTGGCCGATAATTCTTTTTACGATTTAATTCATCGCGCAGGCTTTTCGCCTTTATACCACCGTAGCTTGGAATGTTCTCCCTGTGTGCATAGTACGGCCGCCGATTTAAGTCGTTTAACCTTAAGCGATCAAAATAAAGTAGCCACTTTAGAAAAAAAATTAGCGCAAAACCTATTTACAGCGAGTGCCTTTGGTGGTGCAAAGGGGATACAAGCAGTGGTAGAATGGGCGCAGAATCAGCCCTTAGAAGATAATAGTATAGAATACCCTCTAGGCTGCGGTACCCCTTTTGCTTGTGGAGAATAGAGATGACCTTTGTAGTGACTGAAAGTTGTATCCGCTGTAAATACATGGATTGTGTGGAAGTTTGCCCCGTCAATTGCTTTTATGAGGGGCCTAATTTTTTAGCCATTAATCCCGAGGAATGCATTGATTGCGCCTTGTGTGAGCCCGAATGTCCCGTCAATGCCATTTATGCTGAAGATGAACTACCTGAAGAACAACAAGAATTTTTAGAACTGAATCGAGTGCTATCAGAAAAGTGGCCTAATATTAGCCATATGAAGACGCCACCAGCCGATGCGGATGACTGGAAAGGTGTTGCCAATAAACGGAAACACTTAGAGGAATAGGTCACATGATTTTATGTCTTGAAACCTCTGGAGCCCTGTCATCGGTGGCGCTGGGTGATGGGAATCGCCATTGGCAAAGACAAGCCGCTACAGAAAACTTCCAAGCTGAACATATTTTAACCTTAATAGACGAATTGTTACAGGAAGTCGGAGTGGAAGGCGGTGATTTAGACGCTCTGGCCGTAAGTATCGGCCCAGGCCGTTTTACAGGTTTACGCATAGGGGCGGCTGTGGCGCAAGGGTTGGCCTTTGCCTGGAATAAAAAAATCATTGAACTTGATAGCTTAGCCGTATTGGCACAGGGTCTTCATAGGCGATATACTGAAAAAAAGGTTATTGTTATGGTGGATGCGCGCAGAGGCGAGGTTTATCGGCATAGTTTTATTTGGGATGGGGAAATTATGCTGTCGCAGGGAGATTTGTCCTTGGTCAGCGCGACTCTGCCTACTACGGGGGAAGCTGACTGGGTAGGGGTGGGCAATGGTTTTACACAATACCCACTACTAGCTAAAGAAGTAAATAAATGTTATACATCGGCGGCAGATCAATTGCCTATTGCCGAGGATATGATGCCTTTGGCTGCCAAGGGACAGAAGGATAAAAAAGAGATTAATCCTGAGCATATTTTGCTCAATTATCTGCGAGAGGAAGTGGTCACATAATAGTACAAGTATAAGCCCATCGCACTTACGATAGAGTCTAAGATCCCTCTCTTAAAGTGTTGAAGATGGATAACCAGGAGTTGCACACCATGTCTGAGCGTTCTTCAATTCGACAAGCTGTTATTCGTAAAAATAGTATTAAAGCCTATGCCTCTGGCAATGGTGCTGCCCAGCGTGGGGTTTTTGCACAATTGGCCGCTATGGCCCGTGAAAAAATGAATCCAGCGCAAGTCGCACTGTTTATTCAATTTACCGAACATCTTTATGCCACCGCATCCTATGAAGATTTAACGGCGCACGACAGTGCTGATCTATTTGGTGCCAGCGTTTCGTTTTGGAACGAAGTGTATATTCGGGAACCCAAGCAAGTTAAATTACGGATCTTTAACCCAAAATGTGAGGACAGAGGTTGGCAATCTAGCCATACTATTATAGAGTTGGTTCAAGATGACATGCCTTTTTTGGTGGATTCTCTATTAATGGAATTGAATCGGCGTGAAATGATGGTGCACAGCATCTACAATACAGGTGCATTTAAAGTCTTGAGGGATAAAGAAAATAAAATCATAGAAATTTTTTCGATGGGAACGGATGAAAAATCAGCAGGCAATGAGGCCTTAATTTTTATTGAAATAGACCGTATTTCTGATGCGGCGACATTGTCTGATCTAGAATGCTCTTTTCAACGCATTCTACATGACGTGCGTTTGTGCGTAGAAGATTGGCAAGACATCATGGACAAAGTGGATGAAACTGTACAGGGTTTAGCAAAGCTGCCTGTGGCGGCTGCAAATAAAGCAGCCTTGGCCGAGTCCGTCGAATTTTTAAAATGGCTGTGTAGCAGCCATTTTACATTTATGGGTTGGCGAGAATATAAATTATTAAAAGATGAAAGCGACGATTGGATTTTAAAACCCATTGTAGGTACGGGTCTTGGGGTGTTGCGCGAATTTGATGTTAATAAAATATCCAGACAATTTTCTAAGCTGCCACCGAAAGCTAAAAGCATTATTTTAGACAAGAATATTTATATTGAGTCTTTAAAAACAAATCGTTTAGCCACAGTGCACCGTCATGCGTATACCGATCAAATTGAAATCAAAGTGTTTGATGAGTCAGGTAACGTTGTGGGTGTGCGCCGTATTATTGGGTTATACACTTCAGTTGCGTACAATAGCAGGCCTTATGCAATCCCTTTGTTACGGCAAAAAGTAAAAGCCGTTATGCAAGATTCTCGTTTATCTCCAGCGGGGCATGCGGGAAAAGCTTTGCTGAATATTTTAGAAACTTTGCCGAGAGACGATTTATTTCAAAGTTCGCCGGAAGAATTGTTAGAATTAAGTTTGGGTATTTTGCAAATGCAAGAGCGCCGCCGCATTAGCTTATTCGTACGCGGTGATATTTTTGGGCGTTTCATGTCGTGTTTGTTGTTTGTTCCTAGCGACCGTTACACGACTGAATTAGGCGATGCTGCAAAAACGATATTGGTTAAAGCGTTTAATGGTCTGGAAGTGTATCAAACAACTGTGTTTAGCGAATCCATACTAGCGCGCATTCATTTTTTAATTCGCATTGATAACACGGAACCGCTGCAATACGATATTAATTTAATTGAAGAAAAATTGAGGGGAATTGCTAGAAATTGGAAAGATGACTTATATGAAGAGTTGGTTGATTTTTATGGAGAAGAAGAGGGCGGTCAGTACTTTATACGTTATAAAAATGCTTTTCCAGCGGGCTACATTGAACTATTCCCCCCGCGATCTGCGGTGCACGATATTGTTCATTTAGAAAAATTAGAAAACGATAACATTTTAGAAATGAGTTTTTCTAAACCTGTAGAAGATGAACAGGCACCTTACCGGTTCCAGCTGTATCACTTAAAAAACCCCACCCCATTGTCAGATGTTTTGCCCATATTAGAGAACATGGGGTTACGGGTGTTAACGGAGCAACCCTACTGTATTCATCTAGCAGAAGGAAAATTGGCGTGGGTCAATGATTTTCACATGAGCACACAAGTGGCTCATGAGGTTAAAGTCGATGAAGTTAAAGAACTATTTCAAGAGACATTTAGAAAAGTATGGTTTAATGATTCTGAAAATGATGGGTTTAACCGTCTGGCTTTATTGGCCAATTTAAGTTGGCGGGAAATTTCTATGCTGCGGGGCTATGCAAAATACTTAAAGCAAATTAATTTTACTTTCACACAGGCCTATATTGAAGAAACATTTTCAAAATACCCTAATATCGTTCGCGAATTAGTAACGCTCTTTAAATTGCGCTTTGACCCAAATCGACAAGGCAGTTCAAAGGACGTTATGGTTGCGCTAGAGCAACGCATTGATGCGTTATTATTGGGCGTGGATAATTTAGATGAAGATAAAATTTTACGCCGTTTTCTTGAAATTATCCGAGCCACCTTGCGAACCAATTTTTTCTTAAAAGGCAACGACAGCCAATATAAAGAGTACATTTCTTTCAAATTGGATACGATGGTGATTAGCGATATACCCTTGCCACGACCATTGGTTGAGATTTTTGTTTATGCACCCCGCTTTGAAGGGATACATTTGCGCAGTGGCAAAGTTGCTCGTGGTGGAATACGTTGGTCAGATAGGCGAGAAGATTTCCGCACAGAAGTCTTAGGGTTGATGAAAGCGCAGCGCGTCAAAAACTCGGTGATTGTGCCTACGGGGGCTAAGGGAGGATTTGTTCTAAAACAACTATCCCAAAGGGCTGGCCGTGAAGAAATTCATGAAGAGGCGGTTAGTTGTTATAAAAAATACATTAGTGCTTTGTTAGAGCTAACGGACAACCGTGTTGAAAATGAAATTATTCGATCTAAAGAGTTAGTCTGTTACGATGATGCCGATTCTTATTTGGTGGTGGCGGCAGATAAAGGTACGGCCACTTTTTCAGATTATGCCAATGAGGTAGCCGTTGAGTATAATTTTTGGTTAGGAGATGCCTTTGCCTCGGGTGGCAAAACGGGTTATGACCATAAAAAAATGGGCATTACGGCAAGAGGTGCGTGGGAAGCTGTTAAACGACATTTTAGAGAACTGGATCGCAATATTCAAACGACTTGTTTTACAGTGCTGGGAATTGGCGATATGTCAGGCGATGTATTTGGCAATGGTATGTTGTTGTCGCAACACATACAATTGGTCGGCGCATTTAATCACGCGCATATTTTTATCGATCCCACTCCAGATGCGGCAACCAGTTTTAATGAACGTAAACGTCTGTTTGAATTGCCACGCTCAACCTGGGCTGATTATAACCCGGATCTTCTTTCTAAGGGCGGTGGTGTTTTTGCGCGCAATGTAAAATCAATTAAATTAACACCCGAAATTAAAACACTTCTGGCAATCGACAGCGATGCACTCGAGCCCAATCAACTCATTTCTGCTCTGTTAAAGGCCGAAGTGGATTTATTATGGAATGGAGGTATTGGGACTTATATGAAAGCCAGCACGGAGAGTCACTCTGATGTGGGGGATAAAGCCAACGATGCGCTGCGTGTTAATGGTTGTGATTTACGTGTGAAAGTGGTTGGTGAAGGCGGTAATTTAGGCGTAACACAAAAAGGGCGTATAGAGTATGCCCTTTCGGGCGGGAAAATTGTTACCGACTTTATCGATAATTCTGCAGGCGTTGATTGTTCCGATCATGAAGTCAACATCAAAATCTTGTTAAATCAAGTGATGGCCAATGGAGATTTAACCGGAAAACAGCGGAATGAATTACTGGCCAGTATGACCGATGAAGTGGGGGCACTGGTATTACGGAATAATTACACACAAACGCAGGCAATTAGTTTAGCGCAAGGGCAAGCTAAAGACAGCTTAGATTTATTCGTGCAGGTTATTGAAGATTTGGAACGTGTAGGGCTTTTGGATAGAGAACTAGAATTTTTGCCTACGGACAAAGAGTTGAAAGAACGCAAAGCACAAGGCAAAGGTCTAACCAGCCCAGAATTGGCAGTATTGTTGGCCTATTTTAAAATTTTCCTAAAAGAAGAATTGCTAAAGTCATCTGCTCCGGAAGATCCTTATGTATCTAAGTTTGTGAAATTTGAATTTCCAACCAGGTTGCATGAGCGATTTTATGAGGAAATTATACGCCACAGTCTATACCGTGAAATTATTGTAACCCAACTGTGTGACAAAATTGTTGATTATATGGGAATTACCTTTGTGACGCGCTTGAGCACGCAGACGGGCGCGTCATACTCCAATATTGTTAAAGCCTTTATTATCGTTAAAGATATTTTTTCTGTTGATTCTTTGTGGAAGCAGATAGAAGAGATGGACTATACAATTCCAGTAACAATGCAGCATGAAATGTTACTTTCCGTGGCGCGGTTCATGCGGCGCGCCATACGGTGGGTACTTAGAAATCACGTCAATTTAGATAAAGTTGAGGCCGTGGTTAAACAATATCAGCCAGAGGTGGAGAATTTAGCCCTGGATTTTTCAGCCTGCTTTAGAGGATTGACGCTGGATGTCTATGAGCAAGGCATAGAAAAGTATACGGCGCATGGAGTGAGCGAGCAGTCCGCACGACATTTGGCCTCTGTGCATGCTTTGCTCCCAATGTTGGATATTATTGACATTGCTGCAGGAGACAAAATTTCCGTTAACAAGGTGGCCGAAATATATTTTATCCTTTCGGATGAATTAGAATTGGCTTGGCTGCAAGAATTGATACTAAGCTATCGTGAGGAAACGAAGTGGGATGCCTTAGCCAAAGCGGCCTTAAGAGACGATATTGATATCTTGCATCGCGATTTGGCGTGTAATATTTTGAGTGATGCTGTGGCTAAAACCGGAGATGCTTGTGTTGTATACGCCACATGGCAAGAAAAAAACCAGACCATAGTCAATCAGTGGAAACAAACCATGCTAGATTTAAGAAGCAGTAATGCAGCTGAATTCGCCATGTTTACAGTGGGTTGCAGAAAGTTGAAAGACTTAGTGCAAGCCAGTGCTTAATGATCATGTCTGCTATACTCACGGAAGAGTATAGTTGCAGCTAAGGTGGAATCCTTAGCTGCCCTACCAGTACGATCTTTAAGACCAATCACCTTTGTTTAAAATATCGTCTAAATTGCTAAAGTCTTTAATGGCGGTATTATCCTCAGCATTGTTAGCGTGCGCAGATTTAATAGGATTAAATTCGCGCTCGAGTATGCCTAGGCGTTTTTCATGCAGACTACCAACCAATGGAGCGACCGGTTTGTCCTCTTCGATTATTGTTTTATTGACACTGGCTGCTTTTTTTGGTTTGGCTGCTGCTGTTTTTTTCACAGGGGTTTTTTTTACTGCCGCTGCTTTGGCTGCTTTTTCAGCAGCCGCGAGTGCTGTGGCCAGAACTTTACGTTGCTTTTTCAGCGGCTCTTCTAGTTCATTTAAAGCTTTTTTCATGCCATCGGCATAGGCTTTAGCAGCGGCTTTGGCTAAATCGGCTTTAGTGCTGGCTTTGGCCTCGGTAATCTGGCGTAGCGTGTCTTTTTTGATTTCTGCAAGTTCTAATTGAGCTTTTTTTAAATTATTGTTTAAACTATCTATCGTGTTGTCCATACAGCTATCCTCTTGGTTAATGCGGGCGATGATCTAAGCCTATCCCTATTAGAGGGCTCGGCTAAACAAATAATACCATAAAATAACTGAAATGGGAGCTGCAATACAACTATTTACACAAAAAAAGATAATTCTGCTGAAAAGGCCAAAATTCAAAATAGCCCTTATTTTGAACACAAAAGGCTTTGGCCAGCCCCTAGACCCGGGCTTGCGGTATGCTATAATCAACCCCTATGCATAGCAAAACGAGTCAAATAAGCGGAGAAAAGCAGATGATTGAATATTTGCGCGCCGAATTAAAAGCACTAAAAGATGCGGGTTTGTATAAAGCTGAACGTGTCATCCAAACACCACAAGATGCTCAGATCAGAATCAACACAGGACAGGAGCTCATTAATTTTTGCGCCAATAATTATTTGGGTTTAGCAGATAATCCCCGCTTAATTAAAGTCGCGCAAACGGCATTGCAGCAATATGGTTATGGTTTGAGTTCGGTACGATTTATTTGTGGTACGCAAACCATACACAAAAAATTAGAAGAAAAAATCTCACAATTTTTAGGCATGGAAGATACTATTTTATATTCATCTTGTTTTGACGCTAATGGTGGGTTATTTGAGACTTTACTAGGCGAAGAAGACGCGGTAATCAGCGATGCTTTGAACCATGCTAGCATTATCGATGGTGTACGCCTTTGCAAGGCAAAACGATTTCGGTATCAAAACAATAATATGGACGATCTGGAAGCGCAATTAAAACAAGCACAAAATTGTAGATTTCGCTTAATTGCTACCGATGGCGTTTTTTCTATGGATGGCATTATTGCCAATCTGAAGGTGATTTGCGATTTAGCAGATCGTTACGATGCCTGGGTGATGGTAGACGATTCACACGCGGTGGGTTTCATGGGTGAAAACGGTAGAGGCACACACGAATATTGTGAGGTGATGGGACGGATTGACATCATTACAGGTACTTTAGGCAAAGCCTTGGGCGGTGCTTCCGGCGGTTACAC
Source organism: Gammaproteobacteria bacterium (assembly GCA_009885895.1). Lineage (GTDB taxonomy): Bacteria > Pseudomonadota > Gammaproteobacteria > UBA1113 > UBA1113 > VFKP01. Next base: position 14,980 of record VFJV01000076.1, read on the forward strand.
CAGTGCACGCAAGGAAGTAGTAGATTGGTTACGCAATCGTTCTAGGCCGTATTTATTTTCAAACAGTTTAGCCCCCGTCATTGTGGCAACCTCGCTTGAAGTTTTAGATGTATTAACACAAGAAAAACAATTAAGGCAGCAGTTACAGGAGAACACAAAACGGTTTAGAGAAGGGATGGTTGCCGCGGGCTTTGACATCGTTCCTGGGGTTCACCCCATAGTGCCGGTAATGTTGTACGATGCCAAAGTAGCGGCACGTATGGCCGAAGCGCTGTTAGAAGAAGGCATTTATGTGATTGCTTTTTCTTATCCAGTGGTGCCAGAAAATAAAGCACGTATACGGGTGCAGTTGTCGGCAGCACATACGGAGCAGCATGTAGATAAAGCAGTGGCGGCTTTCAGCCACGTAGGTAAAGCGATGGGCATAATATGAAAGCATTAGTTAAAGCGAAGAAAGAACGTGGATTGTGGTTGCAAGATATTGCAGTACCGGAATATGGCCCCAATGATGTTTTAATTAAAGTCAAAAAAGTTGCGATTTGTGGTACCGATCTACAAATTTATTCCTGGAATGAGTGGGCGCAAAATACCATTCCGGTGCCTATGGCGGTAGGTCATGAATGCATGGGTATCGTTGAAGCCGTAGGCAGTGAAGTCGCTGGTATTGTTATAGGCGATCGCGTGTCGGTAGAAGGGCATATTACCTGCGGACATTGCCGTAATTGCCGCGCTGGGCGGCGACATTTGTGCCGTAATACTTTGGGTTTAGGCGTAAATCGCCCGGGTGCTTTTGCTGAATATCTTAGCATGCCAGCGAGCAATGTTTTTAAATTGTCGCCGCATATCTCTGATGATATAGGGGCTATTTTGGATCCTTTAGGCAATGCCGTACATACGACCTTATCGTTTGACTTAGTCGGTGAAGATGTGTTGATCACCGGTGCGGGCCCCATTGGCTTAATGGCAATCCGTATCGCCTTGCGAGTGGGTGCGCGCAATGTGGTGATCACCGATGTGGATCCGTATCGCCTCGCTTTGGCCGAAAAAATGGGTGCGACTCGCGCGGTGCAGTGTGAAAAAAAATCGTTAAAAGATGTGATGGCAGAATTGAATATAGTGGAAGGGTTTGATGTGGGTTTAGAAATGTCGGGGAAAATCCAGGCATTACAACAAATGTTAGCCGCCATGAATCATGGCGGTCGCATTGCTTTATTAGGTATTATTTCAGGAGAGCAGGCAATCGATTGGAGTCAGGTCATATTTAAAAGTCTTTTTCTTAAAGGTATTTATGGTCGAGAAATGTTTGAAACTTGGTATAAAATGTCTTCTTTATTACGTGATGGCTTAGACGTGAGCCCCATTATTACGCATCAATTTCCTATGGAAAATTTTGACGAAGCCTTTAAGGTCTTGCAATCCGGGCAAGCAGGGAAAGTAATTCTGAATTGGTAGTATACTCTTCGCATTTGATTCTTAGGCTTTGTTGCCTGCACCCATCTCGCACCAGTCATGTAGGGTACTACACTCCTGTTGCTCGAGGGCTGGGCGCCTCGCCTAAAAATCAACTGCTGTGAGTACATAGTTTGCCACCAGGGTGCCCACCGAACTAAGTATCGCCGAATACTCGCCGCATGCACGGCATTGTCTATCAAAGCGAGTACTAAGTTCAGAGCTAGACTGTAACACAACGCGGATGCATTGACACCGTCACCTGCCTGGATTTAATTAGGCCACTATTTTGAGGGTTTCGCGACGCCTCAAAGAGCGCCCCTAAAAAGTGAAACGCGTCAAGTTTTTCCACACGCGTTTGTTGGGGGACACTTCAAGGTATCACTCCCCGTCACTTCAAAGAAACGCTTTCTTGCTTTTAGGCTTTATTGCCTGCGCCCATCTCGCACTAGTATGTGACAGAGTACGTCACTTCTGGTGATCAAAGGCTGGGACCTCGCCTAAAAATTAACTGCTGTTAACCCGTACACAATATCATGCAAATACCCTAAAATCAATGGGGCATCGAAATTTTTTTGCAATAATTCCAATAATTTTTGGTGTTGGATATGAGTATACTGCCAAACAATTTAAATCAACAAGTAACTTCTAACACGATTTTGAAAACGCGAAAATAACCGTACATCATTGCGAATAAATCGCTTAACTAAACTTGTGCGAAAATGAGGAATAGGTAATGGTTTGTCCATCGTTTTAACAATGAAAATGAATGCTATGTGCAGTGAAACGTATAAGTCTCTGTGAGATGTATAGATTGGATACTTTACTTCGGCTCTATGAATATTTGAGTGGGTAAATTATAATAAGTCCCATCACAGAACAAACCGGATGGCACATTTATGAACAGAAAATATTTATTAGAACTCGCCTTAGGACTATAGTCACCCTGGGAAATTATTAGCCGTAAATTAGAAGATTTAGAGGATGGGAAAGAGCTGCATATTCATATTCATATTGATTTTAAGCGCGGTAGCAAATTCCAGGATGAATCTGGATAACTGTGCAAAGTGCATGACACTATTCAAAAAACATGGCGCCATCTGAATTTTTTTGAACACGCGTGT
>VFJV01000166.1 GCA_009885895.1 Gammaproteobacteria bacterium
AATGCTATTCCTATTTATTATTTGTAGTAATCCTGTGATGTAATAAAGGGCAGCCACGGGGGGCTGCCCCTACGATAAGATCACATGTTCCTGGATTGCCACGTCGCTACGCTCCTCGCAATGACGGTTCCGTGCCACTTCTTTTTATTCCTTAACCACATCACTAAACGCATTTCTCAGCATCTCATCGTCAACGGAATGGGTAAATTGATTCTCAGCCACATAAACACTGCCTAAACCATTCAATAAAACATACTGTACTGCGCCATCCTGTTTCTTTTTATCCAACTTTGTTTTTTGAATAACAGCCTCGATGTCAAATTTTTTCAGACCAACCGCGGTAATATTTAACCGCTGCAATACTGTTTTTATATAGTAATATTGTTGCGCCTCTAGATAACCCCTGTTTTGCGCGATTTTTGCTTCTAACAATAACCCTAAAGCCACTGCATAACCGTGTAATAGCGTATAGTCACTGAGTTGTTCTAAAGCATGGCCTATGGTATGCCCCAGATTTAGAATGGCGCGGAGGTTATGATCTTTTTCATCTTGCGCCACAACTTCAGCCTTAATGCTGACAGCGCGACGCACCACCTCGCTTAATAGTGCTTCGTCGCGCGCTAAAATACGGTCTAAATTCTGATCTAAAAATTTTAAACTCTTGGCATCACTCGTCAAAAACATTTTAAACGCTTCAATCAGGCCATTCACCAAGTGTTCCTGCGACAGTGTTTTTAAACACAGGATATCCGCGATGACTGCCTTAGGCTGCCAAAATGCGCCAATGAGGTTTTTTCCCTGTGCTGTATCTATACTGGTTTTACCGCCCACAGAACTGTCTAGCATCGCCAATAAAGTCGTAGGCACTTGGATATAATCTATACCCCGCATATAAGTTGCCGCGATAAATCCGGCCAGATCGCCCACTACCCCGCCACCCACAGCTAAAATCAAGCTGTTTCTATCGCACGCTTGTGCTAACATCGCTTCTTCTAATACATTTTTAGTTTGACCATTCTTAGAAGATTCCCCGGCAGAAAAAGACAGCAACAACGTTTTATGGCCAGCCTTATTGAGAAACTGTTGTAAAGCGATCGCATACAACTCTTTCACCGTATCATCCGTGATGATGACGAGAGTACTATTGTGCTTAGGCAAATGAGTCTGCATTTTAGATAATAGTTCTGTACCTATGTAAATAGGATAAGAATAGGCTTTTTTTCTAGGCAGTTGAACCGTAATAGGGTTTAACATGTTGTATGGACCTTCGCTAATTGTAACAGCAGTTCTTCTGTTTCCTCAAAACCAAGACAAGGATCGGTTATAGACAACCCACTTAGATCAATGCTTTCAGGTTTGGCTAAATTGACCGTTTGGGCGCCTTCCTTGATAAAACTTTCAATCATAAAGCCTTTGACTAGAGATTTTAAATCTGGGCGGTTTTTTAAAGTTTCAATGACCTCGAAAATGATCTTCGGTTGTAAACGCTGATCTTTTTTTCCATTCACCATACAGTTATCATGACTGACATCTATCATAACAGACGGGTTTTGTATTGTATGCGCCTGCATATGTTGCTTGATTTCTTCAAGATGCATCACAGAATAATTAGGCACATGATTTCCTCCGCGTAAAACTAGATGCGCGTACGGATTGCCATGGGTTTGAATTTCATGGTTATCAAAAACAGCGACGTGTGGATATTGCGCTGCGACAATACTATTGACCCCTACTTTTAAAGAGCCGTGGGTAGGGTTTTTCATTCCTACGGCGCAATCTAGGCTAGAGGCAAAAATACGGTGTTCTTGATCTTCCGAACTGCGCGCCCCTATGGCAACCCAGGATAGCAACTCCAAAAACCCCCTCGCATTATGGGTAAACAAAGCTTCATCGGCAATAGGCAAACCCATTTCAATCACTTTAACCATCATCTCCCGCGTATAGCGTATACCGGTTTCAATATCGGGCTCCACAAAAAGATCAGGCTGATTAATAGGGCCCAACCATCCTTTAGTCGTCCGTGGCTTTTGAATGTAGACCCGCACCACTAATTTTAGGGCATGTTGTACCGTTTTATTGAGTACAACCAACTTTTTTGCATAGTCTAATACCGCTTCTTTTGGCCAGGCCGAACAAGGACCAACGATAATCAATAGACGCTTATCTATGCCCTCTAAAATCGATTTTATCTCTAAACGATCTTGCACAATACGCTCTTCGGCAGCAAGCGACA
>VFJV01000113.1 GCA_009885895.1 Gammaproteobacteria bacterium
CCTAGTCTTCAATCGAATTTCATAGTATTATGACTCATATTTATATGAAATTCAAGTTTCACATAAATATGAGTCATAATACTATGAAATAGGGACGATTTCTTATTATGTCATTGATTTATAATGGAAATCATCCATCAAGCCTCTCTTTTACCATCTTCCGCAATCCATTGATTTAAAATCACAATGAGTTTTTGCGCTTGATCGGCACTAGAAATGTTGAACTTTGATTTTAAATTGTATTGATCGTTGCGTTTTTGATAACGGCGTATGGAGTACTTAGGCGGACTATACCTTTGTTTTGCCTTTTCCCAATCTTGGTATTTGTACACGATGGTAGACCAAGCCCCTTTCGTCAGTACAATTTTATCCAATTGCTTAATCGTGGTTACGCCTTCATCTACATATTCTATCGTTAACTCATCTATCGTTTGTGCCATTACTGTCTCCTATTATTTTACGCTGCACTCTGTGCAGTCCCATTTTACACAACAATTCACGCGGATCGGTTTTGGCATACTCTGCCACCGTTTCAACCGGAAGCTCCGGCCCCCACAATACTGCGCGCTGACCTACTTCTACAGCGTCATGATGGCTAATGTCTATTATAACACTATCCATAGAAACTCGTCCGACGATCCCCGCTATTCTACCATTTAACCACACCGGCGTCCCATTAGGAAGTAAGCGCGGATAACCATCCCCATACCCTATCCCTACAACCGCGATGGTCATATTTTCTTTGGCAACGAAAATCCCACCATAACCCACCGCATCGCCCGCCTGCAAGGTACGTATGGCCTTAATGGGCGCCGTTAAACGCATAACCGGTTGCAATGCGGGCTTTTTCTCGGCCGGAGTAAACGGCGAACCACCGTACATCATAAGCCCAGGTCTCACCCATTGTCGTCGCGCTTCTGGAAAAGCCAAAATACCCGCAGAATTGCTCAAGCTACAAGATTCAGAATACGCTGTAGTAATACGCTGAAACGCATTGATTTGTTTTTGAGTAACCGCTGTGTCGTTATTTTCGGAACTGGAAAAATGCGTCATGAGAATAACATTCGCAACTTGTGGGTGCGCTTTAACCTGATGGTATGCAGCATCCACTTCTGCGGGCTCTAAACCCAAACGATGCATGCCCGTTTCTATTTTTAGCCATATGGTTAAAGGGTGTTTTAATATGCTGTTTGTCAATAAATCCACTTGTCGTGGCTGATGGATCACCGTTTGCAATTGATATTCATCCATAGCCTGTAGGTCGTCTTTATCGTCAAATCCCGATAAAACCAATATCGTTCCCTGATAGCCAAATTGACGCAACTCAACCGCTTCACCGACGCGCGCCACCGCCATGCCCTCTACATCACGTGCCAAATAAGGCCACAGATATTGTAAGCCATGACCGTAGGCATCCGCCTTCACCACCGCCATGATGCGACTTTCTGGGGCCGTTTTGCGCACCGTTATAATATTGTGCTGCAACGCGCCCACATCTAAGGTCATCATGGCATCAAAATTCACTCTAAGGACTCCACCGCATACCGTTGTGCCAGATTATCGAAACGCACATAAGGGCCACAAAAATTCAGGCGAATTTTTCCTATAGGGCCATTACGATGCTTTGCCAAAATAATTTCGGCGATGTTTTTTGAATCGCTGGTGTTAGGATGATATACTTCATCGCGATAAATAAAGATAATCAAATCTGCGTCTTGCTCAATTGCACCCGATTCCCTCAGATCCGACATCATCGGCCGTTTATCGGCGCGCTGCTCTAACCCACGATTAAGTTGCGACAACGCAATAATAGGCACATGCAATTCTTTCGCCAAGGCCTTTAAAGATCGGGAAATTTCCGATATTTCTGCCGTACGGTTTTCTGTATCATCACTCACCCGCATCAATTGCAAATAGTCCACCACAATTAACTGCAAACCTTTTTGCTCCCGCGCAACGCGACGCGCGCGCGAGCGCAATTCTCCGGGTGTTAAAGCAGGTGTGTCGTCTATAAAAATAGGGGCTTCCGCAATTAAATTGATGGTGGAACCTATACGCGGCCAATCTTCTTTACTCAATTGACCACTGCGCACCGCTTGTTGATCGATGCGTCCCAAAGATGAAATCATACGCATAACAATCGCGTCCGAGGGCATTTCCATACTGAAAATCAACACGGGTTTTTTAGTGTCTAAAGCCACATGCTCGGCAATGTTAATACCCAACATGGTTTTACCCATACTAGGGCGACCCGCAAGGATCACTAAATCGGCCGGCTGCAACCCCGAGGTTAATTGATCTAAATCTAAAAACCCGGTAGGCGTACCCGTTACTGCCGATGGATTACGATAGCGTTCATCGATATTTTTTAAAGCCAGTAGTGCCAACGGACGTATAGGTTGAGGTCCCTGCCCCCTACTGGTTTGCTCAGCAATTTGAAATACTTTTTGCTCGGCATTATCGAGTAATTCTGTAGCCAAGCGTCCTGCGGGTTGATACGCCATATTGGCAATTTCTGAGGCGGCGCCAATCATTTGCCTTAAGATAGAACGTTCACGCACAATTTCCGCATACGCTACGATGTTGGCAATGCTGGGCGTATTCTTGGATAATTCGAACAGGTAAATATCGGTACCGATGCCATCCAATTCATTATTGCTTTTTAGGGTTTCTGCCAAGGTTAATACGTCTAAGGCCTTGCCCTGTGATAATAAACCCACCGCTGCTTGAAAAATAATCTTGTGTTCGCTGCGGTAAAAATCACGCTCGGTTAATAATTCCGACACCCCTTCCCACGCACTGTTATCGAGCAATAGCCCACCCAACACCGATTGCTCAGCCTCTATAGAATGTGGCGGTATTTTTAAATCGTCTAATTTATTGGTTTTTTTAGACGCATAGGTTTTGGAGGTATTTTCTTTTACTGTCATGATTTTACTGTAACTTCAGATGGGTGAAGAGGGGATTATCCCATAGAAGTGGAACGAGATCAACGTGGACCACACTAAAATCTATTGGGGCATATTTATAAAATATGCTTTTGAATAGCCTCTAATTCCAGATGCTTTTTATCTCGCAGGTTACACCGCCACCGGTGCCTTAATGCCCGGATGACAAATATAATCCGTAATAATGATATCGTCATAGACATACTCATTTATAGACTCTGGATGTCTGGCTAAGATCAATTTTGGTAAGGGATGCGGTGCGCGTGACAACTGCAATTCCACTTGTTCCATATGATTTTGATAAATGTGGCAATCCCCACCGGTCCAGATAAATTCACCCACGTCTAAGTCGCATTGCGCCGCTATTAAATGCGTTAAAAGCGCATAGGAGGCAATATTAAAAGGCACGCCTAGAAAGGCATCGGCAGAGCGTTGGTATAAACAACAGGATAACTTTTTATCCTGCACGTAAAACTGAAATAAAATATGGCAAGGTTGTAAGCGCATAGCAGGCAGATCGCCCACATTCCACGCATTGACAATTAAACGTCGTGAATGGGGATCTTGCTGAATCGCCTTCATTACATTGGCTATTTGATCTGTCACGCGACCATCTTTAGACTCCCATGAACGCCATTGCTTCCCATAAACAGGGCCTAGATCGCCATTTTCATCGGCCCACTCATCCCAAATGCTCACCTTGTTATCGTGCAGGTATTGAATGTTGGTTTGCCCTTGTAAAAACCAGAATAACTCATGAATAATACTGCGTACATGCAATTTTTTCGTTGTCACCAAAGGAAAGCCTTCGTTTAAATCAAAACGCATTTGATAGGAAAAAACACTTTGCGTGCCGACTCCCGTTCGGTCCGTACGCATGGAACCGTGTTTTAAAATATGGCGTAGAAAATCTAAGTATTGCTTCATGTTGTTATGCTGCTTTATTCATCTGGATCATCACATTCAATGCCAATTGTTTCGGTAAGATAGCTGTGCCCTTTTTTGCCGCTTCGGATTGTACCTCTAGATCGGCATAATGACTCGTTACTAAAATAGCGCGTTTTAGGTCGCTTCTAGCAATAATCTCCATGCCATTTAAGTTTTGTTTTAGGAGCTCATAATCGGCAAACATAAACACCCTATTTTTTTCAGCCGGCGTTAGGCTTTCTATAAATTCCAATGCTTCACTGCCCAACTGAAAATGCTTTAATTTTAAATCCGGATTTTCAGCCAATAAACTTTCAAAATGCGCATCCCAAGCACCGTGTATGGAATGATCGTCGTCTAAAATAATCACGGTATCGTTCGAGTTTAGCGCGATTTTTTCACAGATCCAACTCGCCACAAGCGCCCTCGGAAAGGTGATCGTCATCGTAGTGCCCGTACCTAATGTAGAGGCGATCTCTAATTTCCCATTATTGTGATCCAATGTTTTCCACACTTGACTAAGCCCTAGGCCATGGCCAGACTCTTTTCCTTCTGTTAGCACCGTTTTATAGAGAATTTTCTCAATCAATTCGGCAGACATGCCCTTTCCCGTGTCCTGAATGCGGATCTTAACCCATTCCTTATCGGCTTCTAAGGCTAGCCGAACCAAACCCGGTTGATTTTCAAATGCATCCACCGCATTGTTCATAAGGTTAGACAACATGCGTTTAAAAGCACTGCTTTGTGTTTGAATGAACGCGAATTGCGTACCTTCCCCCAGGTTGCACTCAAATTCTATGCGTTTTGCTTCATATTGGTATTTTTTCTGGGTAAGGATTTCTAGCAACACCGTCGACACTAACACAGGCTTCATTTTTTCATAGGGATTTGCCTCGGTTTCCTCTTTATGTCTATATTGATGCAACAGATGCTGGGCTACATCGTTCACACCCGTAGCAACTTCTCTTAGCAGAATGCGTTCTCGCTCTGGAATGTTTTTACAAAAACTCACCACCATCTGCAAACTGGCGAGCGGCGATTGTATGTCGTGCGCAACTTGATTTGCTATTTGTCTGAATTTTTCATCTTGCACCAACAAGGCCCGTTGCTTTTCATTTTCCGCCCTTAATGTCGCGGCTTCTTGCTCTGCGTGCACGCCCTTGATGAGCTCTTTAAACTGATCTATAAATAATTGCGCTTCATCATACACCGCAGAAAACAAAGCCTGTATGCTATTGAAGTTTTTCACACCACTTCTTGCGCTGTTATACAGCGCATC
>VFJV01000165.1 GCA_009885895.1 Gammaproteobacteria bacterium
TGCTAACGTTCCTTGCGTTTTCGAAAAATCAAGCTTCAGATTATTATATTCTATTTCATAGAAAAATGAAAATTATTTTGTGCACGATCCTAGCGACAAATGCGCAGAGTATATTATTGCTGCTGTGCTGCTGCCATATTGATTTGTTGCAATACGCCCGAATTAAACGGCAATTGATTGACCGTGGGCACACCTTGTTTGATCTTAATATCCAAAATGTAAGAGTCGCTATTTTCTTGTAGCAAACCTAATTTGGCGAGCTGTCCCAATACCGCCGTAGGATCAATGCTGTTATTGGCAGCTCCTATGGAGCTATCGATCATATCAATAATAAAAAACTGGGCTAAATTTTTGCTGATGTCTAAATGATAATACAAATCAGCTTGCTGAATGAGGGCGTTGATGTCAAGGGAAATGGGTGCTTTAGCAAAACGCAAATAGCCTTGGGAATGCAGGCTGCCGTTAGGAAGAGACAGATCCAGTTGTTTTAAGGCAATTTCGGTGTTGGGTTGTATTAAACCCGGCAGTAATTTTTTCAGCGTTTCGGCTAAAGCGCGTTGTTGTACTTCGGCATTTTCTGGATGGACCTTTTTTTCTTTAACGTAAGCACTTATTTTGCCTTCAATGTTGGATAATGTCTCAAAATTAAAGTTATTGATTTGAAAATCAAAGGCAAAGGGGCCATAGTTTTGATTGTTGTAGACGGCGTTTTGCAACACTAAATTCATTTGATACCTTATGTTGGTTTTTTGTCGTTGCCCTAGAAAAGAAGAGTTAAAGTCATTCAGTTTAAATTGCACAAAAGGGGGTGCGGATAAATCTATACTGGGGATGAGTATGGTTTCATGACCCAAATAAACGCCTTGTTCCCTGTGGTGATCAAGGTGTACTTGTAGTTTGGGGATGGTTAAATAGCCTCTGGAATCGGCATTGACACTAAAATTATCCAACGAAAATAGGCCTTTAACACGGTTTAGATTCTGCGTAAAATCGCAGCTAAGCTGTAATTGGTCCAAATTAAGGCGGAGTATGGATTGGCCCGCAATGCTGAGCGTTGCATCTAAAGCGGCATTGGCATTGATTGCATAATGCAAGTTAAAGGGAATGCGCATCGTTGCGGCGAAGCGTTTCTTTTTGAAATCTATAGAGAAAAAAGAATTTTTGGCCAGTTGGGGTAATTGTATATCCAACAGGGCAATGCCGAAGAAAAAGTGCGTACGGCCCTGTACATCCTGAAAAAAGGCAACCGGACCATGGTGAATAATCACGTCATGTTGAAGGCTAGGCAAGGATCCTGCGCCTTGGTTATCGCTGCTCCAGCTTAAAGAGGCGCGCGAGGACAACCAACCTAGATGATAGCTGGTTTTTACCTGTAACTGGGGGTTTTTGATTTGCAATTGTGTGGTTAAATGTTCAAAACGATTTTTTGCAACGAGGCCAAACACCAAGGGTAAACAGGCGATAATGGCAAGGATAGCGCCGGTTAGGGATAATGCTTTTTTCATATTTTTCTGATTTTCCTACATAAACAGTCAAAAATTCGCTCTAGGCATACTTTATGATAGAATGCCTCTATAATACAAGCTGTAAATGCAGTTTAGGAGACATTGTTATGCAAAATACGGCGGTCCCGGTTATCACTATAGACGGGCCTGGAGGTGTCGGGAAAGGCACTGTAGCCCATTTGCTGGCTAAAAAGCTCAATTGGAATGTTTTAGACAGCGGTGCTATTTATCGAGTGGTGGCTTTTGCGGCTGAAAAGATGGCGCTTTCTATGGACGATTGCGATGCGCTACTAAAGCTGGTTACAACGTTAACGCCTACGTTTTCAACCGATAACGAAGGTGGAATGAATGTTTTTTTAAATAAAGAAAACATTAGTGCGCGCATTAGAGAGCCGCATATAGGCACGCTTGCCTCGCAATTGTCGGTTTATCCCTCACTACGTGAAGCATTATTGTCCTGTCAGCGCCAATTTCGTAAACCCAAAGGTTTGGTTGCCGATGGCCGTGATATGGGCACCGTGGTTTTTCCCAAGGCCCAACTCAAGATTTTTCTGGATGCATCTCCTGAGGCTAGGGCTATACGTCGCCATAGACAGTTGCTTGCCCAAGCAATAAATGTTAGTCTAAGGGACGTTTTTGCGCAGATCATCGAAAGGGACGAGCGCGACCGTACGCGAGCCGTTGCACCTTTAAAGCCCGCGGAAGATGCTATTATCATCGACACAACGACTTTGTCCGTGGATGATGTCTTTTCGCAGGTGGTGTTGCATTGGAGTGCGCGTAGCCAAGAAAAAATCGCGTAAGCGATAAGGGGGGTCTTAGACACACTGGTTAAGACCTGAATTTAAAACCGTGTTATACCTAAATGAGGTAACACATAACATTAAGGCTATTAGGCCTAGGAACTCAAACAGATATGATCAACATCAAACAAGGTGAATTTGCAACTTTATTAGAGCAGAGCTTTGCCAAAGAAAAATTAGAAATCGGTGCTATTTGCAAGGGTCTAGTGATCCGCATCGATAAAGATTACGTCACGGTCGATGCGGGCTTTAAATCCGAGGGCGTTATTCCTCGGGAACAATTTTTAAACGACAAAGGCGAATTAGAAATCGTCGAAGGCGATAGCGTCGATGTGGTGCTAGAAGCCTTAGAAGATGGTTTTGGCGAAACGCGTTTATCTCGTGAAAAAGCGAAACGTCTGGAAGCGTGGATAGACCTAGACAAAGCCTTTAATTCACAAGCCACGGTAGTGGGCGTTATAAGCGGCAAGGTCAAAGGCGGTTTCACCGTCGACATTCAATCTGTACGCGCATTCTTACCGGGGTCATTGGTCGATGTGCGTCCCGTCAGAGATTCTGTTGTGCTAGAAGGCAAAGAGCTTGAATTTAAAGTTATCAAAATGGATGCCAAACGCAATAACGTCGTGGTATCGCGCCGCGCCGTGGTGGAATCAGAAGGCAGCACAGAGCGCCAAGCCTTGTTAGACGGCTTATATGAAGGCCAAGTTGTATTGGGTGTGGTGAAAAACCTAACCGATTACGGCGCGTTTGTGGACTTGGGCGGTATAGATGGCTTGTTGCACATCACCGATATGTCGTGGACTCGCGTTAAACATCCTAGCGAATTATTAGCGGTAGGACAAGAGGTTTCGGTTACCGTGCTTAAGTTCGACAAAGAGCGTTCGCGCGTATCTTTAGGTATGAAACAATTGGGCGACGATCCTTTCTTTAACACCGTTAATCGCTACCCAGTCAATTCACGCTTGAAAGGCCGTGTGACGAATATTGCCGATTATGGTTGTTTCGTAGAATTAGACAAAGGCGTGGAAGGTTTGGTGCATGTGTCTGAAATGTCATGGACGAACAAAAACATTCACCCTAGCAAAGTCGTGCAATTAGGCGATGAAATTGAAGTGGTGGTATTGGAAGTCGACGAAACCCGCCGCCGTATTTCTTTGGGCATTAAGCAATGCACGATGAATCCTTGGGAGCAATTTGCAAGCTCTCACGATAAAAGCCAGCGCGTTAAAGGCGCTATCAAATCCATTACAGATTTTGGTGTCTTCATTGGCTTGGAAGGCGGTATCGATGGTTTAGTGCACTTGAACGATATTTCTTGGAATGAGCCTGGCGAAAAAGCCATACGCAATTACAAGAAAGGTCAAGAAGTTGAAGCCATGATCTTAGCGGTCGATCCAGAGCGTGAACGTATTTCCCTGGGCATTAAACAGCTAGAACAAGATCCTGTGGGTTCTTTCACCGATCGCATTACCAAAGGCAGCATTGTCTCGGGTACCGTGAAGAGCGTGGATGAAAAAGGCGCCCTCATCGACTTAGGCAACGACGTGGAAGGCTATGTGCGTGCTTCAGACATTTCTAGGGATAAGGTGATGAATGCGGCAGAACATCTGCACGTGGGCGATACCGTAGAGGCTAAGTATATGAGCATCGATCGTAAAACACGATTGATTAGCTTGTCTATTAAAGCAAAAGACTCTCAAGAAGAAGCACAAGTGATGCGTGATTTAAATCGAGATGTGAACACTGGATCGACTTTAGGCGATTTGTTTAAGGACAGCATGGGTTCTAATAAGGACGATGGGAAATAGAATCTGGTTTCATGCGTTTCTAGCGTAAGGGTCAATGCGCATTGTTCCGTAGGGGCAACCCCCTGTGGTTGCCCTTGTAGGGCAGGTACGGGGGCCCGTCCTTACGCGCAATCTCGCATCTTCAAATGCGTAGAGTATAACCGCCCTTTGCATTTAAAAGGATGAAAAATGAAGATAGCACGGTATTGTTTTTATTTAGCTCTAATTTTTCTGCTGTTGTCTTTAGCTGCCATGAATTCTCAAATGGTGACCTTGCGTTATTACTGGGGAGAACACGTGTTGCCCTTATCGCTATTACTTTTTTTAGTGTTGTGTCTGGGTTGTTTCCTGGGCTTATTACTCAGTCTAGGGCCAGTGTTAAGCTTGCGTAAGGAGCGTAGTCAATGGCGGCGAGAGGCTAAAAATAAAAACGCGGTGAAGTCGTAAATGTGCCAGAATCCTTTTCTTTGTGCTGCAGCGCTGCTACTGAAAAACGCAAGACAGGCACAAGCCCGTGATTAACGCTATTCTTGCCTTAGTCGTTATTGTGATTGTATTGTGGATGTATTGGCAAAAAAAACCAAAGCAGTATTTAACCTCTATGGGGGTGCCTAAAGAATACTTGCAAGGGTTAAATTGTTTATTAAACGAAGAGCCCGACAAAGCGGTTGAAATTCTCATTAAAACCCTACAAGTCGATAGCGACACCATAGAAACTTATCTAGCTTTAGGGCATTTATTTCGCCGCAGGGGCGAAGTCGATAGAGCCATACGCATACATCAAAATCTTATTGCAAGACCGAGTTTACCCAAAAATGAACGGATGCTAGCCTTGCTTGCCTTGGGGCAAGATTATTTGCGCGCAGGGGTTTACGATCGCGCCGAACGATTATTTCTGGAAGTTATAGACAGTAAATTATTTGCGCAGGAAAGCTATCGTTACCTGATTGATATTTATCAACAGGAAAAAGAGTGGGAAAAAGCCATTCAAGCGGCGGAAAAATTAAATGCTTTGAGTCACGACAATGTAGGACGCCAAGTGGCGCATTATTATTGTGAATTGGCCTTAGAAACGCAAAAAAAATCCGGTCGCGAAACGGCTTTTCGTTATTTGAAAAAAGCCTATCAATACGATAAATATTGTGTGCGCGCAAGTTGTTTGCAAGGCGATTGGGAAAAAGAAGCGGGGCACGCTAAAATAGCCTTGCGGTATTATCACCAAGCCCTAAGTGAAGATCCAGATTTTCTACCTGAAATAGTCCCTTCACTCGTTGCTTGCTATGAAGCTTTACACGACGAAAGCACGCTAATGCAAGAATTAAAGCAATTGCTCGCACAGTATCCGCGCATTTCTTTAATCCTAATTTTGGCGGAGCGTTTGCAAAAAACCGAAGGTGCAACGGCCGCAGCCGATTTCTTAAGTGAGCAATTGCGTGAAAAGCCCTCCATAAGAGGCGTGGAGCGTTTAATTCAATTGCAACAAGCTAAAAGCGCTGGCAATAGAATGGAGCAAAGGAATTTAAACTTGCTACAAACCTTAACTGAGGCCTTATTAAAAGACAAGCCCATTTACCGTTGTTTACAGTGCGGTTATGCCAGCAAAATTTTGCATTGGTATTGCCCAGGTTGCAAGCAGTGGAATACCATAAAACCCATCATGGGCATAGAGGGGGAATAGTCCCTCCTCTAGACCCGGCCGGTCCGACTAATTATGTAAGACATTCGCCGTACCTGCCGACATTACATCACTTTTTAGTCGTTGTAACTTTTCTGCAGTAGCTGTACTTGATTGTAATTGTTGCACTGCGATTAACATGCTCATTTGCTCTAAAGAGCGGCGGGTTAAGTACATTTCATAACGCATTTCAGCCATCAGCATTAATTGTTCTTTAGAAACTTGCGCTGGGGTTGCATCTGACATTTGCGCTAACCAGCCCTTAGGATTGTTTACATTCAGTCTGCGTGTTGCAGAATATTGCTCTAAGGCTAATGGGCTCATGTCTTTTTCAGGACCGCCTAATTGGGTGCCCAAACCGGATTTAACGAGACGTTCATTTAACAAGCCGTATAACACATTTAATCCCACGGATTGTTGTGCGACATAAGTACCAAATTGGCTCTGGAATTCACTAATAGGCCCCATGCCGCGAGAGACAATTCGACTAGGCAGCGCACTAACGGAATTATTTAGTCCGGAAACAAATTGCAGTAAAATTCGCGAATTTTTTTCTGCAGACGAATTAGGCTTTATAGTGGTGGTGCTGAGCAGGGAGCCTATGTTAAAGCGCGCAATTTTTGCTTTTATATCATCGGACTTCATGGTTGTAGAAGGAACCTCTTCTTCATCGTCTACATTGGCGCCAGATAATAAGGCGTAGGTGAAGTTTTGTGTGAGCAGCCAATTTAAATCGTTTAAATTGTAATTGGCGAGTATAGTTTGTAAATTATTTTTCATGCTTTCTGAAAATTCTATAGGCATACCCGTAACAAAATTGGCGTTTAACCAGCGAATGAGGCTGTTGGTGGCATTTTGCGTACTAGCGGCTTGGCTTTGCACAATGGCTTGCATGTTATTTAGATTATTATTGGGATTTACAGTGTTGTTATTGACGGTGGCTGCGCTTGCAATGCAGGTACTGGCCAAAGCGACAAAGACGCATTTTAGGACATATTTTTTCATAGTAGAGTTACCTCGGTAAAAATTAAGTTAAAAACCATAATCCCATTGATTGCGGTTGTCGGCTTTTTTATTTGCAGAAGGGGGTGCTAAGCCGGTGGCATTTGCTTCTGTTGTCGTGGTTTCTTGTGGTGGCGTTGCTAGAGGAGACTTAACCGGAGGCACTTCTACTGCTTGTACGGGCGCCGCCTTAGGTATAGGCTGTGCTACCACAAGGACATTTGGATTTTGTGCCTGCATTGCTGCAGATAGGGCTTGTAATCTTTGCGCTAATAGTTGTTGTTGTTGCGTAATACGGGTTTGTGCTTGTGCCGCAATGCTATCGGCATTGCTGTTGCCTTGATTAACATCTGCTGCGGAATCAGCATAGGTTATAGCCGAAAAGGACAAGAGCGTTAAGCTAATAATAGCGTAGAATCGGATTGTCACTGTTCACTCCCCAAGGCTTTCATTACAATGGCTATGCGTTCATTGGAAAAGACGCGGCCTAATAAACGCAGGCGTTCAAAAACAATATTGCGACGTAAAAAGACGCCGGGTACATCGTCGCTGCTGACACTGTTTTCTTCGGCGTACATCAGTATTTTTGAGGCCCCTCCAGGGTGTGCGGCATCTATAGTTTGCAGTAAGCGCAACATGCGAGCCATTTTGATGTAGGTGCAAAGTGTGACAAAGTCCGATTGTTGACCTAGGTCATAATTACCGATAGTCTCCAAAGAGTCGGCTAAGCTTTGCATGGCTGTTTCAAATTCAGGATCTTCATCGACGGTCCAATGCTCAACACCTTCCATAAAAGAAACGACACGATAAATCATTCCGTCAGGATAATCCTTCCAAAATTGGTGTACGCCATCGTGGCTTAAATCAGGCATAGTGTAGGTTCCTCATCTTCATTCTGGATACGGTCATTTCCGGCAGTATACTCATTCCCGTCAACTAGTCGCAAGTTTGCTCCTTTTCTGTCCCATTTAGCTTAAGGTTTTCTGAAGTACTCTAAAAATACTATAACAGATTTAGAGCTTTTGCGCTTTAATTGCGGCATGATAGCCAAGAATTAAACAAAAATAGAGCTAGAGAGCGAAGCTTAACAAAAGATGAATACCCTGAATTAGACCTATGCAAAAAGGGTATTGTTGTGCAAGTTTTTGCTATAATACCCCCTGGCTAGAATGTGAAGGAAAGAGGTTAAAATATGAGCGTTTTGAAGAAAATAGGCAATGGTTTAAGCTGGGCGTATAAGCCCGCTATCAATGTGCCAGCATGGATGGGATGGGATATCATCAAAGCCTCTAGTCGTTATGTATTCAATTTAGGAAAAGGGCTTTTTGTACCGCAGAGGGCCGAAACCCCAGAAACTTTTCAAGAGGCTTTAGCGCGCCTTAATTTAACGGAAGCCGATCTGAAAGTGCGCAGGACCGAATTTACACGCTTATTTTTGGTTTATGCTGCTATGGGTGTAGCGATTACTCTGTATAGCTTTTTTCTTTTCTATAATCTGCATTTTATGGGTGGGTTATTGGCCATTGCTATTGCTTCATTGGCTTTTGCTTTGGCTTTTCGATATCATTTTTGGATATTTCAAATCAAACAGCGGAAATTAGGCTGTAGCGTGCAGGAATGGTGGCATTCAAAAATAGACAGCAGCGAAACAACGAAAGAAAATGAGGATAAAGAATGAAGCGTATTCTAATCGTACTGTTTTTGTGTTTATTGGCACCGGCTATTTTTGCAGCACCTAATTTTTTTACCCCCTCAGATAACGACCAATCTATGTATTATCTTGCGGCCCTTTTTGGTCATGTAGGGAATGTGATACCCCAACCATGGGCGGGGATACAAGAATCTACCCTGTTAAAATACGCTTTTCTATATTTTAACAATGGGGTTATCGTTTTAGGCTGTATTTTAATACTCTACAGTTTGGTTGTGGGGACTATAAACACTTCTCATCACGGTGAAATGATGGGGCAAAAGTGGAATTCAGTGTGGATCCCCTTGCGTTCTGCTATGGGTTTTGCGTTGTTATTGCCAGTGACCAGTGCTACCTTAGATATGAAAGGGGTGGCGGTACAAGGTTATGCCGTTATTCAAGTGTTTGTGATGTGGGTCATTGTGCAAGGGGTGGGCGCGGCAGATTACATTTGGGCGAATATGGTAGACAAGGTAGGCTCAGGGGATGCGGGAATATCCATAGGCAGTACCACAAACGACGATCTAGAAACGGCAACGAATATTTTCCAGTATTTAACCTGCTCCATTGCTTATATGGAAACGCAGCAAAGCAAGAATTATTATACACAAGAAAAAACCCCATCAAGAAATGTTAAAATTGGCTCTAAGGGTAAAAATAACTATTCAAAGACCTATCAGAGCACTACGCCTTACATTGGGTTTCAAAATACCAATGGAGTTAAAAAAGCCAATATGCCGAACACCTATGTGTGGTCTTTTGGCTCTTACAGCCCCAGTGATTGGGATCACCGCGCTATTTGTGGCTACATAACATTGCCTACCGGTGGGGAATCATCTGACAGTGACAATTCAGATAGCATTGCAGCTAGAGCCTATTTTACAGCCCAAAAAGACCTTATTAACAATATGATTGGTTATAGTAATGCACTGGCTAACAGGGCCATGGGAGTATACGGCGGTAATTGGTTAGGTATATATCTTAGCAATGGTCTACCCCCATTTCCAAATAGTAATGCTAATGGGGCTACGGGTTTTGTACCAGGAGATGGCAACCAGTATCCCACTTTAGGGTATCTAGCCGATGTTTATATGGTCTACTTAGATACGGGTTCTTCTTCGACGGGTCCGGGTGGCTCGAATGGGGAGGGTACTAGTGGCAGCGAGACTGCAGATGATGGGACCAGTTGTACTGATGCTAATGGTAACACCTATTATGTGACTCTGAATGACGATGGTACTTCTTATAGCAATCAAACTAACACAGATCCAACTATAGAGGACAGTACGCCTAAACCGGGTTGTACAGCTCCCTCTAGTAATGCCGAAGACTATGTGACAGCGCAACTTGGGTTAGTGGCGGCAGCGTATCAGGCGGCAACACAAAAGAACTATCAGGCGTATCAAGACGCGAAGGATAGTTCGGATCCCGATAATCCGGATTCCCCGAATATAAGAAATCAAGAAAAGAAGGCAAATCTGATGGCTGCGGCACAATACAATGGTTGGGCCAGTGCAGGTTCATTTTTCTTAGACATGGCTAAGGTGTTAAATACCTGGGTGGGAACTATTTCAGCAACTTCGAACGACTATAGCTATTCTACCTTAGCTTGCCAACGTGGGGTAGGGATTACCGATGCAGGGGCAAATCGGCGTTGTCAAGACGCGCGCAGTGCCCCTGATATTAAAGGTGACTTTAGATCTTATAAGAAGGACACACATAATGCGTATGGTTACTCTGCCGGTAACAGCCTTAGTGCGGTATTAACAGGCGGTGAAATGATGGGCCTGAGTGTCTTGGGTTCGATTGAACAAGGGGATACCGATACGTGTACACCACAACTAGATGAGAATGGCGAGGTAATACTGGATCCAACAACAGGCAATCCTATTTGCGCCGAACAGATTACTCCAAGCTGTACAGCATTGACGGACGATAATGGGCGTATTATTCAACAGTGCGGTATTTATAATAGTGCGCGTAGCGATAGTTCCGCATTCGATCCTGCCAAATTTAAAAAACCGCACTGGCCTTATGGGACAATTAATCCTTTAGGTTGGTTCCACTATGTAAATGGCATGATTATGTACAATTTTGCTCAAACCTTAAAACCTATTATGGATATGGGTAAAATGGGTGGGCAAATGACGAATCCATTGTTTGTGTTGCGCAAAGCAGGACTGCGTATGTTGATAACAAGTTCCAAGCTTTATCATATTGGTTTTAGATATATGTGGATCTCGGGATTGGTATCCTATCCTTTTTCTGGTTTTACAGGTATCGCCAATGCAATGACTTCGGCTTTAACCTGGGGCGCTACCATGTATACGGCCCTTATAGGCATAATGATGACCATGGGCGCAGTTATGGCCTATTATTTTCCCATGATCCCATATTTGGTCTTTACCTTTGCTTTTATACAGTGGCTAATATTAACCATAGAAGCCATGGCGGCAGCGCCGCTCTTGTCTTTAGGGATCTTAAATCCAGAGGGTGGGCATGAAGTTTTTGGGCAAAGTAGCGCGGGTATTGCCATCTTGTCTAGCCTGTTTTTGCGGCCATCTTTGATGATCATCGGCTATTTTGCCGCAACGGTTATGAGCTATGTGGTTGTTTTGGTTGTGAATGCAGGCTTTTTCTTTGCCGCGAATGCCTTACTCGGAACTATGGATTCTAAGAGTGCTGATACGGCCAGCATGTTTGGTGTACTGCTTATCTGGGGTATGTATGTGAATACACTTATGGTGGTGTTAAACAAAGCCTTTAGTTTGATTTATCATATCCCTGACCATATTACGCGTTGGATTGGCATTAATGAAGAGCGTGGCGACGTTGAAAACATGATGAGTTCGGTTAAATCGGGCGTGGAGAAAGGCGCCGATACAGGCAAAAGCATGGCGGACTCTCAAATGGCAGCCAGAAAGCAATCTATGCAAGATTACGCTAAGGGTATGGATGAGCTTAAGAGTAAGATAAAGGGCGCTTAGTTAAAGGAAAATCAATCAATAACAATGTGTTAGACTTGTTTCTTTAAGAAATATAGCCTGAGGACTTGACTTTAATAGGTCGAAAAGTGTATAATATAAAGAGTAGAATGTAATTAAAAGAGGTGAAAAATGGCTATGGATGAAGAAATGTTAAAGAAAGCTTTTTCTGGAGCTCTGGCTGAACAAGATGCTGCTAAGAAGGCTGCGGAGGCTCCAACGTCAGGGCTTGGAAAGGGGATACAGGCGGTTGAAGATAAGATAGGTTTTGGGAATGTCACAAAACACGATAGCGGCGGCCTTGATGTCGCAGCGAGCTTGTTTGCGCCACAGTTTGATGGGCCTAAGCCTTCCTCCTCGCCAAAGGCAAAGGCAAAGGATGAAGGAGAAATTGGGGCGCCTGGAGCGACTCCAAATAATCCTTCAGCTGCGGTTACGGTTACTCCTCTTGTAGGTGAGGCGGGGACTTCGTTGGCTTCTGCTGCTGCTGCTGCTCCTGCTCCCACCCCTGGTCTAAGTAATTAGCCCATAAAAACAGGAAAAAAATATGTCAACTAAACCAGACGATCCACTTTTAAATGCGGCGGCTTTGAATTTCAGCTCTACCTTGCTTGCTGAAGGTGGCAACAGTGAAACTACAGGGGCGGGGAAGGCTGCGGGCGCAGAAATGGGCAAGGAAGCAGGTGGTGCCGCGGGTGAAGCCGTGGGCAACGCGATTTTACCTGGAGTTGGCGGTGTAGTGGGGCGTGTGGTTGGCGAGAAACTAGGCGAGGAGCTGGGTGGTGAACTTGGAGATCAGGCTGAAGGTGAGGCAAGCAAGGGGATGAAGGGGATGAGCCCGCTTTAGAGGAAAAAATTCCTCCTACCCCAAAACCGTCACCTCGCCTTCTACAATAAGCGGGGCGGCGGTTTTAGACCTAATCTCGTCTATGCTTACATCGTGAGCGCGTTCTAATAATCTAAAACACCCTTTTTCTATGCTCAATACCCCTAAATCGGTCACGATTTTGTGTACGCAATGTACGCCGGTTAAGGGCAATGTGCAGCGTTGCAATAATTTTGATTCGCCCTTAGGGCTAGTGTGCATCATGGCAACGACAATATTTTTAGCCGCGGCCACTAAATCCATGGCACCTCCCATGCCTTTGACCAATTTACCGGGAATCATCCACGAGGCGATATTAGCGCCTACATCCACTTCGAAGGCGCCCAATACGGTTAAATCGATGTGGCCGCCGCGGATCATAGCAAAGCTATCGGCTGAAGAGAAAAAAGCCGCACCGGGTATGGCCGTGACGGTTTCTTTGCCTGCATTGATTAAATCCGGATCGACCTCATTTTCATCGGGATAAGGTCCTAAGCCTAATAATCCATTTTCAGACTGCAGCATGACGCGGATCCCCTTGGGGATGTAATTGGCCACCAAGGTGGGAATGCCTATGCCTAGGTTTACGTAATAACCATCTTTTAGTTCTAGCGCGATGCGTTGGGCGATTTGGTCACGATTTAAGGGCATAGTTTACTCCTTATGATCGGCGCGCAGCGTGCGTCGCTCGATGCGTTTTTCAAAATGCCCCTCAATGATTCTATGCACATAAATGCCGGGCGTGTGTATGTGTTCGGGGTCTAGCGTTCCCACGGGAACGATTTCTTCAACTTCCGCGATGGTGAGTTTAGCGGCGGTGGCCATCATGGGGTTAAAATTCATGGCTGTTTTACGGTAAACGAGGTTTCCCAGCGTATCGGCTTTCCACGCTTTGATCAAGGCCACATCGGCGTGTAAAGCGTTTTCTAAGACATAATGGCTGCCCGCAAATTCACGGGTTTCCTTGCCTTCGGCGATGAGGGTGCCAAAGCCTGTGGCGGTATAAAAAGCGGGAATGCCTGCGCCACCTGCACGGATTTTTTCTGCCAAAGTGCCTTGAGGGGTGAGTATAACTTCCATCTCACCCGATAATAAAAGTTGTTCAAATAGGGCATTTTCGCCTACATAGGAGGCTATCATGGTTTTAATTTGTCGTTTTTCCAGCCATAAACCTAGACCAAAGCCATCGACTCCAGCGTTATTGGAAATGCAGGTTAAGCCCGTTACTCCCATTTTGTGTACGGCGGCGATTAAGCCTTCGGGTATGCCGCATAAACCAAAACCGCCCACCATGACGGTCATATGGTCTTGTAAGCCTTTTAGAGCCTCTTCGTAGCTTTTAACGCGTTTATCGAATCCGGGCATAGTGCGCTCCTTTGGGTGACTTAGGCGGAATATACTCTTCGCAGTTGATTTTTAGGGGGTGTTGCCTACGCTCATCTCGCAACAGTCATGTAGGGTACTACACTCCTATTGCTCGAGGACTAGGCGCCTACCCTAAAAACCAACGGCTATGAGTATATACCATAATTTACGGGCGCTTTGTGTTTTTTGCAGAGATCCTCTATAATTTTGGTATTCATTTTGAGGAAAAACAAATGCCTACAGACGATAAAACAAAAGACATACGTTGGCAACAACGATTTTCTAATTATCAAAAAGCCTTGGCGCAGTTGCGTAAGTTTATTTCTCAGGGCGCTTTGAGTGAACTGGAAGAGCAAGGGTTAATTCAATGTTTTGAATATACCCATGAACTTGCCTGGAGTACGCTTAAAGACTTTTTGGAATACCGTGGTCATGCCGATATCTTTGGGTCTAAAGATGCAACCCGTGAAGCCTTTAAATTGGGTTTGATTACGCAGGGGGAAGTGTGGATGCAGATGATTCAGGATAGGAATCGCAGTGTACACACCTATAACGCAGACACGGCAAAAGCGATTGTATATAATATCAAACAGAGTTATTTTTCTGTATTCACAGCCTTGGAAAGCGCATTGCAACGTTTAAAAGATGAAAATTAATCTATTGAGCGCGCATTCCGGCTTAAGTGTAGCCGTCATCGAGCGGATTATAAAGGTATTGTCTGCACATCCTAATCTAGAACAAGCCCTATTGTATGGTTCGCGGGCCAAGAAAAATTACCGCGAGGGCTCTGATATTGATTTAACCTTAAAGGGAACTGCCTTAAGTTATACCGAGCTCATGAAAATCGATAATGAACTAGATGACCTACTATTGCCCTATACTTTTGATCTGTCGTTGTTGCAGCAAATAGATAATCCTGATTTGATTGATCACATTAAACGCGTGGGTATTGTGTTTTATCAAAAATGAGCATTTTTTGAGTTTTCGCCCAAAATAAGGTAAGATAGGCTCTTTTAAAGGCCTAGAAAGCACCTATGTACAAATCATTACCATTTTTTATCGGTTTGCGCTATATACGGGCCAAAAGGCGCAACCATTTCATATCCTTTATTTCCATTAGCTCGAGCATAGGCATAGCCTTGGGCATTACCGTGCTGATTACGGTCTTATCGGTGTTAAATGGCTTTAATGGTCAAATTAAAAACCGCGTGCTGTCCATGGCGGTGCAATTGAGCATGAGCACCGAAAGCAACTTTTTACCTGATTGGCAACAAACGGCGAGCATTGCCGACAGCAACCCGAATATAGCCGCCAGCGCGCCGTATGTCAGCGGCCAAAGCATGTTAACGGCCAATGGCCAGGTTTCGGGGGCCTTTGTTTTTGGGGTATTACCGGCCTTAGAAGACAAAATATCCGAATTGAGCAGCAAAATGGTGCTAGGCCGTTTAGAGGATCTGCATGCACAGGGTTTTGGCGTCATCTTAGGATCGGAATTGGCCAGCAACTTGGGCGTGATGCCTGGAGATAAAATATTGTTGATATCCCCGGTGGCCTCCATGACGCCTTTTGGTATTATTCCGCGCTCCAAACGTTTCACCGTAACCGGTATTTTCGATGCGGGCAGTGGCTTTGGTTTCAACGATAAATTTGCCTACATTCACTTAGACGATGCAAAAGTGTTTTACAATACGGGCGATGCCGTGAGCGGTCTGCGTTTTAAATTAAAAGATGCCTATCAAGCCCCCTGGGTGGCAGGGCAGCTTTCTGAAACCTTTCCTCCTAATTATGTTTTTTCCGATTGGACTACGGCCTATGGTTCCTTCTTTGAAGGTTTGGCCTTACAAAAAACGATGATGGCCATTATTTTGTTTTTAATTATTGCGGTGGCCATTTTTAATTTGGTCTCTAGTTTGGTCATGACCGTCACCGACAAAACCAGCGACATCGCTATTTTGCGTACCTTGGGCGCAACGCCGCGGCAGATCATGGCTATTTTCATGGTGCAAGGCAGCGTGATTGGTTTGGGCGGTACCCTAATAGGTTTATTGAGCGGCATTTTTCTGTCTTTACACGTGACGCAATTGTATTTATTCGTAAAACACGTGTTTCATTTACAATTGCTCTCGTCAGGGGTTTTTTACGTAGATTATTTACCCTCGCAAATTATGTTAAGCGACGTGCTGCGTATTTGTGTGATTGCCGTTATCATGAGTGTCTTAGCCAATTTATACCCGGCGTGGCGCGCATCCAAAACCCATCCGGTGGAGGCTTTGCGTTATGAGTAACAACGTGGTATTAGAAGCCTGCGGTTTAGGCAAAACCTATCAAGATGGGCAAATTACCGTGGAGGTGTTAAAAGACGTTCATTTAACGCTAGCCGTAGGCGAATTGATCGCGGTCATAGGCGCTTCTGGCGTAGGCAAAAGCACTTTGTTGCATCTATTAGGCGGCCTGGATCAGTACACCTCGGGGAACGTGCGCATACAAGGCGTAGAATGGAGCCAGCAATCTGAAGTTGAGCGTTGTCGGTTACGCAATGAAAAAGTGGGCTTTGTGTATCAGCTGCATCATTTGCTGCCCGAATTTAATGTGTTAGAAAATGTGTGTATGCCTTTATTGATTGCGGGGGAAAAACCGCTGCAAGCACAAGAAAAAGCGGCTGATATTTTAGACAAAGTGGGCTTGTCGCATCGTTTGCGCCATCGTATAGGCGAATTATCGGGCGGCGAACGGCAACGCACCGCCATTGCGCGCGCCTTGGTAAAAAAACCGGCCTGTGTTTTGGCCGATGAACCCACGGGGAATTTGGACCAACGCACGGCCGAGAAGGTTTACGATCTTTTCCTGGAGTTAAACCGTGCTTATGGAACGAGTTTAATCATGGTGACACACGATATGCGTTTGGCAGAACGTTTAGAAAAAGTCTATCACATTGTAGATAAAAAATTGGAAAGGAAGAAATAGTGCATGTTGTATAATTCTATTTTAGAAACCATAGGCCGTACGCCCAGCGTGCGTTTGAATCGCATTGCTTCCGATTTAAAATGCCAACTGTATGGCAAATGTGAATTTTTTAATCCGGGCGGTTCGATTAAAGATCGCATAGGCTATTACATGGTAGAAGAAGCGGAAAAATCAGGTCGCATTAAGCCTGGAGATACTTTAATTGAACCGACTTCAGGTAATACGGGCATAGGCATGGCCTTAGCCGGCGCGGTTAAAGGCTATCATGTCGTCATCACTATGCCGGAGAAAATGAGTCATGAGAAACAAGTAACGCTAGAAGCCTTGGGGGCAAAGATTTATAGAACCCCTACAGAAGCTGCCTGGGATGCACCCGATAGCCATATTTCTTTGGCGAAACGCTTGCAACAAGAAATGCCCAACGCACACATTTTAGATCAATATGCTAATCCCGCGAATCCCGATGTGCATGAACAATTTACCGCGCAAGAAATCATCGATGATTTTGGTGACGATCTGGCGATGGTGGTGATGGGGGTCGGCACCGGTGGCACCATAACCGGCGTAGCGCGGCGCTTAAAAAAACACTATCCACATATCAAGATTATAGGCGTAGATCCTTATGGATCTATTTTGGGAGGTGGCACGGAAGTCAAATCTTATTTGGTAGAAGGCATAGGCTATGATTTTTTCCCTGATGTGTTGGAGCGTACTTTAATCGATGACTATGTTAAAATTAACGATAAAAATTCCTTTTTAATGGCGCGGCGTTTAATCCGCGAAGAAGGTATTTTGGCGGGGGGATCCTCTGGAGGTGCTCTTTGGGCGGCCTTACAAGTGGCACCGAGTTTGCCACAAGGCGCGCGTTGTTTGGTGTTATTCCCAGATGGGATCCGTAATTATATGACTAAATTTGTAGACGATGCCTGGATGCGTCAGCAAAATTTTATAGAGTAAAGCGTATGTTAAAAGAAAGCGATGTAATCATACGGCCTATGATCCCTGAAGACATACCGGCCGTAATGCGCATAGAAAACAGCACGAACCCTACGCCATGGTCTGAAAAAATCATGAAAGACTGTATTAACGTGGGGTTTAAATGTTGGAGCTTACTCGTCAACGGCGAGCTTATGGGCTATGCGATTTATGTATTGTCTTTACACCAATCCCATTTATTAAATTTCCGTTTAGATGCAACGCTGCATGGCCAGGGCTATGGCAGTTTCTTTTTGCAACACTGTGTAGACGAAACGCTAAAAGAAGGTGTTGCGTGGATGGTGTTAGAAGTGCGGCCAAATAATGTGGCGGGACAAGCTTTGTATAAAAAATTTGGGTTTAAGCAAATTAGCATTAAAGAAAAATATTACGACGATGGCGGCGGTGTGTTTGAAAATGCATTGGTGTATGGATTGTGGATCAAGAAGAAATAAGCGGAGTCCGTCATTGCGAGGAGCGTAGCGACGTGGCAATCCAGCTAGTTCCAGCGAACCAAATTATGGAAAAAAACTTAATTGAAAATCAAGCAGTTGGGAGCAGTTAGTTAGAAGGTGCAGCTCCCTGTGGCTGCCCTGTCACGGGCGGGCACAGGGGCCCGCCCCTACGAAAAAACAAGGTAGTGATAAATTTAGGAGGTTACCCCTGGATTGCCACGTCGCTACGCTCCTCGCAATGACGAGGTTCAGTGCAAATCAAACCATTTAGGGTAGAACATAATGTGGAGAA
>VFJV01000144.1 GCA_009885895.1 Gammaproteobacteria bacterium
ATTTGCCGATTATTTGATACGATCTTTTCCATGGAATGGGAGATTAACATTCCATCTTAAAAAAGAGGAATTACTGTCTCACCGATGGGGTCCACTATAGTTATTAAAACGCAAAAGCGAATGCGAAAAAGCAGATCAAGGTACCATCAAGCAGATCTTGGGCGATGAGGCATTAAGGGACTTAGGTGCCCCGTGGCTCGCGTTGGCATGTTATCAAGAAGCACTGGATGCGTATGTCCATGGGCAAGGTGATTATGTGAAAGCTTTTAGCCTAGCAAAGCAGATGGCAAGTTTAGCTTACAAGAATAAATGGTATGGTAGGGCACAGATATTGTATCAAGAGGCATTGAGTTACCCGTTGTACGGCATTTTGCAAGAGGATGTGCGCCAATGTTGGGAACAATTAAACATATTACGTCAAGAGCAACTGAATTTAGAAAAAGAAATCGATTTGGATTTACATGCGCAATTAACCCATGCACGTGAAACCTTTGCACTGTTGCAAGTTTACCTGCTTGAGCTTTATGAAAATCCAACAGACTTACCCCTAATAGAGCGCGCACAAGGCACCATTGCTGACTTATTAATCAAAGTAAGGCATTTATTTGATCAGGCGATGGGGCGTTTTGTAAAAGAATGTCTATATGCAAATGAGGTGATGCCGATATGGGATGCAAAATACCCTTGCGCAAAGGAGGAGGCATATTTTGACAGTGATTTTTTTGTAGTGCGTAAGCAGTTAGAGAAGTTAAGCGCAAAGACGAGCGACGAATTCAAAAAACGCGTCGAAAGCAACTTGATAAATGACAAAGGTGAGTATAATGCATTGTACCGCAAAATCAAGGAAACCCAGCCTTTTGCTGAGGGACTGAATAAGAATAGCTGCTTAAGCACCTTGGTTGATTACACCAATCGATTAAAGCATGCGGGATTTGAAGCGCCTTGTGCTGACCTGTTGCTTAGCCAGCGTGAGTTATTCGCTGATGCAATACTTGATTTCTATCCTATTTCAGGTCTCGATCTAGGGCAATCTGTGGCGCAACTGTTAGATAAGGCATTAGAGCAGGCGGGTGAAATATTGAGTACTATTTTTCAGCATATTCGTAAAAAACAATCGGATATGGATTTTGAAGCATCTCAGGCGTGCGCTGCGATACTAGAACAAATAAAGACAAACGCTATTGCTCTTGACGCACCGCCACCAGTCATCGGTGAGCAACATCTGGGGTTTTTTAGTGAAAAAAGTCGAACAGAAGCAAGGAAATCACCAGAGAAAACCTTTTCAAGCGGCATTAATAGGAATAAGAACAGTTTCCTGTCTTCTTTCGTTGAAAAAGATGATGTGATGAGGGTTCAAACAGATAGTTTGCTCAGTCAAGCAGATGACCAAGGGAATGGTGACGAAAAGGCAAAAGCATTGCTGATGCAAAACCAACTTATACGTGTTTGCCGTGACCCTGATTTAGAAAAAGTAAGAAGATTATTGCAGCAAGGCGCTAGTCCAAAATTATGTAATGACAAAGGTGAAGATCCGTTGGCAGCAGCGATTTTCGGCGGAAGTGTGGATGTATTTCAGGTATTAGAAGAATATAAACGACGTGAGGATGGGACGGGCTATAGCAATCAACATATTGAAGCTTGTGTCAAGCAAGTGTTGCAGTGGAAAGAAAAAAGTGAAGGGGAGTGTTTTGAAGTTTCTGAAGCGATGTTGAGCTACTTAAAAGCGCGTAACCTATCATCACAACAATGGGAAGAATTAAAAGGCACTCAAAAAGAAAAGCCAAGTTATGCTTTTGGGCTCTGATTTTCTATTTTAGGGATAACCAATTGGCAGATTAGTGACATAGGGAAATTATGCTATAGTGGCTTGTGTCGCCCGATTGTTAATACTTCCCTTGTAGGGCAGCGATTATTTATGCTAGAATAGCCGAAATTTTAATCGATTTAATGAAAAAAGAGAGTTTTTGATGCTACGCTATCTAGACCCAAAAAGTG
>VFJV01000125.1 GCA_009885895.1 Gammaproteobacteria bacterium
CTTCTCGGGGGTCGGGTATGCCCCGAAACACTTCAGATGCTTTTTTGCGCAATTCTGTAAAATTCAGATGTTTTTTAAGTTTCATGGGCCACCCCCCCTTGTTTGATCAAGAAATAGTCATAAATAGGACTTAACAAGGTACATTGTACGAAAAAATATTTTCCATTACTAGTAAAATTACATGAATTTCAATGCGTTAGATTGGCTTCTTTTTTTACCGAGAACTGCTGGATAGACATGGATGAGTTAGGGATAGAACGCGACACCAAAAAGAAAAGAATGGATTACAATGGACAAGAAATCAAGGAAAAAGGAAAAGCGGGTTGCATTAAGAACATAGATGCGGTTATTCAAGGCCTAGAAAAAAAGAAAATGACTCTAGGTAAGGTTGCCTATTTGTTAGACAAAAAGAAGAATACCATTATTTTTATAGACAGACGCGGCAATGAGACTCTAGCGATTGAAATTCCTTTGGCACGTACCGATTTAGTCGGTGAAGCAAAAACGGCTTGGGATGCGAAGATTAAGGCAATCCTGGAGCTGGATCCAAAACACGCGCTTAATGAAGCGGAAATTGATTCTATCGACGAACTATTAACCAGCTTTGGTACCGATACGTGCAAAGCCAGAACCAATGCCGCTAAACAGAATGCTGAAGCATTCATTCAAAGTAAAAGCATGTCTAAAGAAGACAAAACAAAAGTTGAATACTTGTTAAGTGCCCTGCAAGAAATGCAGGCTTTGGAAGTAAAAGCCATTCAAAAACAAGCCAAGAGCAAAGTAGAGATAGAGAACATAGAATTGGGTGAGTTTGGGTTAGTAGACAAAGCAGAAAGTCTTATGACTTCTTTTGATGCAACCATCGATAAATACGTAGATAAGGCTCTAAGCGCAGTAGGACAGGGTTTTGATAAAAAAGACGATGGTTTTTTTGAATATGTGACGTATCTAGTGGCAGAAAGCAAATTTGAAGCAGAAATAGCCTTGAGTCGTGAAATTAAAATCCAAACAGTAGAGGCTAAAGCCAAGCATGACGGCGTGGTGGTGATGAACGCAGAGGGCTTGGAACAAGATAATTGGGAAGAAGAAGCGTGGTATCAACATGGATTCGCTGGAAAGCTAGATGATTATAAACAAAAATTAGAGGCTCAGTTAAGCGCTCTTCAAGAAGAGGCAAAACAGATCCCTGTTGCGGCAGAAAAAGCCGAAAAAAGTGGCGTGGCCATATTTAAAAATTTATTTAAGGGAAATGCAGCAAAGAATGGCGCTAAAAACAAAGAAAAGACGAAGCAAGCCATACAGGATAGAAAAAAACAAGCTATCCCCATTAGCCTGTTTGAACGATTTAAGCGTTTTTTTAATCTTACACCCACACCCCATATGAGTATGCGTGCATTATTCCTGGGCACTAAAGTCAGTAAACTAGGAGATGATGCGGTAGAGACGCAATTTGCACGTGAAGACAAGCTGGAATTACAGGAAAAAGTATTGACGGCTAAAATAAAAAGAGTTATCCGCAGGATAAACATTGTTAAGGGTATTCAGCAGCAGGTTAAGGAAAAAGAAAAAGAAGCTTCTGACAAAACAAAGGCTGTTTATGCAGATATAAAAGGGGTGGAGGGTTCTAACACTGAGCTTGCTAAAGAGGCTGAAGATAAAACAAAGGCCTTAAATGACTTTGCTGAAAAAACAGGGCAATTGGGCGGTATACAGGCTAAGGTTGAAGAAAATTTAGAAAAATTATCGGCTAAGGCAGACGGGCTTCAACAGAGCGAAGGCGTTTGGACTGCTTTAGCAGAAGCACAGAAAAATGAACTGTCTGAATTGAGTCGAACGTATGCGACTGAACAGGGCCATTTAGAAACCGAACTTTCTGAATTGAAAGAAAAAGTGAGTGATGTATCAAACTGGACAAAAAGTCACGAACTGCAACTTAAAGAACAAGAAAAAGCGCTTAAAGACGTGGATGGCGTTAATGACAGTCTAGTTCCATTATTCGTTCGAAGCACTATGAGCGATTTTTGTGACGCCGCAACGGGTCTGGTCGCACAAATAACCCTATCGTTAGCAGAGGTTTCCAAAAAAGCAGAAGAGGCTAGGGCTTCGGTGGATTTAGCAGTGAAGGATGCTGTAGTCAATACGGCGATGGCCTTACTACACGTAGAGGCCAGTGTTTCTATTGTTTATAGAATCAATATAGGCTTTGATCCTAAGGTGGGTGAAATCGCGGTGGCTTACGATGCCGCATCAAAAGAATTGAAGTATCGCTATGTTGGTGCGAATGGCGTTGTTGAAGAAAGCCTCACAATAGGGAAAAACGAGGATATCAAGCTTCTTTTAACTTTTCTGAATAACCAAAGCACAGAAAATAAGGTAAAGTTTTTAAATGCAGCTACATTTTCTACGTTTAAGACGGCTTATGATGTGGTTTTAGCGGCAAAGAAAGTTGAAATTGATGCAAAAGAAGCTTCAAATAAAGAGCAAATTAAGTTAACGCTAGGTGCTATTGATTTAACCCAGAGTAGCGAAACCATTATGGGGAGCTTGGCAGATTGCTTATCAGAAGAAGAAGGACAAACCCTAGGCCAACGACTCAAGGTTCTGATTGGACCTCAAAATGGTAACGGTGCGGCTAGATTAAAAGAACTTGAAGCCGCCTTAGTTACGTTAAATACGCAAAATAACGCCATAGATGACTTAAAGAAAAGCATAGTGGCACAGAAAACGGAACTAGACGCCGTAGGGCGGGGTCAAGCCGAAGCTTCAGCCTTACAAGCATCGCTTGAAAAAAACCAAATAGGGCAATTGCAAAACCAGCTTAGGCTGTCAGCCATCCGTGTCGGTGAGGCAATGAATCAATTGAAATTCAGCATGCAAGAGGGTAAGGCCGAAACTGAGCACAATCAATTTTTCACAGAAGATGATAGCAAAAAATTGAGAAACGTGATAGCGCAGGCAAAACGAAATGCAAATGGCGCCGGTATAAACGGGGTTGTTACTATGCTGAATGATGGCACATCGCAAGGTAAAGCCGTTAGTGAAAAATTGCAAGCTGAATTGAAAAACATAGACTGGTCTAAGATACAATGGCACTAACTTAAGGGTGTAGATTTTCATGCTACCACCTGTTGATGATAGTGCTGCCGAGGTTTCTGTATCCTTGGGAACGGTTTTGGCCTGCGTTTAACTGCC
>VFJV01000151.1 GCA_009885895.1 Gammaproteobacteria bacterium
AACCACTGCTCGCAATGACGAGATCGGCGTGCGAAAGTCGTTGCTGCGGAAGTTTAGTAAAACAGTCGGCTCTTAAAGACGTAACAGAATTTTTTCGTAGGGGCAGGCCCCCGTGCCTGCCCTAGATGGGCAACCACAGGGGGTTGCCCCTACGGCAGATCCTGCGCCGTTATTTCTTTCCTAATGTTTATCATCACCGATGATTAGAGCACTCGCAATGACGAATTCTGCGGTGAGTAACCATCAGACATCCCTACGCGTTAAACCCAGCTGTGTCACAATGGTCGTGGAAATTTCTTCCACGGAACGCACGGTGGCATCTAAAAACGGAATGTTTTCGCGCAGCAATAAATCTTTCATGTTTTTTAATTCATGTTGACAACGGGCGAGCGAGGCGTAATCGGTATGGGGTTTTCGTTTGCTTCTAATGGCATGCAGATGGTCTGGTGCGATGACCAATCCAAACAATTTGGACCGTTGGCCTTTTAAGGCGGCGGGCAGTTCGAAGTACTGACCATCGTCATCGGTGTACGCATAGTTCGCCGCATAAATGCCAAAATGCATCGCTAAATAAAGGCAGGTGGGTGTTTTGCCTGAACGCGATACGCCTATTAAAATAACATCGGCTTCGGGGTAGAGTTGATAGCCTAAACCATCGTCTGTGCTTAGGGTATAGTTCAAGGCGTCGATGCGCATATTGTAAGCGGGATTATTTTCTAAGGCATGCGCGCCGCCTATACGGGTGCTAGAAGGAATTTGCCAATGCGTTTCCAATTGTTCTATGAAGCCATGGAAAAAATCCAGCATCACCGCTTTACTTTGGCTGATGGTGTTGCGCAAGTTGTCGTCTACAATGGTGGTAAATAACACCGGCTTTTCATCGGTTTTTTCATAGATTTGATTGATTTCAGCCACGACGTTATGCGCTTTTTCTAGCGTGTCGATAAAAGGCCTAAATTGCTTAATCAACACGGTATCGGGAAATTGCGTTAACAGGCTATGGCCTACATTGGCTGCGGTGATGCCGGTGCCGTCGGAGATAAAAAAAATGGTTTTAGGGGTGGACATGGTTTCGCCTCTAGTGTTGTGATCATCTGAGCGTGGAGTGTACACTATATTAAGGCCTTGAAATAAGCTGGTGCTTAATCTATGAATGATGATAGAATGGCCCGTTGTGTTAGAAAGGAAGAAAGGCACAACACAAACTGTTTATTTTTAACGCAGAATTAGTGAGTGGAGTAAGTCATGGCTTGGAATCAACCTGGCAATCAGAAGAAAAACGATCCTTGGGGCAAAAAACCGGCTAGCGGAAACGATACAGCCGATATCGATAAACTGTTAAAAGACATGCAAGATAAATTGCGCCGTGTTTTTGGTGGTGCGAAGGCTAAGGGCGGCGGTTCTTCTGGTAGCGATGGCGAGGCTCCCAGCAATAGTTTGCCGTGGCGTTGGATTGTCGGTGTAATCGTAGGCTTGTGGGCGGTGACAGGATTTTACACCGTTAAACCCGCTGAAAGAGCCGTTGTGTTGCGCATGGGCCAATACCTTAAAACAGTAGGCGATGGACCACACTGGGCACCTAGAATGCTAGATCGTGTTTATAAAGTGGATGAACAACATGTTTCATCTTATTCCTACAATGCCGATATGCTCACTAAAGATGAAAATATCGTGAATGTGGATATCGCAATACAATATCGTATTAGCAATGCGCGCGACTTTTTGTTTAATGTCGTAGACCCTATTGCCACCTTGCAAGAATCAACCGCCAGTGCCTTGCGTCAAGTCATAGGCAATACCACCTTGGACCAAGTGTTAACGAGTGGTCGCGAAACGGTGCGCGCGGGCGTGCAAGAACAGTTGGGCTATATCTTAAAAAGTTATGGCGTAGGCATGCAAGTGGTCGATGTGGCTTTACAACCGGCAAAACCGCCGGATGAAGTCAAAGACGCCTTCGATAACGCCATTAAAGCCGAACAAGAACGCGAGCAAATCGTGAATCAGGCGCGCGGCTATCAAGAAAAAGTCATTCCCGAAGCCATGGGGCAGGCGCAGCGTTTGCTAGCGGGCGCTAGAGCCTATAAAGAGCAAGTGGTGTTAAATTCCCAAGGTGAAACTGCACGCTTTTTAGCGATGTTGCCCGAATATCGGCGTTCGCCTAATGTCATGCGTGAACGACTGTACCTGGGCACGGTAGAAGCCGTATTGTCTAAAACCAGTAAATTGTTTTTAGACATTAGCAAAGGCAATCAATTGCTTCTGAATGTGCCGCTAGACAAAATGCTGGGGGATGTGGGCGAGGTGGATAATCCTATCGATGCCGGCCCTGATGTCACTGGCGACGATAAACAAAATACAACCGTAGCCGCAGCGGCAGCCAGTATGGCTAACAATAGCAGCGCGAGCTATTTGGATTCATCCACATCCGCTAATAGCTACCTTAATTCAAGCGATGGAGGCCAATAATGAATACTAAACACTCTAGACTCATTGGTGTTATCGCCGTTGTGCTTATCTTATTGGCAACTACGTCTTTGTACACCGTGCGCGTCGATCAAAAAGCCATGATCCAACGCTTGGGCGCATTAAAAGGCGCAAAAGATGGCAGCACCTATATTGCTGAAGCCGGGTTGCATGTCAAATGGCCGGTGATAGAACATGTTTTGATTTTTAGCACCCGCCTGCAAAACTTAGACATTAAATCTTCGCCTATAGTCACGGTGGAGAAAAAACGCGTTATCGCCGATTACTTCGTTAAATGGCGTATACGCAATGTGCCGCAATTTTATAAAACAACTGGCGGCAGTATTCAAAGCACCGATCAATTGCTAGAGCAGCAGCTTAACGATGCGTTGCGCGCTGAGTTTGGTCGTCGCACCATCAATGAAGTGGTTTCGGACGACAGAGCCAGCATCATGCAAGCCTTGAATCAAAAGGCCAATGAAGGGGCTAAAAAACTGGGCATAGACGTAGTGGATGTGCGCATTAAGGGCATTGATTTACCCCCTGAGGTCAGCGGCTCTGTCTTTGCGCGTATGCGTGCTGAACGAGAAAAAGTGGCTACGGAATTGCGCGCTAAGGGACATGCCGAAGGCGAAACCATACGCGCTAAAGCCGATGAGCAAGCCACCGTGATTGTGGCAACGGCTAGAAAAGAAGCGAACGATATTCGCGCCGAAGGCGATGGCCGTGCGGCAAAAGTGTATGCCGATGCCTACACGCAAGACGAATCATTTTATGGTTTATACCGCAGTTTAGAAGCGTATAGAAGGACCTTTTCAAACCCTAAAGATATCATCGTGGTGACGCCTCAAAGTCAATTTTTTGATTATTTTAACCAATCGTCAAAAAGCACCGCGAAGTAGAATGAAC
Source organism: Gammaproteobacteria bacterium (assembly GCA_009885895.1). Classification (GTDB taxonomy): domain Bacteria; phylum Pseudomonadota; class Gammaproteobacteria; order UBA1113; family UBA1113; genus VFKP01. The sequence goes on from VFJV01000151.1 coordinate 3,373, forward strand.
GAAAGATAGATAGAGAGACTGGTATGGCAAAAAATGTGGTGGTTTTAGGTAGCCAGTGGGGTGATGAGGGTAAGGGTAAAATCGTTGATTTACTCACAGAGTGTGTGCAAGGTGTGGTGCGTTTCCAAGGCGGACACAATGCAGGGCATACGCTCGTGGTTAACGGTGAAAAAACCATTCTTCATTTATTGCCTTCAGGCATTTTGCACAAGGGCGTAGAATGCATGATAGGCAATGGCGTTGTGTTGTCATTGCCAGAGTTAAAAAAAGAAATTGAAGTCTTAGAACAACAAGGTGTTGCCGTGAGATCGCAATTGAAAATCAGCGGGGCGTGTGCGCTGGTGATGCCCTATCATGTTGCTTTAGATCTTGCGCGCGAAACCAAGCGTGGCCAACGTTTAATTGGTACCACCGGGCGCGGCATAGGCCCTGCGTATGAAGACAAAGTGGCTAGACGCAGCATACGCTTTACCGATCTTCTAGACCCCGAGCATTTTTCAGACTTGCTGCAGGAAAATTTAGACTATCATAATTTCATGTTGAAGAATTATTTTATGGCTTCAATCTTCGATTACACCCAAATTTATGATGAAACTTTGGCTTTGGCCGATAATTTACTGCCAATGATCGCGGATGTTCCTCTTTTGATAAGCGCACACAGAGAAAAAGGCTATTCCCTATTGTTTGAAGGCGCGCAAGGTACTTTTCTGGATATCGATCATGGCACATACCCCTATGTTACGTCTTCTAATACGACCGCAGGCAGTGCGTGTACCGGCAGTGGTCTAGGACCCCGGTATGTAGACTATGTATTAGGCATCACGAAAGCCTACACCACCCGCGTAGGTTCAGGCCCTTTCCCAACGGAACTCACAGGACCCTTGGGCGATGCCTTAGTGGAACTGGGCCATGAATTTGGCGCAACCACGGGACGTAAGCGTCGTTGCGGATGGTTTGATGCCGTAGCAATGAAAAGAGCTGCGCAAATTAATAGTTTTTCAGGATTGTGCATGACCAAAATGGATGTGTTAGATACCTTTGATACCATCCAAATTGCCGTTGCGTATGAAAAAGGCGCGGACAATTTCTATGGGCGCGCACCCGTCAAGCCTATTTATGAATCCATGCCAGGATGGAAATGCTCTATTGCCGGTGTCGATTCTTGGGCAAAACTGCCCGATAAGGCCAAAGCGTATTTGAAGCGCATTGAAAGCTTGCTGGAAGTTCCTATTGTTATGGTCTCAACGGGACCCGATCGTAAACACACAATACAACTAGAGCCTATTTTTTAGAAAATAAGGATAGACATAAAAAAGAATGGATACTCTAAAGCCTACCGTTTTTTATTGTCAAGGATCTTGGACGCAAGCCGAAAGCGCGACGCTTTTGCGTGTATTGGCTACACTAAAGCCAAAAATCAATCAACCCTTTATCATTGAAGGCAGTCAAGTCAAGGCGTTGGATTCCGTGGGGGCTTTATTGCTCACGAATTTTTCGCGGCACTGGCAATCCTTAGGTTGCGCCGTACAGTGGAATGGGTTTTCAGAAGCCCAAAAAGATGTATTTTCATTAATTGAGCAATACGTTGAGGCGCCCCCTATTGTTCCTCCTGCTGCCAAGTTACAATGGGTGCAGGACTTGGGGCAAAAAACCATTCAATTCAGAGCACAATTTGTGGCCTTTTTTTCTTTTATAGGAATGATTTTTTACGAAGGCTTAGGGTGGTGTTTATCACCGGCTAAGATCCGGTTTAAGTCTACCTGCAACAACATTCAAGCCACAGGCACTCGCGCAATTTTTATCGTGGCATTATTATCCTTTCTAATAGGCGTTGTATTGGCGTACCAAATGGGGGCGCAGTTGCGTGATTACGGCGCTAATATTTTTGTGGTTGATTTTTTAGGAATTGCCATTTTGCGTGAATTTGGCCCTATGATTACGGCGATTATTATCGCTGGACGAACGGGTTCCAGTTATGCCGCGCAAATTGGTACGATGAAATTAACCGAAGAAGTGGCGGCGTTGCAAACGATGGGTTTATCTCCCATTGAAGTATTGGTGTTGCCTCGGGTTCTGGCGTTATTGATTGCACTGCCTTTACTCGTTATTTTATCGGAAGTGACCGCTTTATTTGGCGGCATGGTCATGGCCAAGCTGATGTTGTCCTTAAGCTTTATCGATTTTATACACCGTTTTAACTCTGCTATTACCCTACAAACCTTTGTGATCGGTTTAATTAAGGTGCCTGTATTTGCTTTGTCGATTGCCGTCATTGGTGCGTTTCAGGGTTTTCAAGTCAAAGACAGTGCCGCCAGTGTGGGGGAACATACGACTATTAGCGTGGTGCAAGGTATTTTCATGATTATCGTTATCGATGCGGCCTTTTCTATTTTGTTTAGCAAGTTGGGGCTGTAGCGTATGGGAAAAACAGTTGCCATTCAGGTAAAAGGCTTGCAAAGTGGGTTTGGTGAAAGCATCATTCACAATAATTTAGATTTAACCATCTATAAAGGCGAAATCATTGCTTTGGTGGGTGGCAGCGGTTGTGGTAAAACAACCTTACTGAAACAATTATTGGGCCTGCATAAACCCACGCGTGGCGAAATGACGATATTGGGCGTGGATATACTGAAGCCTGGCGCCGATCTGCGGGTTCTGCAACGTCGCTGGGGTGTGTTGTTTCAGCAAGGGGCTTTATTTTCATCCTTGAGCGTGTTGGAAAATGTAGTCTTTGTATTAAAAGAATTGACGACTTTATCCAAAGACACCATTGAAACGATTGCTTACATGAAGATGAAAATGGCACAATTTCCGCTGGATTCGGCGCATAAATACCCTTCCGAATTGAGCGGGGGTATGTTAAAAAGAGCGGCTCTTGCGCGTGCTATTGTGATGGATCCGGAGCTGTTATTCTTGGATGAACCTACCGCGGGTCTGGATCCTATCAGCGCGGCGAGTCTAGATGCCTTAGTCGTCAATTTGCAAAAAAGCCTAGGATTAACTATTGTGTTAGTAACGCACGATCCCGACACCTTATGGACGGCGGTAGACAGAGTTGCCTTTTTAGGGGATAAACGCGTGTTGGCGGTAAAACCCATGGCGGAGTTGGTTTGTGATCCGCATCCAGTCATTCAGGCGTATTTTGCCAGCGCACGTACCAAGAGGAAGGAACAGCATGGAAACTAAAGGTTATTATGCGGCAGTCGGTTTTTTTGTATTGATATTGTCTGCCATCGGCATTGTGATTGCATTGTGGTTGTCGGTAGGCTTAAATACGCAAAACTATACTAACTACACTATTTATGAACAAGAATCCGTGACGGGTTTGAGTGTAAGCGGTTCAGTCAAATACAATGGTGTCGATGTAGGGGTCGTCAAAAAAATAGAGTTAGACCTGGTCAATCCAAATCTAGTCTTAATTCTTGTTGCGATAGAAGAAGGCACGCCAATTAATACGGCAACGCGCGCCACGCTGAAGATGCAGGGTGTTACCGGAATTGCGTATATAGAGCTAAGTGGTGGGGACCCTCGCGCGCAGCCCTTGACCGCGAAGCCTGGGCAGCAATACCCCATTATTCCTTCTGAGCCTTCCTTGTTATTTCGTATGGATGCGGCTATTGATAGCTTGACAGAAAGCTTGCAAAAAATAACGGATAATTTAGGCACGTTGTTTAATCAAAAAAACAAAGATTTATTGCAGGAGACTTTGGGGAACCTTAATGCCTCAACGCAACACTTAAGCGATCTTATAGGTTCAGCGCAAGTTACCTTGCAGCAGGGCAATGATCTGCTGCAAGACATCCATAACCAAGTCTTGCCGCAGACCATGGATCTATTAGGCAACGTCGATGGGCTTACGCTGCATTTAGATGAGTTTATACAGCAACTATCAGACAACCCTTCTATGCTGATCCGCGGGAAAGCCCCGGCACTGCTAGGCCCGGGTGAAACCAGCCCTACCCAAAAGAGGAGGAATTGATCGTGTTAAAAAAAATTGCGCTCCTGTGTATAGTGCTACTCTTGACGGCGTGTTTGTCTCCTGCAGCAACAACGCCTAAGAATAATTATGTTTTGAATACCGCTGCGCAAATGAGCGTGGTTCCTAAGGTCAAGGCAGAGGTGCTGTTGGTGTCTATGCCACGCTTAGACGCCATTATGAATAACAGCCAAATGCTCTATTCTGATGGGCAACATCAGGTGGGATATTTTAGGGTGCACCGTTGGGCTGGCAAACCAAATGATATGCTCTATCCTTTACTATTAAGGAGCGTGCAAGAGTACAGTGCTTTTCGCTCTGTAGTGGGGGTGCCGTACAGTGGCGCAAGTGATTTACAATTAGACACCCTTAATTTCAGCATTGTACAAGATTTTACAGTACACCCTAGCGTGGTACGAGTTAAAATGGATGTGCGTTTAAGTCATCTTAAGCCGCCCGCTCTAGTGCAAACGCGCGCTATTCAGGCGGTGGTGCTGAGCACAGCGGATACACCTGAAGCCGGGGTGCTTGCGGCCAACCAAGCCGTGTCACAGTGTTTAACGCAGATTGTTCGCTTTGTAAATGAATAGACTGAGTTTAACCCGCAGGCCCGTTGCCGTTATTTTAGACCGAGATGGTGTGATTAACGACGATCCGCGTGGTTATATCAGCACTCCCGAAGAGTGGCATGCTTTACCCGGCAGTCTAAAGGCCATTGCAAGGTTGAATGCCTTAGGCATTCAAGTGGCCATTGCTTCAAATCAGTCCGGCGTTGGCAGGGGCTTTTTCGATGAAGCGGCTTTGGCCCGTATTACAGCGCACATGCAAGCTTGTTTGACTAAAGAAGGGGGCCATTTTGATTATATGGCCTATTGTTTGCACCATCCCTCAGACGATTGTTTATGCCGTAAGCCCAAACCAGGCTTATTGCTGGAAATTAGCGTGGTATTAGAACTTCCCTGTAATGAGGATATTTGGTTTGTAGGCGACTCGCACAAAGATGTGCTTGCCGCAAGGGCCGCGTTTTGCACGCCTGTGTTAGTCAAAACAGGCAATGGGCTGCGCACTTTAGCCACTGAAACGGAAGAAAAATGTCCGGTTTTTGATGATTTGGCCGCTGTAGTGCAGTATATAGAAGGCCTTAAGGTCAAAAAATAGAAGTGTTAAGGATTACTTAATCTAGTGGCTAATGGTTTTGAGGTATACTTCAATCATGAGATTTAAATGAGGGGGAATGAGTATGTTAAAAAGCAGTGTATCCAAAGTGATAAAGACTATAGAACACTCTTTGTGGGGCGTATTGGCCTTAATGCCTATGGTGGTTTTGGCTGACAACCCTGGCTTAGGCCCTAAAATACCCTTTGGTGATGGCGCAGGTGTGCCTGACGTGGCGACGATGCTGAGTAATTTGATCAGTAATTTTCCCGCCCTTTTGGCTATGGTAACGGGAATGGCCTATCTTTTTGGTTTCGGTATAATGCTAAAGGCGGTATGGACATTGAAACAGTATGGCCTCGGCGTTTCCATGACGGCACAGCAGGATATACGCCCCATCTTGATGCGTCTTGCTGCAGGTGCGGCGCTCATTTTTATTCCCTCAACACTGAAGTCTTTATTGGTAACGGTTTATGGCGCGGATGTATCCCCCATTGATTACCAACCCTATTTGGATCCAACGAATAATGTGTGGATGCTGGCTTCTAAGACCTTAATTGTCTTTACAGGCTTTATTGGCGTGGTGGCGATTATACGCGGCTTATTGCATATGCATAAAGCGGCAGAGGGCCAGTCGCAGCAAAATGGGTTTGCTAAGGGGATCATACACTTATTGGGCGGGGTACTGTCAATGAACATTATCCAGACGAAAAACATCCTCTATTCTACCTTAGGGTTGATGACTTAAAGGACTGTTTTAGGGTATATACTCATAGCAGTTGATTTTTAGGGTAGGCGTCGAGTCTTCGAGTAACAGGAGTGTAGTCTTCTACATGACTGTTGCGAGATGGGCGAAGACAACAACCCCTAAAATTCAACTGTGAAGAGTTTAGTTGTTTTTTTAATTAATGTAAGAGAGGTTTTGAAATGAAAATAAAGCGTAAATCAGTGGTTAAGGCGGCAGTGTATATCAGTCTTGCTGCCGGTTTTTTTATAATGGCAGCTTATGCGGATTCTGATAATCCATCTATAGGGGATGTGGCCGAAAACCTGACCGGTAGTTTTTCTAACTTGGCAAAAGCAATCTCGGCTATTTCTTATCTCGCAGGCTTTGGCTTTACGATTGCCTCTATTTTTAAGATGAAACAGCATAAAGATAATCCGCAGCAAATTCCTATTACTACGGGTATTGCGATGCTATGCTTTGGTGTGGGCTTAATTTTCATGCCATCTATCTTTAAAATGGGCGGTGCAACATTGTTTGGTACGGCTGCACAAACCGCCGGGGTAGGGGGTATTAATAATTTTGGTGATACCTCACCTGCTGATAAATAAATCTTAAGCAATCACTTTAAAAAGGCGCTGAAAAGCGCCTTTTTTTTGCTAACGCATTGTAATTTTGTGTTTTTCACCCGGTATTTCTTTCACCCATTTCGGCACTAAAAATCCAGGCAGCTCTTTTTGCATTGTTCTATAAAGAGCACGTTGTTTTTTAAGGGATAAATCAAAATGTGCGCTGCCTAGAACGGGATCTAGAGAATGCAGATAATAGGGCAGAATATGGCAGGAAAATAAGGCCTCACTTAAAGCCACTAAGGTTTTTGCACAGTCATTCACCCCCGCTAAAAACACACTTTGATTCAGCAGACTAATGTTATGTTGCACTAAGGTATTGCAGGCAAGAGCGATGTCTTCGTCTAATTCACGCGGATGATTGCAATGTGTGACGATAATGCTTCTTAAGCGGGTGTGCGTTAAGGCGTCGATTAAAGCAGGGGTGACGCGTTCTGGGATGGTGGTGATTAAGCGCGTGTGTATGCGCACACGTTGTATGTGGGGGATCTCACTTAAGTGCTGGGTGATGGCGTATAATAGGGCATCGCTGGCGAGCAAAGGGTCGCCGCCACTTAATATAACCTCATTTACCTCGGGATGCAGACGTAGATAATCATAAATAGCCTCTAGGCCCTTTGTTCCAGGTCTGTTGTCTTCGTAGGCAAAATGACGGCGAAAACAATAGCGGCAGTGTATGGCGCAACTGCCCACGACCGTTATCAAGACACGATGGGCATATTTATGAATTAAACCCGGCAAGGGATTATAGTGTTGCTCTTGCAAAGGATCTGCGCTGAACGCAGCATTTTCCTTCATTTCAATCGCTTGCGGTAAAATTTGTAACAAAAGCGGATCAGAAGCATCATTTGGGTCAATTTTAGCCAGATAACGCCTCCCCACCTTGAAAGGGAAAGCACTGTGCGCATTTTTGCAGATAAGGTCTCTTGCGGCAGGAATGAGATCGGCCAATTCATCTAGGCTGCTAACGCACTGTTGCAAAGCCTGTTGCCAGCTTAGTATTTGTTTTGTTGTCATTATGGATGGTTAATCAGTGGTAAATGGGAGGCTAACGCGTTAAAATAGTGACTGATCATAGCACAGCTTGCTAACAAAGAGGAAATAATGGCTACATACAGTACAAATGAATTTAAAAGTGGTTTGAAAGTTATCATTGATGCTGATCCTTACACGATTGTAGAAAATGAATTCGTGAAACCAGGCAAAGGGCAAGCCTTTGTGCGCACTAAATTGCGCAATTTAAAAACAAATCGAGTGGTTGAAAAAACACTGAAATCAGGCGAAAGTTTAGAAGCTGCCGATGTGGCTGAAATAGAAGCTCAATACTTATATACAGATGGTCAGCATTGGCATTTTATGTCACCAGCAAGCTTCGAGCAAGTTGCCGCTGAAGGCGTTGCAATGGAAGAGGCTAAGTTGTGGATTAAAGAGCAAGATGTTTGTACTATAGTCCTATGGAATGGTCAGCCCTTAAGTGTGGCACCGCCCATATTCGTGACCTTGAAAATTGTTGAAACCGACCCGGGCGTCCGTGGAGACACCTCCGGTGGGGGAACTAAGCCTGCTAAGTTAGAAACCGGCGCAGTGGTGAAGATCCCATTATTCATTCAGGAAGGTGAAATTATTAAGGTCGATACGCGTACGGGTGAGTATGTATCGCGCGTAAAGGAATAGCTGTTTGCTACAATCAGGGAGTAGAGTATGGCATGGAAAAAAATTGGCATGCGTTTTTGGATGTCAATGTGTTTGGTTGTAGTCGTGGGTTCTGTAAAGGCGTCTCCTAGCCAAAGCATAGCCTGGCAACAGTGGTTGGAAGCAACGCAGCAAGAAGCAATCTCTGCGGGTGTTTCATCCTCCGTGGCAAATAATGTTTTAAATGGATTAAGTCCAGATCAGCGTGTATTGGGCTATGACCGTACACAACCCGAAGGACGATTAAGCTATAAGCAATATAGGCAATCGCGTGGCGATGATTATCGCATTAAAATGGGTGTAAACGAATACCGCCGTAATGCGCCATTATTAAATCGTGTGGCACGCGCCTATGGCGTTTCGCCCTGTGTTATTGTTGCATTGTGGGGGATGGAAACAAGCTATGGCCATTATATGGGAAATTATTCCGTGATCCGCTCTTTGGCAACCTTGGCTTTTTACAGCGATCGCAGCGAGTATTTTCACGAGCAACTTATTGATGCGCTGCAAATAATAAGCCAAGGGCACATAGACAATGCGCATTATATAGGGGAATGGGCTGGGGCTTCCGGGCAACCACAATTTATGCCCTCTAGTTTTCAAAAGTATGCGGTAGATTACGATGGGGATGGACGTAAAAATATTTGGACAAGTCGTCCGGACGTTTTCGCCTCTATTGCAAATTACTTGGTGCAATATGGCTGGCAAGCCGATGCACCTTGGGGGTATGAAGTGACAGTCCCTGCAAACTTGGGGGGCTTGAAGGTAGGGGAAAACAACGGGTATCCGGTTTCTGTTTGGCAAAAAGCGGGCCTTAGCCTAGCCAATGGCCAACCGATTCCAGATAGTCCGGAAACAGCCGCGTTGATTATGCCCGATGGTGGGCCTGGGTTGTTGGTATTTCGTAACTTTTTGGTACTTAAAAAGTATAATAACTCAACGTATTATGCGGGAACCGTGAGCCATATGGCGAATGCAATTTGCCAAAAGTAAGAGAAAATAAATGTTGAAACGATGCGCTAAACTTATCTTGTGTTTAACGGCGATGTTTGTCCTTGCCGCCTGCGGTCCCTCTGCGCCTGCGAAGGAAGTATCCCCAGAGATTCATGCTGCGCAAGTTCGCGCGGCAAAAATGAGTGCGAAGGAGCAACAACTCCAGGAAGGTGGGGTTACGATTATCCATTCGGGGCAGCAAAGTATGTTGGTATTGCCTGCGGATAAATTTTTCTTTATGGATTCTTCTCATTTAAATGGCGACAATTACGCAACTTTAAATATTTTGAGCGATTATATTTCTTTATTCGATGTGGAAACGATTAAAGTGGGCGGTTATAGCGACAATTGCGGTGACCCACTGCGTGCGGTGGCACTATCCAGGCAACAAGCGCAGAATATAGCCGATTACCTCAAAAATCAAGGCGTAAAAGCCCCTGTTATTTATGCCATAGGCTATGGTTGTACGTTTCCCATTGCCAACAATCAGCGTAGCGATGGGCGAGCAATGAATCGCCGCATACAAATTACAGTGTACCGTCTTGATCCTAAGCGATAATGATCGGTATGTGTTTTTCACTTGATGAGGAGGTTTTATGACACAAGAAGCTAAACAAGAAGCTAAACAAGAAAAGAAAACGGCTTATAGTGCGCGTAAAAGTGCAATAGAAATCGTCCGACTGAGGAACAATTATTATCGTGACAGCTATCGTTTTTTAATGGGCGCCGTATTGGCCTTAATTATGTTGTGTGTTTTGATGGTGGTGATTCTTTTTTATCTTTACACGGCCAGACCCGCGCCACGGTATTTTGCCACTAATATTATGGGGGGGCTCGTTGAAGTACAGCCTTTAACGAGCCCTACTTTGTCTGATGCGGCTTTGTTAGGATGGTCGGCGCGTGCTGCGACGGCCTCATTTACGCAAAATTATGCGCAATACCAAAAGCAAATAGAAGAGACTAAGAACACGTATTTTACCACCACGGGCGGACAAAAATTTTTACAAGCTATTAAAGCATCATTAAACCTGCAAACAATCTTGCAAGGTTTTTTTGTGGTAACCGCCGAAGTGGTGCAGGCGCCTATGGTGTTGCAGCGCGGTATTATAACATTGGAAAGTGGTACTAAAGCGTTTGCTTGGCAAGTTAAGGTGCCTGTACGCGTACAATGGAGGAGCTCCTCACGCAATTTTAGCAATATGTATAATGTCATGCTAACCATTGTGCGCAGTAGTGCCATGATTGACCCTGTGGCTAGACAAATGAATTTAGACAGTTTGCAAGGAATAGGTGTGCAGCAATTTGTAGCAGAACCCCTTACCTGATTTTTTAGGCCTGATTTTTTAGGAATAGTTATGGCAAATCGCCTGGATAGGAAAAATAGATTTTTTTTTACAACCCTTATTGCCGGGACAATAATAGTCACAGGCTTAATGGCCATAACATTTTGGCGTGTGAGGCACCCTGAAGAGCCTCGCTATCTTCAAGTGAAAAAAGAACAAAATAAAACACAATTTAGACAGGTGCAAGCTTCAATGGGTCGCTTACTCTCACGAGAGTCTTTGTTACTCTGGGTTCAAGAAGTGGTGGGTAATGTTTATACCTTTAACCCGGTCAACTACCAACAAAAATTTTCGGATATGCTTTCTACTAATTTTACGCCAGAAGGGGGCGATTCTTTTCGCCAAGTGTTGAATGACAGTCAATTGTTAAAGCAGGTTCTGTCGCAACAACTGAATGTAACGGGCATTGTTTCAGGCCAACCGGTTATTCTAAAGCAAGGCCCCTTTTTGGGGGTTTACAGCTGGAAAGTGCAAATGCCGGTGCTGTTGACCTTTGAAAGTGCAAGCCAAATTAGCACAAAACGTATCATCGTTACGGTGCTCATTGTTAATATTCCCACCATCGAATCTCCCCTTGCTATAGGCATACAGCAGTTTTGGTCTGAAGAGTATTGAAAGCGCAACGTGCGCATCTATTTTATGTTTAATTGCATTTATTTAAAATTTGCAATATACTTTGATACTTTAACTTTTTGGGCTCACCTTCATCATGGACTTTACCGAACTAAAAGCGCGTTTGGCGGTGGCCTTAGCGCCGGGCTTATCTTTGCGTTCTTGGCAGGGGATCCTTCAACGGGGCATCCATGCAGAGGAATTTATCGCCGGTGGCGCCAGTCTGTGGGAGAGCTTGGCTCTAAAACCCAGTACGAAAGACTATTTGGCTGCCTTGCCGTGGGCGGTGATAGAAGAATGCGTATCTTGGCAAGACAACCCCCTTAACCAGATTTGTTTTGCCGATGATGCCCTGTATCCGGAATTATTAACGACGATCCAAGCGCCCCCTAAACTATTATTCTTAAAAGGCCGTAGCGAGTTATTACACAGACCGCAATTGGCGATTGTAGGCAGCCGTAATCCCACCACCGCAGGCTGTGAATGGGCTAGACATTTTGCGCGAGAATTGGCGGTTTTAGGCTGGGTATTGACCAGTGGCTTAGCGCAAGGTATTGATGGCATGGCGCATAGCGGTGCCTTAGAGGCTAAAGGCCAAACCATTGCGGTTTTAGGTTCAGGTTTAAAGCGCATTTATCCCAAGCGCCATCAACAATTAAGTGAAGATATTGCACAAACCGGCCTATTAGTCTGTGAGTATCCTCCATCTACACCGCCATTGGCACAGCACTTTCCTGCACGCAATCGCATCATCAGTGGGTTAGCGGTGGGGGTGTTGGTCATAGAGGCGAGTTTGCAAAGCGGCTCATTGATCACGGCCCGTTTTGCATTGAATGAAGGGCGGCAGGTTTACGCATTGCCGGGTTCTTTGCACAATCCTTTAAGTAAGGGAGGACATTTTTTAATCAAAGAAGGTGCTAAACTAGTTGAAACGGTAGAGGACATATTGGAGGAGACGACGGCCTTTGGGGCTTGGTATGGCTCAAAAATGGAGCAAAAAAAGGTCATGGGCGGCAAAAAAACCGCTATTTTAGATAAGAAAACACAGGATCTGCTCAAGAGCATTGATTTTTCAGCGACCTCTTTTAATGCTATCCTGATACGCACGGGCTTGACGGTGGCCGAAGTTTCCGTCATCCTCATGGCCTTGGAATTAAAAGGCTTGGTGCGCTTGCAAAGTGGCGGCTATGAAAGGGTGTAGGGGCAGGCCCCCGTGCCTGCCCTGGGTAGGGTGGTAACACAGGGGAATGCCCCTACGCGCTGATTTGCATCTTGAAATAAATATAGGTATATATGACAAAAAATTTAGTGATCGTTGAATCGCCCGCTAAGGCAAAAACAATAGAAAAATATTTAGGCCCTGGAAATACAGTATTGGCTTCATATGGGCATGTGCGCGATTTAGTGCCTAAAGAAGGCGCGGTGGATCCCGACAATCAGTTTGCCATGCGTTACCAAGTTGCGGAAAAAAATACTAAACATGTAGATGCCATTGCCAAATGTATTAAGTCTGCAGACTGTTTGATCCTCGCAACAGATCCGGATAGGGAAGGTGAAGCCATTGCTTGGTCTGTGCAAGAGCTCATGATAGAACGAAAACTGTTAAAGGACAAACCGGTAAAACGGGTGGTGTTTCATGAAATCACCAAAAATGCTATTCAAGAGGCCATGAAACATCCGCGCGAGGTAGCCATGCCTATGGTGCATGCGCAACAGGCTCGCCGTGCTTTAGATTACTTGGTGGGATTTAAATTATCCCCTTTATTGTGGCAAAAAATACGCCGTGGATTGTCTGCAGGTCGAGTTCAAAGCCCGGCATTGCGACTGATTGCCGAGCGTGAAGAAGAAATTGAACGTTTTAAAACAGAAGAATACTGGACTTTACACGCCTATTTATCAGAAGCAAAGCAAGATTTTACGGCTAAATTACAACAATACCAAGGCGAAAAGTTAACGCAATTTAGCATTACCAATGAAACACAAGCAACGTCGGTGCAAGATACTTTAGCCAAAGCAGCGGGCGATTACCTTGTCGTAGGTGCTATAGACAAAAAGCAGCGCCGCCGACAGCCTGCAGCACCCTTTATTACTTCCACGTTGCAACAAGAAGCGGCGCGTAAATTAGGCTTTACGGCTAAACGCACCATGATGATAGCCCAACAATTGTATGAAGGGATTGATATAGGCGAAGGCGCCGCGGGTCTTATTAGCTATATGCGTACCGATTCGGTTAATTTAGCACAAGAAGCGGTAGATGAGATTCGAGCGTATATTGTGAAACAGTATGGCGAGAAAAACCTACCTAAAACACAGCCTGTGTATAAAACAAAGTCCAAAAATGCACAAGAAGCGCATGAGGCTATTCGTCCCACGTCGGTGCTGAATGTGCCTGATAAAATTAAAAAACATTTAAGCGCGGATCAATACAAACTATACAGCTTAATTTGGAAACGTACCGTGGCAAGCCAAATGATCCCCGCCACCTTAGATACCGTAGCGGTGGATTTACTGGCGGGGGAGGGGAATGTTTTTCGTGCGAATGGTTCGGTTATCAGCGATCCGGGTTTTATTTCGGTGTATCAAGAAGATAAAGACGATGCTAAACCCCAAGACGATAACGATACTCTATTGCCCGCAATGACGGTGGGTCAAAAAATTCCTTTGGAAAAAATTGTAGGCACACAACACTTTACCGACCCTCCTCCTCGGTACTCAGAAGCCAGCTTGGTAAAGGCCCTGGAAGAGCATGGGATAGGACGGCCTTCGACGTATGCCTCTATTATCTCGACTTTACAAAACCGAGAATATGTTTTTTTAGATAAAAAACGATTCATTCCTACCGATGTAGGCCGTGTGGTCAATCGATTTTTAACGCGCTTTTTTGAAAGATATGTAGATTATGATTTTACCGCAAAATTAGAAGACGATCTGGATGCGGTGTCGCGTGGAGAAAAAGAGTGGATCCCCGTATTAGAAGAATTTTGGCAACCCTTTAAAAAGCAAATTGCATTGATACAAGAAACGGTGCAACGTAAAGATGTAACGCAAGAAGCGATGGACGAAGCGTGCCCCCAATGCGGGAAACCCTTATCCACCCGTTTGGGTCGTAAGGGTCGTTTTGTAGGTTGTACTGCTTATCCCGATTGTGATTATACGCGCAATTTAGAATCTTCCAGCACGGTCGATCCAGAAATTGTTGAAGGACGAACCTGTGAAAAATGTGCAAAACCTTTGTTGATCCGCGAAGGGCGTTATGGCAAATTTATAGGGTGCAGTGGTTATCCCGATTGTCGTTACTTAGAACCCATTGAAAAACCCAGCGATACCAAAGTGGTTTGCCCTAAATGTAAAGAAGGCAGTATATTGCAACGCAAGTCCAGAAAGGGAAAAATATTTTATTCTTGCAGCCGTTATCCTGAGTGTGATTATGCCCTATGGGATGAACCCTTAGCGGAAGCCTGTCCCACGTGTCAATGGCCTATTTTGACTTTGAAGGTGAGTAAACGCAAAGGTCGTGAAAAAATTTGTCCACAAAAGGAATGTGGTTATACCTTGTCTTTAGACGAGGAATAGTGCATGCCGTTTAGCACAGAAAATTACCGTGCGGCCTTGCGTGCTTTGATGAACGATGGGGTTATCGCTTATCCTACCGAAGCCGTGTATGGTTTAGGCTGCTCGCCTTTTTCTGACAAAGCCGTTCAAAAATTATTGGCAATCAAACAACGCGATGTAGGCAAAGGCCTTATTTTAATTGCCGCCAATTTTGCGCAACTAGGACCTTTCTTACAACCTTTGTCACCAGAACGCTTAACTTCGATCTTAGCGACTTGGCCCGGGCCGGTATCTTGGGCTTGGCCAAAGACAGATAAAGTTCCTGCGGCCATACATGGAGAGTGGGGCAGCGTGGTTGTACGGGTCAGCGCCCATCCTGTAGTGCAACAATTGTGTTTGGATTTTGGCGGACCACTGGTGTCGACGAGTGCAAATAGACAAGGCGAAGTGCCTTGTCGCACTGCGGATGAAGTTTATGCTTGTTTTGCTACGGATTTAGAGAGTATTTTAGTGGGTAATGTAGGGGGTTTAGACAAACCTACGCCTATTTTTGATGCTTTGACGGGAAAAGTAGTGCGCTAATTTGTTAGCAGTTAATAAAACCTTAATATGGATGCAATTAAAGTGCGGTATAATGATTTTTAAACGAAGAGTATAGGAGGGTTATAATGTCAAAGAAAGAAGAACGACCTGGAGCTAAAAGTAAAAACCCAGCACCCGCTGTGCTGACAACGGCTAAACAAACGCAGGCTCGATCGCTACAGCCAGACAATAGGGTTTTGCCGAAAGGGGATCTTACTCTAAACAAGAGGCAAATTAATTTAGGTATTTCTACCCCTTCCGGTAGTGTTGCGGTTTTGCAAGACAAGGCTCGAATGGGGAAAACTTTACAGGATTTAATGGCATTAAAACGTGCCGCGTCCTTGTTGTTGGCAAGACGAATACAAGCACAAAAAAATGCTAAAAATCAAACAGACGAGAATGCTAAAAAATATATGGATAGGGCTATTGCCATGGCGATGCGCGCATTTTTATTGAAAATGCTCCTTAAAAAAATAAATCTGCTGGTGGAGGTTAAACCAAAAATAAAGCCAAAAAAGAGGAAAAAACATCTATTTATGGATTTGGAACAAGACGGAATTATAGAGAACCCCTCGCCTGAATTTAGTGCTAAGAGTGAATATACGGCTCCTGCACTACAGTTTGCCCCTTTAGCGCCGCCTCCTTTGCCTCTACCTACGCCCCCACCTCTGCCAAAGCAGAGTGCAGGGTCCAATCATGCGGCTCTTTTTTGTAAGATCATGCGCACGGCGTTATGGGTATTGATTACGGATAAACTTGCAAAGGCCGCTGGGGCTAATGAGACCGAGCAGGCAACTGCAAAAGAATTTTTGAATGCTATAAAGGGTTTGAGCGATGCGGAGTTTATTGAATTTGTAGAAAGCTTGGGTGATGAAGAACGGGCCGAGCTTGTCGATGGGATGAGCGACGAACAATGTGCGGAAATTATGAGCGGTATCAGTGCCGAAGAACTGAGGGAACTTGTGGGGAGCTTGAGCGATGAAGAATTAGCGGATCCTATGAGTACAATGGTGGCAGGAGGCGCTGTTGAAAAAAACACAGTGCGCCTTGAAATGAAATCGGGTACTGCTAAAGATGAGCCGTCTCGTGAGGCAGCATTCCGTGATTTGCTGCTTGCTACAGTGGCGAGGAGGGGCGGCAATAATAAGGAGCAGTTGCAGTCGTTCGAAGGTGATCATGACGTTAAATCAGCTCAAACCCCAAAGAGTGGAAAATAGCCGTGGATTTTTAGGCGTAGTAAAGCCCCTAGAGAAGAGCTAATAATATACAAAAATAAGGCTTATGCGCCGCCTTTTCCCCTCAGGGCAAGATCATCTAAATTTTGAGCAATTTAAGATTTATTTGGGTTGAATAGGTTAAAGGATCGACAAAGATAGAAAAACACGATCAAATAGGCACTCATTAAAAATATGAGGAGCTACCTATGGGATCCACGTTAATAAGCCATTTTTCGACCCTTGAAGACCCGCGTGGATAGAACCAAGCGTTATCCCCTGCTAGAGATCCTATTTTTAATCATTAGCGGTACTATTTCAGGCTGTGATGGCTGGAAATCGATACGCGATTTTGGCTTATTGAAACTGAATTGGCTAAAACAATTTTTACCCTATACAAATGGAATATCGGTTGATGATACCATTGCAAGAGTAATGCGAAAGCTTAATACCAAGCAATTTGAATCTTGTTTTATTGCATGAATGCAAAGTATTAGAGAAATCACTGAAGGAGATATTATAGCGATTGACGGCAAAACCCTAAGAGGTAGCTATAGCGCTGAGGCTGGAAAATCGGCGATTCATATGGTCAGTGCATGGAGCAGCGCAAACGGTGTTGTTTTAGGTCAAGAAAAAACGGCGGAAAAAAGCAATGAAATCACGGCAATACCTGAACTATTGAATAGTTTAGCCATCAAAGGTTGCCTTGTAAGCATTGATGCCATGGGATGTCAGAAAGAAATTGCGAAGCAAATTGTTGAAAAAAAGGGGATTATCTGCTTGCGTTAAAGGGGAATCAAGGAACTTTGCATGATGAAGTGAATGTTTTTTTCTCAATGGCTAAAGCAAAAAATTTCAAAAATATAGACCATGATTTTCATCAAGACGTCGATGCAGGGCATGGTCGTGTTGAGACTAGAAGAGCTTATGCTATTGATGTAAAAAAACACAAAAAATAGTTTTCAACCGCATCAGAATGGAAAAAATTAACGAGTATCCTTATGATTGAATCATTAAGAGAAGGTAAAAATGTTAAGACAAAAGAGGTTAGATTTTATATCTGCTCAGCACAAGCCAATGCAGAATATTTATTGAATGCTTCCCGTAAACACTGGGGTATAGAGAACTCGCTGCACTGGACTCTGGATGTTACATTTAGGGAAGATGAATTGAGGATCAGAACCGAAGCCTCAGCAGAAAATTACGCCATCTTTAGGCATATTGCCCTCAATATCATTCGTAAAGATAGCTTCAAGAAGGCAAGTGTCAAGCGAAAAAGACAAATGGCAGCTCTGGATGATGAATACAGGAGTGTTTTGG